>JAZQRF010000352.1:0-23914 GCA_045629485.1 Pelobium sp. | reverse complement strand
TTTAGCTATCAGTACCTTTACATTTTCTTTCAATTCTTCAGGTTCAAGAATAGAGGCATAGTCGCCAATCATCAGGAACCATCTAGGAAACCCCTGTTCAATCTCTGAAGTCATAAAAGTCATTTCTATCCCTTCATTAGTTTCTGTTTCAGAAATAAAGCCATAATGCTTTTTAGTATTAGCAATATGTTTAACAATCTTTTTATCAATAAGGAGCCGTACTTTCACTTTAGGGTGATGGTTAAAATCCTTTCTGTAATCTGCGAGTTTTCCGTGTTTTTTAGAAAATTTATTGGGAGTTCTTTTAATCCCGTACATTCTGTCGGTTCTAAACTGACGATAATCATTCCTTAACAAACAATAACCGAGCATATACCAAAAATTATATTCATGAAAAACCCCTACGGGCTCAATAATTCTTTCTGTAACTTCATCAGACAAAGATTTGTAGGCAAGGATCAACTGACGTTTTTCTGCAATACTTTCTAAAACAATTTCCAGAGCATCAGGAATATTTTCATTAAATAACTGCTGAGCCGGATGAATAGCGATCTGATTATCTAAAACATCTATCCATTCTCTATCTGAATTTTTAAGTACAGATTTGATCTTGATCATTGCAGTTTCGTAAAATGCACCAATACTCCTATCTGTAAATTTTTGCATCAGCTTTTCTGCTGTTAATAAACTGCTTGCCTCTTCCCTGGTAAACATTACCGGTGGTAACCTATACCCTTCCATAATCATATAACCAACTCCGGCTTCGCTCATAATAGGCACACCAGAGCTTTCCAGGGTTTTTATATCCCGATATATAGTTCTTAAACTAACTCTAAACCTGTCGGCTAAATCTTGTGCTTTAACAATGCGTTTAGATTGTAATTGAGTTAAAATAGCAACAGTGCGGTTAAATTTTTTCAGGCTATCGTCATTCATTCAATGAAGTTGTTACAGGCTTTATTTATTTCAACTGTAAATTTATTCATTATCTGCGACAACTGTTTGTCAGGAATTAAAACAAAAACCATCCCCAATACTTAATTTACATATAATTATAGCATTCACTTAATTTTCTGATATTTGCAGTCTATGTCTAACAAAATCACATCCAGCGTAAACATAAGAAACAAAAAGGCGACTTTTGAATATACCATTCTAGAAAAATTTACTGCCGGAATTAAACTCTTAGGTACCGAAATTAAATCTATTCGCCAGGGGAAAGCCAATATAGGGGATGCTTTCTGTTCTTTTATAAATGGCGAATTATATGCTATAAACATAGATATATCAGAATATTCGCATGGTTCGTTTTATAATCATGAAGCTAAAAGAGACAGAAAATTATTACTCAATAAAAAAGAGATCAAAAAACTAATGGTTAAAGGAGAAGACAAGGGCTTAACTATTGTTCCCCTAAGAATTTTCATTAACGAAAGAGGCTTTGCTAAAATGGATATCGCTTTAGCTCAGGGAAAAAAATCTTTTGATAAACGGGAATCGTTAAAAGAAAAAGATGTAAAAAGAGAAATGGATAAAGCTATGAAAGGCCGTTAATAAGTATATTTGTTCTACCCATTTTAAACCACGATAGTATGCAAACTATAAAAGAGATTCTTATTGCAATTGTTGCAATAGAACATTTGTATATTTTATGGATGGAAATGTTTTCATGGGAGAAAACGGGCAAAAAGGTTTTCAAAAATGCGTTGCCTGCGGATTTGTTTACACCTACTAAAGGTTTAGCCGCAAATCAGGGATTATATAATGGTTTCCTTTCTGCAGGATTAATATGGACATTTTTTATAGAAGACCCTGTCTGGAAAACCAATATTGCCTTATTTTTTCTTGGTTGCGTAATTATTGCCGGTATTTACGGTGCTTTATCTGCAAGCAGGAAAATTTTCTTTGTCCAGGCCTTACCTGCAATAATCACACTTATTTTCTGGTTAATTTAATTACCAGGCCTGATCTCCTAGTAAAGGCACAAACCTAAAAGTATCCAATACTATTTTATCGAAATCATTTTCGGAAACTCTTAAAACGGTAACCATCTTTTGTGATTTAGCATCTCCAACCGGGATCACCAAAATTCCTCCTATTTTAAGCTGTTTAAGCAAGATTTCTGGCACCATTGGTGCACCAGCAGTTACAATAATTTTATCGTAAGGTGCATGTTTTGCAATTCCCCTTGAGCCGTCTCCTAAAAAAAATTCTGCCTGATAGCCAATATAAGGTAAAACCTGTTTTGTTCTTTCATATAATTTTTCCTGCCTTTCGATAGTAAAAACCCTTGCTCCCAATTCTAACAGTACACAAGTTTGATAGCCGCAACCGGTACCAATTTCTAAAACCTTATCACCTTTTTTTATATGAAGCAACTCGCTTTGATAGGCCACGGTATAGGGTTGAGAAATTGTTTGTCCCTCCCCAATTGGAAAAGCTTTATCTAAATATGCCTGATTCCAAAACGTTTCATCAAAAAAATAATGTCTTTTTACAACACCTATTGCCCGCAAAACATTTTCATCAGAAATCCCTTTACTCCTTAATTCTTCTACCAGCTTTTTCCTGGAACCTTTTTCACGATAATTGTCGACAAATTTATACGCCATTATGCTACAAAAATAGAATCTGGATTGAATATAAAGGTATTTTCTTAGCATTACGACTAATCTTTATTTTCAAAACCCGATAAGTATCAGAATATCAATACAAATATTTAGAAGAATAATTTCTTTATTTTAAGACATGCACTTCAGTATTTAATACTATCCTTATTTTAATTAAGAAGGCAAAGATTTTTTACAAAAGTATTGAAGACTTAAATGTCTTTCGGGTAATATATATTCAATCGATTTAAAGCATAAGTTCTAATAACAAATTGGTATTATTATTGTTATCTCGAGTACTTTTAATAGTTGCTGATGTGAGAATAAATAAAATACAAACAAATCGCCTTATAACACTATTATCAACTAGTTAACCTTATTCTCATATCTACAGTAAGAAAGGTACCTAGGAGAAGATGAATAAAATTATGATTGTAAATTGATACCCACCATATAAATGAAGAGAGTTTTTACTATTATTTTTTTCCTTACTATTATTACCAAGGTTGGTTTTTCCCAATCTCAGAATAATTATTCTTACAGTGCTGGCTTCAACTTGTTCTCTTATGGCGAGTATCCTAAATTACTAAACGAAGTTAGAAGTTCAGACAACTACCGATCTGCATTTATAAATGGATTAATTTTTAAATTTAACGACAATCAGATTAGTTATAGAATTTTGGGTTCACGATATACTAATGATGATTACTCTTTTAAAAACATTTGCAAAGATTGTGAAACAGTTAATGGGAAGTTTAAACAATTTACTGCAAAATTTGGTTTCGAGCGAAATATCATTTATGGAACGGTACAACCTTTTTATGGTTTAGATTTAGGATTCAAAAAAACAAGCTTTTCCGGAATTTCCAGCGACCAGGCAAACGCAGCACTTTACAATGTTGAAATCCAAAAAAATGGCGGGGTTATTTATCCATTTTTAGGGGTTAAAGTAAATTTAATAAATTCGCAATTAACCTTTAGCGCAGAAGCAGGTATAGACATGCTTTACAGCCATGATAAAGAGACTAAAACCACTGCAGGCTCTGTAACTATAGACAACTATAAGCGATGGGGATTTTACAACCAACCTGTCGGGATGTTGGGTCTGCAATTTAATTTCGGTAATCAATAAGGATCTACATTAATAACCATATAGGCTCCTTTATTGGATTTATTAGCCTCAAATTTCCCTATTTCTTCTTTAATAAATTCTTTTATTTTGGGGATTGATTGATTTTCCAAATCGATTTTTATTAAAATGGTTTGGATATAATAATTTCTAATCCTGCCAATTAATGGTGTTTGCGGACCGATAATCAAATTCCCTAATGTCTTTTTAAGTTCTTTAGCAAATTGTTCTGCTATGTACTGGTTATTGGCAAAATCTTTATGCTTTATATCAATTTGGATGATCCTGAAAAAGGGAGGATAATTAAACTGTTTTCTTTCCCGCATTTCATCCACATACATTCCTTCAAAATCGTTATTTACTATTTGTTTGATAATACGATGTTTTGTATCGTATGTTTGAATGATCACCTTGCCCTGTTTATCTCTTCGGCCTGCCCTGCCCGCAACCTGCGAGAGCATTTGAAAACTTCTTTCGTAAGCTCTAAAATCCGGAAACTGCAACATGCTATCGGCATTTATAATTCCAATTAAAGTGACGTTATCGAAATCCAAACCTTTGGCAACCATTTGTGTACCCACTAAAACATCAAGCCTTTTCTCTTCAAAATCTGTGATAATATGCTGGTGTGAATTTTTATTTCTGGTTGTATCATAGTCCAACCTGCCTAATCTAAGCTCAGGCATTATAGTTTTTAAATCATCTTCTACTTTCTCGGTCCCTAAACCTTTATACTCTATATGTTTAGAGCCGCAGGCAGGACAATCTGTTAAGTTATCTTCTTTATAGCCACAATAATGGCAATGCAACTTTCCAGACGCCTTGTGATAGGTTAAGCTCACATCACAATTAATGCACTTTGGTGTATTACCACAGGTTTTACAAACCAAAACTGGTACATAGCCTCTTCTATTTTGAAAGAGTATTGCTTGTTCTTTATTGGCTATTGTTGCTGATAAATTTTCTAATAAAGTGTTGCTAAAGTTTTCAATTATGGTTTTCTTAGCTCGTTGTTCAGATAGACTTACCACCTCTATTTCTGGAAGCTGAACTCCACTAAAACGTGTACTCAGCTTCACCAGACCATATTTCCCGCTGGTTGCATTAAAATAGCTTTCAATAGAAGGTGTGGCTGAGCCCAGGAGAACTTTAGCAGACCAAATATTCCCTAAAACTATTGCGGCATCACGAGCATTGTAACGAGGTGCAGGATCATATTGCTTATAACAAGCCTCATGCTCCTCATCCACAATTACGAAACCCAAATCTTTAAAAGGCAAAAACAAAGCAGATCTTGCTCCTAAGATAATCTTCACCTCATTATTTAAAACCTTTTGCCAAATTTCTGCCCGCTCATTATCATTAAATTTACTATGATAGACCGCGATTTGGTTTCCAAAATAGTATTGTAAACGTTCTACAATTTGGGCAGTTAAGGCTATTTCAGGCAATAAATACAGCACCTGTTTATTTTCAGCCAGATACTTTTCAATTAACCTGATGTAAATTTGTGTTTTGCCGGATGAAGTAATTCCATGAAGCAGAGTAACCTTTTTTTCCAGAAAACTTTGTTCTATTTCATCCAAAGCACTCCGCTGTTCTTCACTTAATTCAAAATAATTCTCTGTTTCTATACCATCTAGTAAAAACCTGCTGATGATTTCTTCCTTAACCTCAAAAATATTCTTATCTATCAGTGCTTTAATCACTGCTGCGCTTACTCCTGCTGTTTCCGCCAAAACTGTGCGGCTTATTTTCACATTATCTTTATAAAGTTTTAAATAGGCTAATAGTGCATCCAGCTGTTTTGGAGTTTTTTCCAATAATCCAAATAGAGCCTTTAAATTTTCTTTATCATCATAAAAACTACTGAGCGTGATGAACCTGCTTTTTTTCGGCTTGAATTTCTCGTTTAGCTCTTCAGATATAAAGATTATTTTCTTTTCTAAAAGGCTTTTTAGGATAGGAAATATCGTTTTTTGCCCCAGTATCCTGGAGATTTCATTGATGGTAAGTTCATGCTGAATTTCCAGCGCTTCCAATAAAACGTATTCTTTATCGTTCAGTTCTGCTTTATCAATTTCAAAATCCTTATTGAGGATAATTTTTGTTTCGCTGGCCAGCTTCAATGCGGAAGGTAAAGCCGCCGCCATTACTTCGCCAAGGCTACAGATATAATATTCTGCAATCCAATTCCACAACTTTAATTGATAGTCGTTGACGATAGGTTTCTCATCAATTACATCAATAAGGTATTTAGCTTCATAACTAGACGGAGCGGTTTTTGAAATACCAGCTATTATTGCTGTATAAATTTTACTCTTCCCGAATTGCACTACTACCCTTTTGCCTATCTCTACCTCGTTATTTAAAGCAGCGGGAACACGGTAAGTATATAATTTAGAGATCGCTAAAGGAAGAATTACTTCTGTAAAATAAGTTTCTCTAGTGCTACCTGTATCTTCAAAATCTATCATTTATCTCTTACAGCTGCCAGTAATAGACTTAACCAACCTAATATAAACAACATCCCACCTATAGGTGTGATTGGACCTAAAAAACCAATACCTTCCCAATTGAAATAATCTTTTAAAGACAATACATACAAAGAGCCACTAAAAAGTATAATTCCGAAGGTGAAACAATACGAAGAAAAATTAATCAGATTATTTTTGTAACGGGCAAAAGTGCTAAGAAAAAGCAAAGCGAAAGTATGAAAAAAGTGATACAGCACTCCTGTTTGCCAGGTATTCAAATGGTCGGCATCTAGTATTTTTTTTAATAAATGAGCCCCAAATGCACCAAAAGCTACCGCCAAAGCCCCAAAAACAGCTGCTGTAATAATAATTCTCTTGTTCATAATTCTAAAGATCGTTTGCTAATTTAAGAAAGATGCAATCAATTTTCGGTGCTTGGTCCGAAAAATCTATTTTTGCCGTAGAAAATTAAATAATGAGGCCTTTTATCAGGTCGCCATTTCAAATTTTAGAATCTTTAAAGATGAAAAAAATCATTATTACGATCTCCTTCTTATTAATAGGTGTATTTGCTGTTGCCTGGTTATACTTTAAAGACATCAACTCTTCAGAAAAATCTGTTGATAAAGTTTTTTCTGTAATCCCTGATGATGCCTCTTTAATATTCGAATACAAAAACGAGGAATCTTTTTACGACATTTTTAAAGACTTTACCTTATTTAGTGATGTAATTGGTAAAAAAGATATTGAGCATTTAAAGGCGCTTAAGAATATTTTCGTGGATGACGAGCTTTTCAGCCCTCATTTATCAGAAAACGAATTATTTTTCTCTCTTCATAAAACTGCCAAGCATCGGGCTGATCTATTGGTATTGGTTCCTTTGACAAGAAAACAATTAGAAAACTCTGAGGATATCATTCAGTTATTATCTTCAAAATACAAAATTGAAAAGCTACAAAAAGGCAAAAACACTCTATATACAATTTCTTTTAGCAACCAGTCTAAATTCTTTTTTTCTATTTATAAATCTATGATTGTGGGTAGTTTTGAGGAGAGCTTACTGAATTTGACCTTAGGAAAAAAAGAAAAAACAGGAAACACATTCTTTCCAAAAGAAAATGGTTTTTCTGAAATCAGAAATAAAAATGCCATTGCAAATCTCTATATCAATTACAATAACCTGCATCAGTTATTAAGTAATTTCTCCAGAAAAGGTAATCCAGCAGAAACATCTGCTTTAAAGTCTTTTAATGCATTTTCCAGTTTAAATATCAACTACCAGTCAAATGCTTTTATGTTTAGCGGAATTACTGAACTTACTGGTGATAAAAAAAATTATGCAAACATTTTCCTTAACCAAGAACCAGGAAAGAGCACTTTGATGAACCTTCTGCCTTATGATGCGGCCTCTTACCTTTTTTATTATGTTTCTGATCCAGCTAAATTTAAAGAGGATTTAAACGAAGTATTCCTTCAACGTAATGAAGCAAGTAAACGAACTTCACAACTTAAGAGCATAGCTCAAAAGCACTCTATAAATATAGAAAAAGAGCTTCCTCAAACTTTAGGAAAAGAATTCGGTATCATACAAATCGCATCTGGAGATAAATTAGGTATTGTAAAAACAAAAAACATCAGCAGACTTTCATTTATACTTTCTACTATCAGCTCAGAAACAGAAGGTACAATCAGAAGATTTGATGATTCTGATATTTTATATTATTACCTGGGAGACCCTTTTAAAAGCTTTAAAAGACCATATTACGCTGTCATAGAAAATCATTTAATTGTTTGTAATAATATATCAGCAATTAAACGGTTTCTAAAAAACTATGATAATCAGGATTTTTTAAGCCGAACAGATAAGAACATTTCCTTCCAGCAATACCTTTCTAACCAGGGAAATATCTTTTATTTCATTCATAACAGCAATGCAAAAAGCATCATCAGCTCTTATTTAAGCAGAGACGTTTATAAAGAATATAAGGGAGAGAATTTCAACTGGAAGAATATCTATGGCCTATCTATCCAATTCAGTGCGGATAAAGACAAATTTTTCACTAACCTCTATATGAGTAAAATTCCTCAGGACCAAAAAGACATGCCTGCTTTACCAGATTCTCCGGCTTTAGACACCTTGCTAACCGAGTAGCTTAAGTAAAATTAATCTTTTAGAAAGCATTATTAATAAAAGTCATAAAATGATGCAATAATGCTTTCTTATATGGAAATTTAGATAAATTTAAGCATGAAAAAACTTAGGTTTTTCCTGATATTACTTTTATATATGGGCCACGCCAGAGCTCAGCAATCTTCATTATTACACTCGGGCACCTTATACGATTCTTTTGAAAATCCCGTACAAAAAGCTTTTACCAAAGAAAAAAGTAATAAGTATGCCATCAATCTGCTATTACCGAGCTTTGGTGGGAACCTTAAATTTAACGGTGATGCAGAAACACAGCTTAAAAACCTTATATACGGAAATAAGATAGAAGGCAATGGGATAGCTGGTGTTAATAATTTCAATGATATTTCTGCTGAATTAAACATGTATTTATTAATGTTTAAAATCTATCATACCGCAGATTACAATAGAGAAATCGGACTGTCTTTACAAATCAGGAACGAAGGAGATTTCCAGATTTCAAATTCTGCCCTGGTCATCCCAAGCAGCTACAAAAGTTTCCGGCCTGGAATTTATCCTGATTTTTATAACAATCAGTTCGATAACCAATCTTTCTATCAGTTAGGAATCAGTTACAGGGAAAACTATAATCAAAGGTGGGCTTTTGGCGGAAAATTAAGCTTCCTTAGTGGGGTTACCTATACTAAAACGAACATCACATCTTCAACACTTGAGATACGGGAGAACGACTATTATGCATCATTAACGGGGACTCATGTTTCCAGCTATGGTACAGATACGCTGGGTATTAAAACTTTTATCCCTGGAATAAAAAATCCTGGTGCAGCTTTAAGTATAGGCTCTTCCTTCACTTCCAAAAAAGGTGTATATATTACTGCCCATTTAAAGGATTTTGGATTTATTAAATGGAACAAATCTACTCCCACTTATAATTTTAATGATGATTTAAGTGTGAATAACTTAAAAGACACTACCTACGATGGAAGGTTTAGACTTGCTTATGACTCCCTGTTAAATAGAAATGCCTCTTCTGGTAAATACACTACTTATTTAAATTCAAAGTTGGAGATGGCCGCTTCCAAACAGTTTGGGAATTACAAACCTGTTGTTGCAGCCAGCTATGAAATTTTCACTACTAATTATCAGCTTTCTTTACTTAATAATTATCAGTACCGAGCTTTAAATTTTGGATTAAATGCTTTTTATGAATCTCAATCTGGTTTAAATTTCGGAGGGTTGTTTATGATTAAGTCTCCTAATACCGAGTTCTATTTGGGTACCGAAAAATTATTACCAACTTACTATATCACGAAAGGCTACATTTCTAAAGATCCGGATATTGGTAAAAGCCCCACTTATCTGAATGTATTTTTTGGCTTAACATATAAATTCGGAAAGAAAGTACAAAGTATAGGGCAAGCTGATTGGGTTGATGGGTTAAATGATGAAGAAACCGGTTTTATATATCGTCTCGGTAAAAAAGAAAAGAGAGCTGCTCAAAAAGAGAAAGGCAAAATAAATTCGAGAAGAAAAGCGAGTAATAAAAGAAATAATTAAACTCTTCTATTCATTTCCTGCTTTCTTCTTACCGGCAACATAATCTTTAAGATAATAGGGTTCGAAATAAGCAACATCTTCGAATTCTTTATTTTCGAATTTTTGGTGAGCAACACTTACCATATCAGAGGCAGAATTTAAATAATCGTCTATTACTCTTGCATTTAAATGTGCGCCTAAAATTTCATCACATTTTGCAGCCCCGTCTCCAAAGAAATAAACAATATGCTTATCTAAAATTTCGCTAAATGAGTTTTCATCTACAATAATGGCAGATGTGGGTTTCGTTTCTTTGATTTCATGATCATAAACTGCAGCATAAACTTCCATTCTTCGGGCATCTATCATGGGGCAAAACAAGGTATTAATATTTACCGAAAAGCATTTATTGATAAACCCGCTAGCCATTGCATGTAATGTATTAACAGCAATTAAAGGAATATCAAGGGCATAACATAAGCCTTTTGCGGTAGAAACCCCAATTCTTAACCCGGTATAAGAACCTGGCCCCATACTTACAGCAACTGCGTCTAAATCCTGTACTTTCTTTCCTGACACAGATAACACCTCCTGAATAAAAACAGTAAGCACAGCCGCATGAATATTCCTTTCAGTTTTTTCAACTTTATTTAGTAATTCTCCGTTTTCAGAAAGCGCAACAGAACAGGTTAAAGTAGCAGTCTCTATATGTAAAATAAGTGGCATAAAGTATTGAGATAAGTTAAAATAAGAATCAAGGCACAGGATCGTGACCGTGACCTCCCCAAGGATGACAACGCCTGATACGATTGAGTGTCAACCACATCCCTTTAAACGGCCCATGCTTTTTAATAGCTTCTACCCCGTACTGAGAGCAGGTTGGTGTAAACCGGCAGGCTGCACCAAATAAAGGCGAAATCATGTATTGATAAATCCTGATCAAAAAAAGAAATAACACAGAGAAAATTTTCTTAATAAAACCCATAGCTAAAACATAGTTTTTTCTAAAGATTTCATCATTTTCTCCATCTTTAAGGAGATGTATTGAGAATCCAAAATCTCGTTACTCACATACGTTAAGGCCAAAAGAACCTGCTTATTATTAGCGAGTAATAAAGGATACAATAGCTCGGATTTGTTTAAACGGTAAGCTTCACGCATGCGTCTTTTAAGAAGATTTCTATCTACGCTGCGTTTAAATCTTTTCTTAGGCACACTAATCAGTACTTGTGCAGGAAACACTTGAGGTTCTGTACTGGCAATCCAGGTTACACGAAAAGGATAAAACAAAAAAGAAGAACCATTTTTAAATAGTGAGCTTAAAAGCTTCTCACTACATAATCGTTCTTCTTTTTTAAAATATAAATGTTGCATTGCTTACCCGATTATTTAAATCAATTAAAGTATCGGAGTTTCCTCATTATCAAAGATAATGAAAGCAAGTAAAATTATGCTTTATGACGGCGCTCGTCTGATACTGTTAATCTTTTTCTGCCTTTAGCTCTTCTTGAAGCTAATACCCTTCTACCGTTAGCGGTAGACATTCTTTCTCTAAAACCGTGTTTATTTCTTCTCTTTCTTTGGGAAGGCTGGAATGTTCTTTTCATGATTATATATGATAATAATTTCGCTCTTTAAAACAAGAGTGCAAATATAGGCTTGTTTTTTAAAAATTCAAAAATATAATCAGAAATAATTTGATATATTTTTAGATATTTTAACAGCTTACTTGTTTTTTAATATATCTCTAATTTCTGTAAGAAGAATTTCTTCTTTAGTAGGCACAGGAGTAACTGTTGGCGCAGCTTCTTCCTTTTTCTTTAAACTGTTTATTCCCTTAATTAAGACAAACAAAACAACAGCTACAATCAAAAACGAAATCACCTGTGAAAGAAAATTACCATATTTAATAGCAGTACCTTCTATTACCAGCTGGTCTAAATCGGTTAAATTAGCTTTCTTCAATAAGGGCGTTAATACTGCAGGAGTTATAATATCTTCTACCAGTGAACCCACAATTCTCCCAAATGCAGCCCCTATGATTACACCCACTGCCAAGTCAATTACATTACCTTTAACAGCAAATTCTTTAAATTCTTTTACAAAGCCCATAGCTGAACTAATTTAGATTAATAATATCTTAGTGCTGCAAAAATTGTGCAGTTAATTGCTAAATTATAAAATTTCATCAAACAATTTGTGCCATAAAAACATTTTGCTTGTAAAAAGTTATTATTAATGATTACAACCTTTAACTTTGCTGCGTCTTATTCACTATTATGCTAAAACAGAACCTACAACAAAAATTATTACAAAAGCTTTCTCCTCAACAGATACAATTCATCAAATTGTTGCAGGTTCCTACTGTTTCACTTGATACACGTATTAAGGAAGAACTAGAAGAGAACCCTGCACTGGAAGATATTAGCTTAGCTGATATGAGCGATCCGGTTGAAGATTATCCTGATAAAGATCCTGATGACGATTTTAAAGGGGATGACAACAGTGATAATTTTGATGAGTTTAATGTAGATGATTATTTACAAGACGACAACATAAACGATTACGGCAGCAAATATGATAGTAATGATGATGAAGAAGATAAAAAGGAGCTTCCAATTGCTGTAAACCATACTTTTTTCGAAAACTTGCAAGCTCAGCTAGATCTGATCCCGCTAGAAGACAAAGAATATTTAATCGCACAACAAATTATTGGTAGCCTGGATGATGACGGCTACCTTAGAAGGCCCATCCCCTCTTTAGTTGATGATTTAGCATTCTCCCAAAACGTTATTGCAGAAGACGAAGAAGCCGAAGAGATGTTAAAAGTCATTCAAAATTTCGATCCTCCGGGTGTGGGCGCAAGAGATTTACAGGAGTGTTTATTGATTCAACTAAGAAAAAAAGACACCAGCATTAAGACTATACAAATTGCGATTGATATTGTTGAAAATCATCTTGATGAATTCACCAAGAAACATTACGACAGGCTAGAGAAGTCTTTAAATCTAAATTCAGAGGAACTAAGGGATGTAGTGAACGAAATTCTTAAACTTAATCCTAAACCCGGAGATTCAGGCGTTTCAAACATGAAGCAAATGCAGGTCATCCCGGATTTTCATATTGCAAAAAATGATGGTGTTTTAACGCTTACGCTGAATTCTAAAAATGCCCCGGAATTAAGAGTGAGTAAATCTTACCAGGAAATGTTTCAGCATTATGAAAAATCTGCTGATAAAGATAAAAAGCTAAAAGAAGCAGTTCATTTTGTAAAACAAAAATTAGATTCTGCAAAATGGTTTATAGATGCCATTAAACAACGTCAGCAGACTTTGCTTAAAACCATGAATGCCATTATGCATTACCAGTATGAATATTTTTTATCTGATGGTGATGAACGCTATTTAAAACCAATGATTTTAAAAGATATTGCTGATAAAATCGGGATGGACATCTCCACTGTTTCGAGGGTAGCAAATTCTAAATACGTTCAAACAGAATTTGGCACTTACCTTCTAAAATCTTTCTTTTCAGAAGCTATCCAAACAGAAAGTGGTGAAGAAGTTTCTAATAAAGAAGTAAAGAAAATACTGGAAGAATGTATTGGTAACGAAGAGAAAAGAAAACCTTTGGCAGATGAAAAGCTTACCGAAATATTAAAAGAAAAAGGTTATAACATAGCCCGCAGAACAGTAGCAAAATACCGCGAACAAATGGGTATCCCGGTGGCAAGATTAAGAAAAGAGTTATAGAAAATAAAAAGAGCTAACTATAAAAGTTAGCTCTTTTTATTTTCTTTTGTGGTAAACTTTCCCTTGATGATATTAATAATTTCACACCTTCGGCAGCTTTAAATTATTATACTTAGTCATGGTTAGCTCTACCCCTATAGAAGCAAAACTTTTAATCATCTCAATAGATCGATCTATTAAAGCAGGTAATTCTATAAGCTCATCCTTATCAAAACCACTCAACACATAATCTACCTGGCGGCCCTTCGGGTAATGATCGCTCACACCAAATTTAAGACGCGGATAGTTGCTGGTTCCTAAAAGCAATTCAATATTTTTAAGTCCGTTATGCCCTGCAGCACTTCCTTTAGGCTTAATTTTAATTGATCCCAGTGGAATAGCAATATCATCCACTACGACTAAAACATTTTCCAGAGGTATTTTAAGCTCCTTCATCCAATAACTTACTGCTTTCCCGCTAAGATTCATGTAAGTGGTAGGTTTTATTAAATGTAACATGCGTCCTTTATGAGAAACTTCTGTATAATATGCCAGGCGCATATTACTAAATTTCACATTCTCCTGCCTGGCTAGCTCATCCAAAATCATAAAGCCAATATTATGGCGGGTGTCGGCATATTCCGGACCGATGTTTCCTAAACCTACAATAAGATATTTCATTTTATAAATTAAATGGTGAGAGCTTAGCAACTCTCCCTGTGTTTTAATTCTAAAAAGGCATTCTTGCCAGGGGCGCAATATCCTGACCTACAAAATCCTTTTTAAGATATTTATAATATCCGGCAATAGCTATCATACCAGCATTATCAGTACAATATTCAAATTTAGGAATAAATACATTCCATCCCTGCTCTATTGCCAGCTCTTGCAATGAGTTACGCAATCCCGAATTGGCAGAAACCCCGCCAGCAATGGCTACATCTTTAATCTGATAAGTATCGGCTGCTTTCTTCAATTTGTTTAATAAAATGGAAACTATTCGACTTTGTATGGAAGCACAGATATCAGCCAAATTTTTTTCTACAAAATTTTCATCTTTCTTTACATGATCTCTTATAAAATAAAGAATCGAGGTTTTTAAACCGCTAAAACTAAAATTTAACTCAGGAATCTGGGGCTCAGGAAATGTAAAAGCATTTGGATTCCCTTCTTTGGCATATTTATCAATTAACGGGCCGCCCGGATAAGGAAGGGAAAGAATTTTTGCTGATTTATCAAAGGCCTCTCCTGCCGCATCATCTAAAGTTTGCCCTACTATCTCCATATCAAAATAATCTTTTACTAAAACTATTTGCGTATGCCCCCCCGAAACTGTTAAACATAAAAAAGGGAAGGTAGGTGCCTGCCAGTTTCCCACTTCTTTATTAGGAATAAAATGAGCTAAAATATGAGCCTGCATATGGTTAACCTCTATTAATGGGATATCATTTGCCAAAGCGAAGGCCTTTGCAAAAGAAGTTCCTACTAATAAAGAGCCTAATAATCCTGGTCCGCGTGTAAAAGCCACTGCATCTACATCTTTTTTATCTATTTTTGCTGCCGCAATTGCCTGGTGAACGGCAGGAATAATATTTTGCTGGTGTACCCTCGATGCAAGTTCGGGTACCACACCACCAAACTGGTTGTGAATAGTTTGGTTTGCTATAATATTTGATACCACTTCTCCGTCTATACATACAGATGCAGAAGTATCGTCACAAGAAGATTCTATACCAAGAACAATTGCCACAATTTGAAGTTTAAGTAAAAGAAAGACAAAAATATCAAAAAAGTATTCAAAATATTGCTCTATGTACTAATTGCTTTCATTTTATTGATAGCAACGCTTATCTTTTCATTGCAATTTAAGCAGGTACAAACATGGGCAGCAAAAAAAGCAACAACTTTTCTTTCCAAAGAGCTCAATACTAAAGTAGAAATCAACTCACTTTATCTTAAACCTTTTAAATCTTTGGTACTGGAAGGTTTAATGATAGAAGACCTTGAAGGAGATACCCTACTGGAAACTCCTAAGCTAATTGTAGATATCAGCTATTTTTCTCCAATCAAAGAAAGAAAAATTGATTTAGACTACATATCACTTGAAAATGGCCGCTTCTTTTTAAAAGAATATAAAGATAGTACAACCAACCTTTCTTTCATTCTCGATTATTTTAGCCCCACATCTGTAGATACCACTAAAAAGAAAAAACCTTTTGAGCTTACGCTGAATGACATCAACATCAAAAATCTGGATTTCAAGTATATCAACTATCGGGCAGAAAAATTTTCAGGAAAAGGCATTAATTATGATAATGTGCATTTACGAAACTTAAGTGCAGACATCAAAGGTCTTGATTTAAAACATCATCTTTTTAAAGCGCAGGTCAATAAACTCACCTTTAAGGAGAAAAGTGGTTTCTACCTTAAAAATCTTACCGCAGAAACTATTGTAGACACCAATAGCATAGTTTTGAAAGAATTGCTTTTAGAAACCCCTAAAACCTTGCTAAGAGATTATTACAGCATGAGGTTTAATTCTTTTAAAGATTTTAGCGAATTCACGAGTAAAGTAAGAGTAGAAGGTCATTTTAAAAATTCTCGAATCGCTTCCCGCGACATCGCGTTTTTTGCTCCTGCACTGGAAAAAATGGATTTAGATATCCAGGCAAACGGAATCATAAAAGGCTTATTAAGCAATCTTAAGGCTCGGGATCTCTCTTTAAAAGCAGGAAAAGCAACCTACATCAAAGGAGACTTTACAGTTAAAGGCTTGCCATCATGGGAAAACACGTTTTTAGATTTACGTTTCGACCAGGTTTACACTAATAAAAAAGACATCGACTTTATCTTTACTAAATTGATGGGAAAGAAACCACAACAGATTCCTCCTATCATCAATAAATTTGGAAATATTAATTTCAATGGTCAATTTACCGGTTTTCAGAATGATTTTATTGCATACGGAGAATTTAAAACAGGTTTAGGCAGAATAAAATCTGATGTCAACATGAAATTCAATAAAGCCGGAATTCCTTCATATACAGGAAAAGTAGAGGCATTTGATTTTCATATTGGTAATCTGCTGGAGGAGCCCCTTTTAAACCGCACCACCTTTAAGGTAAATATTGAAGGCCGAGGTTTCGATATCAACACACTGGCCGAAAAATTGGATGCCGATGTAAAATATTTCGACTTTAAAGGCTATAGGTATAGTAATATAGACATCAATGGTAAAATAAACCGCCAGGTATTTAACGGAAACATTTTAGTTAACGATAAAAACCTCAAACTAAACTTTGCGGGATTAGCTAATCTTAACCCTGAACTACCCGAATTTAATTTTACAGCAGCTATACGCGGAGCTAATCTTCATAAAATAAAACTGCTGAAAGATACGGTACAGATTGATGCAGATTTCACCACAAACTTCACAGGTTCCAACTTAGATAATATTCAGGGTGAGCTCTTGCTTAAAGACTTAAGAGCTACTACAGTAGACACCACACTCTTTCTAGACTCCGTATTTTTAAAAGCTGAAGGAATAGGAAAAAACCGTTTATTAGCACTTACTTCGGATGTTGGCGACGCAAGAATACGTGGACAATATGACTTGGCCACCTTGCCTTCAGCATTTAAAACAATTGTAAAAAGGTATATCCCGTCTTTACCTCTAAAAATCTACAAACCCAAGGATCAGAATTTTGACTTCGCTATAGATCTTAAGAATTTCGATTATATCTCTGGCCTGTTCATTCCTGAGCTAAGGATCCCTGAAAGAGGTGTGCTCAACGGAAAATTCGATTCGCAAAACAACCTTGTTACGCTTAACGGATTTGCAAAGACCATCAAATATAATGATATGGTTTTCCATAATTTCATTATTGACCAAAACACACTTTCAAACTCTTTCGAGGCTATCTTTTCTTTAGATAAAGTAGAATTCTCTGAAGGAGGTATATTTGTTCAAAACATCATTATTCAAAATACTTTAAAAGATGACAGCCTTTCATTCAACTTAAAATTGTCTGATAAAGATGCGACTAATCAACTCGATTTATACGGATTAATTGAATTTGGGACGGATACTTTAGCAAAAGTTAGCATCTTACCTTCTGATGTAATTATTGACAACAGTGTTTGGAAAATAGAGGATAAAGTGAGGATTAAGTTCGAAGAAAAAAGAACTATAATAGAAGGTTTTGAGCTCTCCAACACCAATCAAATGGTGGCAATTAATGGTGCAATTTCTGCCTCACCTGATGATGTGCTGGAGGTAGCTATAGAAAATCTTAGACTTACTTCATTGAGCCAGCTCACGAAGGGGTTCGGCGTTAACCTTAATGGGGTACTAAATGGTGATGCCCGAATGGCATCCATATTAGGTAGGCCGGATATCGAATCTAACATTACAATAGATTCTTTGAAATATAACAATACCGAAATTGGGTTTTTAGATATGGGTTCTGTTTATAATAATGAGAAGAACAACATCAACATAGAGGCAACAATTAGTAAAAACAATAAAAAAACAACAGAAATTCATGGTGTTGTTGATTTTCAAAGTGAAACTAATAACTTGGATCTTGACGTAATTCTTGATCAAACGGAGCTTATCATCTTCGAACCTTTTATCAAATCCTTAGTCAGCAATTTAAAAGGACAAGTCTCTTCTGAACTCAAAGTAAACGGTAAGTTTAGTAATCCACAAATTAATGGAAATGTAAATCTTATAAATGCCGGGTTAACGGTAAATTACTTAAAAACCCCATATATCATAAATGATGATTTCGAGGTTGAGAACAGCGTCATCCAAATTAAAGACCTGGTAATTAAAGATAATTTTAACAACCAGGCAGTAGCCAATGGTAGCGTTGATTTAAAAAACCCGAGTAATCCAAACATCAATGTCAGCCTGAAAGCAACAAATTTCCTATCTCTCAATACAACTGCTAAAGACAATCCGCTTTACTTCGGAACAGCTTTCGCTACCGGTACTTTTACCTTTAGGGGACCGACTGATGCCATGAACATCAATATCAAAGCGAAAACAGAAGAAGGCACTGTATTTACCATCCCGCTAAATGGCGCTTCTACAGTAGGCGACAATGACTTTATAACCTATGTTGCAAAAGATTCTACCCTCACTAAAGAAGATAAAAAGGATTATTTCAATGGTTTAACAATGGAATTTGAGCTAACGGTAGACCAGGCTTCTATTGCAAATATTTTAACAGATGTAGGAAACCTCTCGGGCCAGGGTGATGCGCTTTTACGACTTAAAATCACGTCTTTGGGAGATTTTGAGATGTTTGGAGATTACGTTATTAACGAAGGAAAATTCGACTTTACTGCTAATAACGTGATCAATAAAACTTTCGACATTAAAAAAGGCGGGACCATACGCTGGACAGGAAACCCTTCTGATGCTATCATTAATCTTAATGCTGCTTATAGTGTTAGGGCATCCATATTACCGTTGTACCAGGCTGCCGGCCGTACGATACCGGATGATAGCAGAAACGAGAGAATTTTAGCCGAAGCAGAGATGATATTAAAGGGTGCATTGCTTAACCCTGATATTGCATTCAATTTGGATTTCCCAAATAATACACAAATAAAAACTGAATTACAGGGCTACCTTGATAATGAAGATAACAAAAGGCAGCAAGTTATTAATTTAGTTGTACGTAATAGTTTTAACGGAAATTCTGGAGCTGGTATTGGTTTTACAAATAGCGATTTACTGGGCTCAGGCCTGGAGCTTGCTTTTAGTAAACTAAACAATATCATCTCTCAATCATTAAACATCAAAAATCTCGACATCAACGTTCGTTCTCAAAATGAAATTGGCGGAAGCTATAGTTTCCTTGATAACAGGTTAAGAATAAGCGGTAACTTTGTTAATAACAAATACACCACTGATGTTTTAGATAATAGTCTCTTAAACACAAATCTAACTGATTTAACGCGTGACCTGGAGATGACTTACAACATCAATAAAGACGGAAGCTTTGTAGCCAAAGCTTTCCAAAGACCAACCAATAGAGATTTCTTTAACTTAAACCGGGATATTTATGTTAACGGTTTCGGTTTGGTTTACACCCAGGAGTACGACACTTTTGCTGAATTTATAAGAAATACTTTTGCAAGAGGCAGACGGGCTCAGGAAAATAAAGACAATGCAGAAGACCGGAGAAAAACTAAAAGCAAGGCAATAGCCACTCCTATTAAAACAGAAGAAGAATAATCTATTAAATTATTCCCTTCATGATGGTATGTCCCATCTTATCTCTTTTAGCTTTAAGGTAGAGTTCATTGTGTTCATTAGATTCTATCTCTATTGGCACATTCTCTATAACTTCAAGACCATAACCAATTAATCCAGCCCTTTTTGTTGGATTATTAGACATAAGCCTCATTTTTCTTACGCCCAGGCTTCTAATAATTTGAGCGCCTACACCGTAATCGCGTTGGTCCATCTGAAAACCTAAAGCGATATTGGCCTCATAGGTATCCATGCCAGTCTCCTGTAAATTATAACTTTTCAGTTTATTCACAAGTCCAATTCCTCTTCCCTCCTGATTCATGTAAACAATCAAGCCTTTTCCTTCTCTTTCGATCATTTCCATAGCTTTGTGAAGCTGTGGGCCACAATCGCACCTGCAAGACCCAAATATATCTCCTGTAATACAAGAACTGTGTACCCTTACTAAAACCGGTTCATTTTCTTCCCAGCTTCCTTTAACCAGCGCCAAATGATTTTCTCCGGTATTTATTTGAGAAAATGCTACCATTTCAAACTCACCCCATTCGGTAGGAAGCTTAACAGATACCTCCTGTTTAATTAAAGATTCTTCCCGTAAACGATAAGAAATTAGATCTTGAATAGAAACAATTTTCATATTCCATTCTTTGGCCATTTCCAAAAGCTCAGGTAAGCGGGCCATTTCTCCCTCCTCGTTCATAATCTCACAAATCACTCCTGCTGGTTCCAAACCTGCCATTACCGGTAAATCTATTGCCGCTTCTGTATGGCCTGCTCTTCTAATTACTCCGCCATTTTTCGCGATCAGGGGAAAAATATGTCCCGGACGACCTAAGTCTTCAGGTTTTGTGGCAGGGTCTATTAAAGAAAGTACCGTTTTAGAACGGTCAGAAGCAGAAATCCCTGTTGTACATCCATGTCCGATTAAATCTACGGTAACGGTAAAATTGGTCTCTAATGTGGCGGTATTCTTCCCTACCATTAAATCAAGTTCAAGCTCTTTCCCTCTTTCTTCGGTGATAGGCACACAAATTAAGCCTCGTCCCTTCTTAGCCATAAAATTAATTACTTCCGGAGTAGCAAATCTGGCAGCTACTAAAAAATCTCCTTCGTTTTCACGATCTTCATCGTCTACTACAATAATAATTTTACCAGCCTTTATATCTTCTATCGCTTCTTCTATCGTGTTCAGCATTGTTGATTTAATTAAATTTCACGACCAATTACCAGGCTATGAGATGTACAAATTTAAGGATTTTTAGGGGTAAGCAGATGTTTTAATGGAATAATGAGTCAGCTGTATGCAATAATTCGAAGGCCAAATTTTGATTTTATTTACCAGAAACCGATTTCCGCTTAAAAATTCTCTTAAAAAGGTTCTTATAAGCATCAATATCAAATAAGGCAGAATCAACAGTAGCCTTATAGGTAAGAAATAAACCTAAGGGAGTTAATATAAAAATCGCAATCCACATGCCCACAATAGGAGAAAGAGTCCCGTCTTTTACCATTTTTTCTCCGATGGTGCTGATGATATGATAGATTAAAAAGAAAACTACAGAAACTACTACAGGCAAACCTAAACCGCCTTTCCTAATGATGGCACCAAGAGGAGCACCAATAAAAAACAATACCAAGCAAGAAACAGACAGGGTAAATTTACGATTATATTCTACCAGGTACCGCCTGATATTATTTAAATAATCTTTGGATTCTAAAGATTTGGCGTCAACATTATCTTTTATACTCCTCACAGTTTGCATGGCTGATTCAACTGCCGATCTTTTAGAAACAGAATCTAAACCTGCCAAAACACCATCTTTTTTAAAATCAAACACCTTATTACCCTTTACCGTTTGATATTTAGAGGTTTGATAATATATTTTATAATAGGGCTTAATGGTTTTCATTAAGACATTCTGGATACTATCGTAAACCATTACAGTTGCATTTTTAGCAGAATCCAATTCCTGCAGATTAAGCATCTGGAAATTGTTTCTGAACAGATTCTCGTCTTCTCTTTTAAACCCGAAAGAAGAAAGATCAAATTTCTGTTCGGTTTCTTTAAATTTAAACCTGGTTAATCTTTCACGTGGGTTGTAGGTCTTCTGTCCCTGGCTTTCCTCATATCTTACCCCGTCTCTTAGTTTTAATATGAGAAACTGCTGATCTGAGGTTTTATACATCTCTCCTTCCGAAGCCATCAGAATGTTGGTATTGCCATTCCCTTTAGATTGGTCATAGATGACTATATCTTTCAGGAGATTCCCTGTATCAGTTTCTAATTTCTTTTCTACCCTTATAGAATAGCCAGGAATACTGTTGTTAAAAACACCCTCTTCTATTAAAAATGCTGCCTTCTGATTCCTTACATCATACAATAATGATCCCATCTTTAAATTAGCTACAGGCAGCATATAATCAGAAAAAAGAAAGGCAGAGATACTTAAACCCGAAACCATTATTACGAGCGGTGCCATTGCCCTTTGCAAAGAAATACCTGCAGATTTTATTGCAACTAATTCGTAATTTTCTCCAAGATTACCAAATGTCATAATAGAAGAGAGGAGCACTGAAAGAGGTAATGCCATGGCAACGTTAGTTGCTGCAGCGTACATCATCAGCTGCAAAATCACATACCATTCAAATCCTTTCCCTATTAAATCATCTATATATTTAAAAAGAAAAAGCATTAAAAGCACAAACATCACGATAAAAAAAGTGACTATAAATGGCCTTATGAATGCTTTTATTAATAATAGATGTATCTTCTTCACCGGGCAAAAATAGCAAAAAAATTATGCTCCTATTACACTTTGAAGGTTTTCTATCTGTACATTCCAAATCAGCTGCCTGTCTTTAAGGTTTTCTGGCAAGGCAAAATCAGTTACGACAAGGGCAATATCATTGGTAAGTTCGTCTTTTATGATTTCCAGCTCGAAATAAGTTTCGGGTTCATCATCAACCCATGCGAATTTTATTGATTTATTATCCTTAAAGGATAATATCTTAGCTTTCTGTTCTTCCCCATCATCCCACATGAAAGTATAAACATGATCTCTGATATGAACATCATCTGCAAACCATTGTGACAAACCATTAGGCTCGCTAATGAAACTAAACAATATTTTTGGTGAACATTTGATCTCGTATTCCAACGTAAACTTAACTTTATCAGACATGTATGCTTTTATAAAATTGTAATTCAAAAAATAGTTAAAGAATTTTTCACATTCTTTTCTAAAGAAAGGCAAATTACTTTATATTTGCAAACCTTTTAGGAAAACACCATCATATCCGGCGGGGTAGCTCAGATGGTTAGAGCGCAGGATTCATAACCCTGAGGTCGGCAGTTCGATCCTGCTCCCCGCTACTAAGAAGCTCAACGAAAGTTGGGCTTCTTTTTGTTTTGAGCAGGTTTGTATTGTACTATTTCGTTATAGCGGACTGTATCTTGTCGTTTCTATTTCTGTTAAATATTCGTGTAATTATACTTAAAACTAAAATGCTTCTATATCTAGTTCCAATCATCTGGAATAAATAATTTGCCATATGACAAATTGAGTATAAACCGGCTCGTAAACTTCAATATGTTCTCATCATTTGAACTCTGAGCAAATGGTATTGAGGAATGAAGATATATCAAAACGTCCTTATTTTCGTTAAATAGTTGATCGGCATTCAAATTAATGGTTCTATCAAAATCCACGTTAGCTGTCGATGTATATTTCCCAGTAGATCCTATTGGATTGCTTCATCAACATCCATTTTATATACTTTGGGCAAATATCGTATTGAAGCTTGCTGTAATCATGTGGAAAACAAAATGATTTAAAGATACATCGAATGAAATTTAAAATTATACCACCACCACCGCAACTTGCAAACTATGTAAGATTGTTCTGGTTTCTGGAATTCAATGCCGCTGGTCGAGGTCCATTTATTCATCATTCTTTCGCACATCATTGCTGTGAGATTACTTTCTGTTATAAAGGCCTATTCAGGCATGAATCTA
>JAZQRF010000351.1:0-4594 GCA_045629485.1 Pelobium sp. | reverse complement strand
TAGGTGATGAAATTTAGGTTCCTGCTTCTCAGCAGGTACAGTTTCGCACAAATAGCCTGGAACAGCGCCGCTATTGCAATGGTCTCTGGAACGGTCATCGGCACATCGCAGATGCGGAACTCTACTGTATTGAAGAACGGGTGCACCCGCAGGTCCCACCAGATCTTTTTGGCGTTGTCTATGCAGTTTGTCTTTACCAGCAGTTTTATGTAGTTGTCGTACGCTTCTATGCTCTCAAAAAAATCGGGAATACCTGTACGTGGAAATTTGTCGAAAACCTTGGTGCGGAAGGATTTGTAACCGGTAAGCCTGCCTTCCCAAAACGGGGAATTTGAGCTGAGCGCATATACGTGGGGCAAGAAGTATCGGGCAGAATTGGCAATGTGAATGGCCATTTCGCGACTTTCCATACCTACGTGTACGTGCAGGCCAAAAATGAGGTTGCTTCGGGCGGCTTCCTGCAATTCGTTTACAATATCGTTGTAGCGAGCATGATCGGTGATCAACTGTCTTTCCCAATGACTAAAGGGATGTGTGCCTGATGCGCCTACCCATAAGCCAAGGTTTCCGGCAATCTCAGAGATCGTCTTTCTAAGCGTAGTTACGTCGCGATAAGCCGTGTCTATATCAGGACAAATATCTGTTCCTACTTCTACTACCG
The DNA here is from genome assembly GCA_045629485.1 of Pelobium sp. Taxonomy (GTDB): domain Bacteria; phylum Bacteroidota; class Bacteroidia; order Sphingobacteriales; family Sphingobacteriaceae; genus Pseudopedobacter. The sequence goes on along the minus strand of JAZQRF010000351.1, from coordinate 3,933 downwards.
CCTGGTGCATTTCTGCCTTTACCTGGTCGCGAATTATTTTTTGTCCTTCAATTACAATTTGTTGTTCATGGCTTTTTAGTTCCCTGGTATCAGGGTCCATTACCATATATTCTTCTTCTATACCCAGGGTAAAGTGCTTGTAATTGATGAGAGCCATATGAATGTGCTAATGTGATTATTTGAGTATGTGCGGATGTGCTAAATTAGCTCGTTGTTTTTTGCGCTGCTTCTTTTCACGTATTCTCCCCAGGTCAGGTTGTCTTTTCCGGGCTGGTTTGCCTGCGCTTTTTCAATGGCATAGTTAGCGGCGGTTTCAACTACCCAGTCAAAGTTTTCCTGGCCCACGCTGTTGATGTCTGCATCGGGTGCCGGGTTGCAAAAATCAATAGCATAGGGAACTCCATCGCGTAAGGCTAACTCAACCGTATTGAAATCGTAACCAAGATACTTATTAATTTTCAGGACAATTTCTTCCATTTGTTGTAGTTTTTCTTCGCTTGGCGAGAAATCGGCTACGTAACGGAGATGAAAAGGATTCCTGGGTTCGTAAGGCATAATACGTACATACTTGCCGCCAATACAATAGCAGCGGTAGTATTCTTCAAAAACAATCTCTTCCTGTAGCAGCATGACCAGTTCCCCGGTTTCTCCGTGTGTTGTAAGAAATTCTTCCATGTTTTCCAATCGGTACACGCTCTTCCACCCCCCGCCGGCGAAAGGTTTCATATAAGCGGGGAAACCGACATAGTTGAAAATTCCTTCCCAGTCTAAGGGATAGGCAAGATTGCTGAAAGACTCGCCTGACGTGTCAACCGGCAACGCATAAGAAGGTAAAATAACTGTTTTTGGTACAGGAACCCCAATCTTAGTAGCGAGACAATTGTTGAAAAATTTTTCGTCGGCACTCCACCAGAAGGGGTTGTTGATAACGGCTGTTCCGCATAAGGCGGCGTTTTTCATGTAAGCCCGATAAAATGGAACGTCCTGGCTGATACGGTCGATAATGACTTCATAGCCCGAAGGTTCACCTTGTATTACTTTATCTATCCGTACGGGTTCGGCAACAATGCCATCGACCGCTTTGCTGTTTACCCTGTCAATAAAAGCCGTGGGAAAGCTTCTTTCTTTTCCGAAGAGGATACCAATTTTTTTCATAAGCGGGTGTTTTGATTTTTATGTCTTGAATGCCGGTACGTTCATTGTAATCAACTGCTGCCGGTTATTATGCTTTTGAATACAAAACTGCTGCCATCATAGTGATACACTGCAAAAGCTCTTTTATCATTATGATGCTGTTTTGTCGCCATCATTCCTCAACTTCGCATATTCAATACCGGTGAAGGTGAAATTACGGGTTCGTTAGTATTATAAACAGGTAAGAGGCAATTGTTGAAAATGCAGCAATTCCGGATACAATATAAACAGAAGTTCAATAAAATATGGATGAGGAAACAATAGTGAGGCCGCCAGATCTGAAAGTAAGTGTTATTGAGCATCTTTTATATTCGTCTTATCTTAAGAGAGACGTTACTATTGATCTCTATATTCCCCAAACAATTTCAGAATCAGCGGATCTGCTTCTTATAAATGATGGGCAGGATGTACGGAAAATGAATTTTGCTGCAATGCTCGATTCGTTGATTTCGCTGAAAACGATAGAACCAGTGATTTGCGTGGCCATACATTGCGCCCCTGACAGGATAGAAGAATACGGAATTGCCTGCATGCTTGATTATAAGGGAAGAGGCGTAAAAGCAATTTTGTACAATCAGTTTATTCTACAGGAGCTGCTGCCTTTTCTGGAAGGGCATTTTCGTGGTGTTTCTTTTCATGAGAAATCGTTTGCCGGTTTTTCGATGGGTGGATTAAGTGCTTTTGATATGGTGTGGAATCATCCTGAGCAATTTGCAAAGGCAGGTGTTTTTAGTGGAGCGCTTTGGTGGAGGAGGCGTGGTTATGATGAGGACGGTTATAATGAAGACACTGACCGTATTATGCACCGGCAGGTGCAGCAAGGCGTTTATAAACCAGGTCTGCAGTTTTTCTTCGAATGCGGACAGTTAGACGAAACGGCCGACAGGAATAATAACGGTATCATTGATTCTATTGAGGATACTACTGACCTTATTGAAGATCTGAAAGAGTTGGGTTATACCAACCAGCACATAAAATACCTTGAATTAGAAGATGGTAGGCACAACGTGGAAACCTGGGCCAGGGCATTTCCTGTTTTTCTGCAATGGGGATGGGGAAAGAAATAGGTTTTTACAAATATTGAACAGGGTAGTAGTTGGATCGTTGCTGAATAAAGATTGGGCAGTACAATCTATCATGCAGCTAAGGGGCACACAGGCAAATGAAGATGGGAATTTGTGCAAAATCCTATTAATAGAAAGGTCTTTTGTTCTAAATTAGAAACAAAAGACCATGCAAAAAAAAGAGGATCAAACTTACCAATTTTTGCTGAGATTAGAATCTGGTGCAGGTATAGATGTGCACAAAGAATTCTTTCAGGTGGCTGTATGTCGGGAAAAATCACCACCTGTTGAAAAGCAGTTTGGAACCTTTACCAAAGACTTGTTAGCTCTTCGTGATTTCTTGGTTGAGCATCAGATTAAGGATGTAATTATGGAAAGCACCGGTGTTTACTGGATGCCTTTGTATCATGTTCTAACAGAAGCGGGAATAAATGTCAGAGTTGCCAATCCGCTAAAAGTGAAGCAAATACCAATGGAAAAGACAGATAAGAAAGATGCTGTGTGGTTAGCAAAGCTTTTAATGAACGATATGGTAAAGGCCAGTTTTATTCCTTCTGAACAGCAGCAGGCAATGCGCTCCTTTACAAGGCTTCGCTCAAAATATACCCAGCAGACTACCAGAGTAAAAAACCAGGTGGTTAAAGTGCTGGAAACATGCAATTTCAAAATAAGAAGTATTGTTTCAGATATCAGCACTAAAACAGCCGGAAAACTGGTAGAGGCAATAAGCAAAGGAGAAACTGATATTAATAAACTTATTGCTTTGTGTCATCATTCAGTTCGCAAACGGCAGGGAGATGAACGCCTTGCCTTAGCACTTCAGGGAAGGCTTACAAAGCAAAGTCAGCAACTGCTTATTATGCTACTTAAAGACCTTGCCTATTTTGAGGAGCAAAAAAAAGAGGCTGATGCGCAGGTAAAGAAGCTGATGAATGAACAAGAACAAAAGATGATTGGTTTACTTGATGAGGTTGAGGGAACAGCTGTAGAACAGGCTGAAATAGTTATGGCAGAAATCGGTGCCGGAATAGAATCTTTTCCCCATGCTGATAAAGCAGCGAAATATGGAGGATTAACATCGGGACAAGCCACATCTGCTGATAACAAAAAGCCTGTAAGAGCTGTTCCCGGCAACAAACATCTTCGCACCGTAATGGTACAAATAGCATGGAGTGCAGTAAAAGTTAAAAACGGATATTGGGCGGCAGAATACCAAACACTTAAAAAAAGAATAGGCGCAAAAAAGGCCATACTTGCAATTGCCAGAAAAATATTCAAAGCAATGTATAAAATACTATCAACCGGTTATAGATATGAAAAATGGGACGCCAAACGATATTACGATAACCGGACCAAAACCATGGCATATAAAACAGCTTTGAAAAATGCTGTTTGAATACAAAGGGCCGACACACTTATAATAAGACTTGACGTACAATCTGCCACACTACTCTCATGAGTACACAGGCATAAGCAACTCACCGTAAAAAGGTGATTTGGCTTGCAGAGGAAGAATCAAATTTTAAAATCTGAATATCCATTTACTGCAATTTTCCTGCGCCTAAAATCATGAATTTTTGGAGCTGGTCTTTTTTTGCTGCTACCTTGGGTTTTGGCAGGCTTAAGCCTGCCAAAACCACCCATCTTCAGAGGAAGTGTGCGACGCAAGAATGCT
>JAZQRF010000350.1:0-3348 GCA_045629485.1 Pelobium sp. | reverse complement strand
ATACACGTGTACATACTCCTCTTCGCTGTGGACAGCTGTCCAACGCTGGGGATTTACTCTTATCCTCCAGAGCTACTCTACCTTTCCTAACTAATTGTTGAATGGTTGGCATTTATTGAATTTATGTTTAAAAATTTCTTTTAACTACCCTTAAATTATGAACACGACATAACATGCCCACATAAAAGGACTGCAAAAGTAGGTTTTTATTTTTGATATTCAATAGGTTGAAGGAAATATTTTTTATTAAAGTCACAAGATTAAATTCTGAACCTGAAAATTTGTAAATAAGCATAACCTCGAGTATCTTCAAAAACTAATAAAGAAATTGCGCTTGGCAATTTTATAACATAACCTAATGGAAAAATCATCCAGAAAAGAAATAAAAGAAAGATTTGACAATGATGTTGAACGATTTTCTAATTTGGAAACTGGCCAACAAACAGTAATAGATGCACAGTTATGTTTAGAATTGATTACAGATGCTGCTAAGTACATAACACCACTTGCAAAAAAAGTTTTAGATAGCGGTTGCGGAGCAGGAAATTACACTATTAAAGTTCTACAGAAAATCCCAAAAATGGATTGCAGCTTAATTGATTTAAGCCCGGTAATGCTCGCTAAAGCACAAGAAAGAGTTTCTGCAGCTACTACTGGAAAAGTAAATATTTTTGAAGGTGATATTTTAAATATTGATTTACAAGAAGAAGAATATGACCTTGTTTTAGCAGGTGCGGTTTTACATCACTTAAGAACCGATGAAGATTGGGTATTAGTGTTTAACAAAATCTTTAAAACTCTAAAACCAGGTGGAAGTTTTTGGATCTGTGATTTGGTTATTCATGACTCAGCGTTAATTCAACAACTTTTTGAAAATAATTACGGAGATTTTCTGAAGAATTTAGGTGGTGAAGATTTTAAAAATCATGTGTTTGAGTATATAGAAAAAGAAGACACGCCACGTTCGGTATTGTTCCAAACAGATTTATTAAAAACAGTTGGATTTAAGCATACAGAACTATTACACAAAAATTCTTGCTTTGCGGCTTTTGGAGCAATTAAGTAATGAATTACGGTTCCTTTAAGAATCTTAATCCATATAAAACATCATAAAAAGCCTCGCTCAATTAAGATTCAGCGAGGCTTTTTAGTCCAATTATTTCTTAAATAAGCCTTGAACGATCATCTTGTCAGGTACTTTTAGAAAAGATTGGCTGGCAGATTTTAATTACTATTCTTGTTAACCAGTATTTTCTTTATTACCGTTCCACCATCTGATCTAACAAACTGTAGGGTATAGAAACCACTTGTCAGGTTTGAGATATCGACAGAGGTATTTACATCCTCTGCTATTGTTACAGTTTTCAAAACTTGCCCGCTATTATTAATAATATTCATCGTTCCTTTTCCATTCGCCACATTAAACTCATTTATGGCAGGAATAGGATAAATTAATAGCTCTCCAGGATTTAAAGAAAAATCAACTGCAATCGTTTTTGAATAGGTAAAGCTGCCATCTTTATCAATTTGTTTAAGACGATAATAATTGATTCCTTCGGCAGCATATTTATCTAAAAACTGATAAGATCCAGCTCCTTTACCTGGCAGGTATCCAATTTTACTAAAAGATTGGTCAGAAACTGCCCTTTCTATTTCAAATCCATTGAAATTTTGCTCATTGGCGGTATTCCACTTCAATAAATTACCTTGAGTATTTGCGTTTCCATCAAAACTTAATAAATCAATTGGAAGAGTCCCGTCCTGGTATTCATAAGCCCCCAGATCTATTGATACACCATTTATTCTTGAATTATAGGCTAAATCTATATTACCACCAACTAAGCTATTGAACAAAGTATTACTCCCGCTATTTACAGCCGGTGATGATAATTTAAGTTTAAAATCGAAATTTGTAGGATTTGCAAAAATAAGCTCTGGAGTTAATCCACTTGCATCTACATTACCGTTAGATATTGACGTCTCTCCTTCTATTAAAGAATAATTTGCAACAAAAGTAGAACTACCACCTACACCTCCCCAAACTCATACCTTTTTCTCCTGTAAGTATTACTAAATTTAATGCCTGCTGTATGGTTTATATTTATCGTATTAATCATAGTTACACTGAAAATCGCAATAAAAGATTCCAGCAAGCCCACCGCTGGATCCATACAGAAACTTCATCAGTAATCAGCTCCAATAGTTAGATACACCTATATCTTTTGCTAGAGAAAATTAAAAATCATCACTGCAATGGAAGCAGAAAGTGGAAGGAAAGAGAAAACATTGGCTGATACAGATTTTACCACCATGTTCAACACCTTGAACAAAACTATTTTGCGACAAACGAGTGCAATAGTCTAAAATTTAAAAGCCCCATTCCGCATACGCGAAACGGGGCTTTACTTCAAAAATATATCTTTTAAACTACACCTTGTGCAATCATTGCATCAGCAACTTTTACGAAACCGCCAATATTTGCGCCTTTTTCGTAGTTTACGTGTCCGCATTCCTCTTTTCCATATTTCACGCAGATATTGTGAATTTCCAGCATAATTTCTCTCAACTTACCGTCAACTTTTTCTCTGGTCCAGTTGTAACGTAAAGAGTTTTGCGCCATTTCTAATCCAGATACAGCCACACCGCCTGCATTCGCAGCTTTACCCGGTGCATAAAACACTTTCGCAGTGTTAAACTCATGAACGGCTTCTGGTGTACAAGGCATATTAGCTCCTTCTGCCACACAAAAACAGCCATTTGCTATCAGTTTTTTTGCATCTTCACCATCCAGCTCATTTTGAGTTGCATTTGGCAATGCAATATCACATGGAATATTCCAGGGCTTTTCGCCTTCAAAATATTGAGCATTCGGATATTCTATAATAAATTCTTTAATCCTACCCCTCAATTCATTTTTTAGCTTCTTAATATAAGCTAACTGAGCAAGATCAATGCCTTCAGCAACATATATAAACCCTTCAGAATCCGACATGGTAATTACCCTGGCACCTTCCTGGATACATTTCTCGGCAGCAAACTGGGCTACATTGCCAGAACCTGATATCACTACTCTATTACCCAAAAGATCTTTCCCTTGTGTTTTAAGAATTTCCATTACAAAATATACCAGCCCGTAACCTGTAGCTTCCGGCCTGATTTGGCTACCACCCCACTCAATACTCTTTCCTGTTAAAACACCAGTAAATACATTTTGTAATCTTTTGTACTGGCCAAACAGGTAACCAATTTCTCTTTTACCTACACCAATATCACCAGCAGGTACATCTAAATTAGCACCAATATGCCTAGACAACTCTGTCATGAAGCTTTGGCAAAAACGCATCACTT
>JAZQRF010000349.1:0-3298 GCA_045629485.1 Pelobium sp. | reverse complement strand
ATTATCTGTAATATGATCAGGTTCTTTTAATTTGCTAAATTCTGTAATTAAAATTACGGTTAAAAATCTATCTTTGCAGATCAAATGAAGCATATACGTAACTTTTGCATTATTGCACATATTGATCACGGTAAGAGTACTCTTGCGGATCGTTTATTAGAATTTACAAACACCATTACCCAACGCGAGTCTCAGGCTCAGTTACTGGATAATATGGATTTGGAGCGTGAACGGGGTATTACCATTAAAAGTCATGCTATTCAAATGAATTACCAGTTTGAGGGTGAAGAGTATGTTTTAAACCTGATAGACACTCCCGGACACGTAGATTTCTCTTACGAAGTTTCGCGTTCTATTGCAGCTTGTGAAGGTGCATTATTAATTGTGGATGCTTCTCAGGGCATACAGGCACAAACTATTTCTAACCTTTATTTGGCTTTAGAACAAGATCTGCATATCATTCCTATTTTAAACAAAATGGATCTTCCTGGTGCAATGCCAGAAGAAGTTAAAGACCAGATAGTAGATTTAATTGGCTGCGATAGAGATGAAATTATTCCTGCTTCCGGTAAAACCGGACTAGGAATAGAAGCTATTCTTGAAGCCGTTATTAAAAGAGTTCAGGCCCCGGTTGGAGATCCTGCTGCTCCTCTGCAGGCGTTAATTTTCGACTCCGTTTTTAATCCTTTCAGAGGGATTATCGCTTATTTCAAAGTAGTAAACGGAGAAATAAGAAAAAACGATCGCGTAAAATTCGTTGCAACAGGAAAAGAATATATCGCCGATGAGGTTGGGATTCTAAAACTAAACCCTTCTCCCAGAGATGTAGTAAAAACCGGCGACGTAGGTTATATTATTTCTGGAATTAAAGAAGCCCGCGAGGTAAAAGTGGGTGATACTATTGTTTTAAAAGATAAACAGGTAGAAGGTATACAAGGTTTCGAAGAAGTAAAACCAATGGTTTTTGCTGGTATATACCCGGTAGATACCGATGAGTTTGAAGAACTTCGCGAAGCCATGCATAAGCTACAGTTAAATGATGCTTCTTTGGTTTTCGAACCTGAATCTTCTGCTGCATTAGGCTTTGGTTTCCGTTGCGGATTCTTAGGGATGTTGCACATGGAAATTATCCAGGAGCGTTTGGAAAGAGAGTTTGATATGACAGTAATTACTACTGTACCCAACGTTTCTTATGTAGCACATACTACTAAAGGTGATCCTTTTGTGGTGAATAACCCTTCAGAATTACCAGATCCTTCGAAATTAGAATTTGTTGAAGAGCCTTTTATTAAAGCAAATATCATTACTAAAGCGGAATTTGTTGGTCCGGTGATGTCTCTTTGTATTCAAAAAAGAGGAACTATTGTTAACCAGCATTACTTAACTGCTGATAGAGTTGAACTGGTTTTTGAAATGCCAATGGGAGAAATTGTATTTGATTTCTACGATAAATTAAAAACAATTTCTAAAGGATATGCATCTTTTGATTACCATCAGATAGGTTACAGACAATCCGATTTGGTTAAGCTGGACATCATGTTAAATGGTGAACATGTTGATGCTTTATCTTCATTAATTCACCGAAGTAATTCTTACGATTTTGGAAAAAGAATCTGCGAGAAATTAAGAGAGCTGATTCCAAGACAGCAATTTGAAATTGCTATTCAAGCTTCTATCGGAGCAAAAATTATCGCTCGTGAAAACGTAAGAGCTTTACGTAAAGATGTAACTGCAAAATGTTATGGAGGTGATATCTCCCGTAAACGTAAATTACTGGAGAAACAGAAAAAAGGTAAAAAACGTATGCGCCAGGTAGGTAACGTAGAGATCCCTCAATCGGCATTTATGGCGGTTTTAAAATTAGATTAATCTGGAGTAGAAAGTAGCGAGTATAAAGTATAAAGACTCAGAGCTTAATGCATTTTACAAGTTACCTGATACTAAATACTTGATACTTATGATATTATTAGACGGAAAACTAGTTTCAGAAGAACTTAAAAAGCAAATTGCTATAGAAGCTGCTGAGCTATTGGAAAAGACCGGAAGAAAACCTCATTTAGTGGCTATTCTTGTGGGTAACGATGGTGGAAGTGAGACTTACGTCGCCAGCAAAATGCGTAACTGCGAGAAAGTTGGCTTTAAATCTTCTTTAGTTAGATATGATGAAACGGTTACTGAGACTGAGCTATTAAATAAAATAAAAGAGTTAAATGATGATAGCGGTGTGGATGGCTTTATCGTTCAGCTACCCTTGCCTAAACATATAGATCCGGATAAGGTAACAGAAGCAATAGACTACCGTAAAGATGTAGACGGTTTCCACCCTATCAATCTGGGCAGAATGCAACGTAATTTACCTTGTTTTCTGCCTGCTACTCCTTACGGAATTATGTTGATGTTAGAATATTACGGCATCGAGACTGCTGGTAAAAACTGCGTTGTTGTTGGCAGAAGCAATATTGTGGGTAGCCCAATGAGCATATTAATGGCAAGAAATGCAAATCCGGGTAACTGTACAGTTACTTTAACACATAGCAGAACTCAAAACCTGGAAAATTTCACAAAAAACGCTGATATTTTAATTGCGGCTATTGGCAAAAAGAATTTCATTACTGCAGATATGGTGAAAGACGGAGCTGTTGTTATAGATGTTGGTATGAATAGAGAAACTTCAGAAACTACAAAATCCGGATATAAATTATTTGGTGATGTAGATTTTGAAAATGTTGCGCCTAAATCTTCTTATATCACACCTGTTCCAGGCGGTGTGGGTTTAATGACTATCGTTTCTTTATTGAAAAACACTTTAGCAGCGGCAAAGAAAGAAATTTACAGTTAATGGTATGTTTTCTCTATGCAACATTTTGAATAGAGGTTTTAAATTGTAAAAATTAGTTACTTAATAGTAGCAAGTTTATATACTTGTTAAAAAGAGGCTGTCTCAAAATGAAGTGAACCCCAAAAGTTAGACAAAAACTTTTGGGGTTCACTTCATTTGGTGTGACCCCAAAAAGGCGGCCTCTTTTTATTTAATTTTAAGATAATAAACATCAGATATTTTTTTCTCTTACTATTTGCCATATTCTATTGATTTTCATATATTTAAGTAACAATCAATAGCGAAAATGGCGAGAAAAATGCCTTCATTTAAGCCCTGCCACCAGCATCAGATCATGATGCTTCCCCCCTCATTAGAAGACTTAGTTCCTGCCGGACATCCCGTTAGAGTAGTGAATGAGGTGATAAATAAGATCAACATAGAGCCCCTGATTTCAGCCTATCAGACCAAGGGAACATC
>JAZQRF010000348.1:0-6279 GCA_045629485.1 Pelobium sp. | reverse complement strand
AAAAAAATATCTGATGTTTATTATCTTAAAATTAAATAAAAAGAGGCCGCCTTTTTGGGGTCACACCAAAATGAAGTGAACCCCAAAAGTTTTTGTCTAACTTTTGGGGTTCACTTCATTTTGAGACAGCCTCTTTTTTATAATTATTTTTTATAATCAATCTTCTTCATTTGAAAATGGAGAAGCAGGTAAACCTGAAGAATTTGTTAAATTCGCTTTTTCAGGATTATTTGCCCAGGCATACCGAACATATTTAGGATGCATTACTTCCTCACTCCAAACCACAATCCTGTTGTTAGCTTTTATCGTTGCTTTTGCATTTACAAATTTCTTATCTGCGCCAGCAATCGTAAATCCTTCAAGGATAGAACCGCTCTTTACATTCAATCCTTTACCCACTTCCTCAAAACTTAATACCAGATGATTTCCTTCTACCTGAGCAGATTTGAATAAAGGCCCGCTTGCCACCAGGTTTTCCTCCTTGTATGCTACTTTTCTTGCGAGTAAGGCTAATCTATCTCCCACATCCTTTTTATTTAAAGGATGGAGATCATTCCACTCCCCAATATCTATAGCTACAGCCATTCCCGTATTCGGGATACGTAATGTTCTCCTTTGCACATCTCTTAACTCGGCCCAATTACTTTCCTGAGGAGCATTTGTGGCTTTCATAAAATTGGGCAGCTGAACATATAAGAATGGTAAATCATCTTGACTAAAATGTTTACGCCAATCTACAATGAGATCTGAAAATAGGTGACTGTATTCTTTAGGATTCCTGGTATTGGATTCTCCCTGATACCATAAAACGCCAGAGATATTATAATTAAAAATTGGTGCCAACATCGCGTTAAATAAGCTGGAAGGCTGGTAATGAAAAGTTGTTTGTCCTCCTGGCATAGGTGTGCTGGCGTAGCCAACCTTATATTTCCACTCACCCGAAAGGTTAAGCGTGTCTTCTCCAAAAGTTAAACCATAAAATTTACCCGGCACAAATCCCCCATTACCTACATTGCTAACTAACCTTACCGTGATGATATTTTCTCCCTCCCTGATAAGCTCGGATGGTACGTTATACCTTCTTGGAGGATACTGGTACCCTGTAGAACCTACTAAGGTTCCATTAAAATATACATCGTCTCTATCTACAAGCACTCCTAAAATCAATTTTGTTGGTTTATTTAACTGAGCTTGGGAAATATTCACGACTTTCTTAAACCAGATCACACCGTTTGTTTTTAATTTTCCGGAATTATTCTGATGCTGTTCCTTTTCATTCATCAAAAAAGGATTTTCTTTCCATAAGCCAGGAATAGCTGTAGTTTTCCAGTTGGTAAAATCATATTGGTTACTGATCCATTTTGGATTTTCTTCTAAGCCTAAATCATTCGCATCAATCTGGCGGTTCCATTGATTAATTCTTTCCGCATCACTTTTTTTAATGCTATCCACCACATGGTCTCTTTTATAAAAAGCCAGTTTTTGAGCATGTTCAGGATATTTTTGGATTGTATTTTCGCTAAGCCATGCTTCTGCAGGCGAACCGCCTACCGCAATAGTTATTAAGCCAACAGGCACTTTATATTTTTCATAAATAGATTTAGCAAAGAAATAACCTACTGCAGAAAACTCTGTTACATTCACAGGATTTGCTTCTTTCCATTCCCCGGTTTCCAAATCTTTTGCCTCATCTTTAAATCTATAGGTAGTTTTAACCCCAAAAAGCCTGATGTTCGTATTCTCCGATTTCTTCACCAGACCGGGATAAGCAACTTCTATCCTTCTTACAGGAAGCTCCATATTAGATTGTCCTGCACAAACCCAAACTTCACCGATGAGGATATTCTGAATAGTCAATTCATTTTCTCCTTTTACCGCCATTTGATAAGGTCCGCCTGCTTTTTGAGCTGGTAAATTAAATTGCCAATTACCAGAGTCGTCTGCTTTGGTCTCATAATTTTTATTCAAAAAACTGAGCATGACACTTTCATTTTTATCGGCCCAACCCCAAATTTTTATTTCTTTATTTCTTTGAAGAACCATGCCGTTGCTTACCAACCGAGGGAGTACCACCTTAGCCTGGATGCTTATTGATAAAATAGAAATAATTGCCGTTAAGATATATTTCATATGTTTACTTTTGTTTTATTTTCAGTCGTTTTCCTGGATTCCAGAATAACCTTTTCACAGAAAAGAGGATCAGAAATAATAGGACGATTTTTCATGTATTTAGAAATTCCAACTTCATTTTAAAATGAAGTTGAGGTGATTCGTTTTTACCGTTAATATTTATTTACTTTCAACACCAACTCTCCATTTATAAAGCCTTCGGCTTTTGCTGTTAATTTTAAAGACTTGGAACCATCATTCATTTATCTTCTACATGAGCAGTATAAACAGCCCCTTTACCAGCTGATTACATTACCTACACATCATTGGTTAAAATAAGAGGATATAGTTGAAAATTTAGTTGAATTTCATCCCATATTCCTCTTTTAGCAGTTAACAATATAATAAAGATTAGAATTTTAACCCAACCGGTTGTAAACTCATTTATTGAGTAGAACTACTGAAATAAAAAAGTGGCTGCAATATTTGCAGCCACTAACCAATTATTAATTAACTAATTCTTCAAAACAGGGAATTAATTATATCCGGGGTTTTGATAATTCTTTTTATATGCAGCATCTCCACTCATTCTATCCAATTGCCCCTGCGGTATAGGACGTAAATATAGATATTTAGGTAAATCGCGATTAACAGTTACCGGGGCGGCTCCAACCGTTGCTGAGATGCGGTATGAACCAGCATATTCTTCCCACTTCTGGGTACGGGCAAGATCATGCCAACGGTAACCTTCACCAAAGAATTCTCTTGAGCGCTCATCTAAAATATAGTTAATATCAATAGTAGCAGGTGTCGCCGATTGCATAGCAACTGAATTATCTTGGACCTTAGCCACATTCTCTGCAACATCAAATCTCCATTTTCCTGCTCTTCCCCTTATCACATTAATTAGCTCTCTAGCGCTTTTCCCCGGTTGTATTGTTGCACCTTTAACAGCAGCTTCAGCCGCAACGAAGTAGAACTCAGAAAACTTCAAAATATTATACGGACGTGAACTTGCTATTTTATCATCATTATAATCAGTTGACTTCCGATAAGCTCCTAGTTTCCAAAGACCAGGATAAACATTTCTTGATATTTTATCCAAAGGCACAACAAAGTCTGCTCTGCCTGGCAAATATCCTGCTTCGGTATTATCGTTATATGTATCAGCATAACTTATCCCTCCCGGATCAGTAGGCAAGAAGGAAAGCACTTTACTGTTAGGCATAATCGGCAAAAAATTTGCCCCATATAAAACGCTTTCCGGTCTGGCGGTATTAAACCTCCAGGTAGCCCTATAAACAGATGTAAATGTCCCATCAAACCTGGAATCGTTGGTTTTTTCAGCAAATGTTTTGGTAAATACATCAATTGGAGGCGTCATACGCATCCAGGGACGGGTATAGGACTGTCCTGCCTGAACCGTACGGAACATTGCATCAGCTGGTGTCCATACTGTTGGGCTGCTACTTGCTTTAATATTCTGGAAATACCAGGTCACCATCCAACCTGCCTGATTTTGGCCATCACCACCATCCCATCCGGTGATATTACTTTCGCTATACTGCGCATTTGCTTCTGTATGGTCTGCCCACAGCATAATCTCCTTATTTCTGTCATTCTGTGCCAGATTCACATCATAAAAAGTAGGCTGTAAGGCATATGGACCTGGGGCATCTATACCAATAACTGCAACGTCATAGGCTTGCTGAAAATACCATTGTGCGTCATGGCCATCCGGGTCAGTACGTGAAGCCTCCGGATAAGTGGGTATATTATTAGGGTTTTGGAGCCACCATCCATAAGTTAGGTACGCTTTAGCCAATGTAAGACGAGCTACGTTTTTTGTAACAGCGCCAATCACCCTAGGATTATCTGGCAAATCATTAATGGCTTGAAGCAAATCCTTAAAAATGCCTAATGTATATACTTCAGGAACTGTATTTCTGACGGATTCTAAAGTTGGAGTAATATTATATTCTAAGATACCTCCTCCTAAATCTAAAGGAACTCCACCAAATGTCTGCACCAGTAGAAAATAACTAAATCCACGGAAAAACCTTGCTTCAGCAATTAGCGAAGCGGGAAGATTTGCTTCTGTACCATTTGCAATAATACCACTGGCTGAGTTAATATTTGAATAAGCTGTATTCCATAAAACGTCCCATCTGCTATTTTGAGCATCAGGAATACCTAAGCCGGATAAATCCGCAGCTCGAAAATTACCATCTGCCTGGGAACCATACGTGTATTCATCTGTTCCTGTTTCTGTAGCATTGTAATAATAAGGCTGCCCATAAAGGCGCCTTAAACCGGAGTAGAGTCCTGTTAATCCACCACGAACTCCTTCTTCCGTTTTAAAGAATCCAGGTTCAAACCTATCTCTAGGTGTTTCTTCTAGAATATCTTTACAGCCAGTTGCGAGAAACAGGCTGGTAACTGCTAAAATCTTATATAACTTTTGCATAACTATTAATTTTAAAAAGTGAGATTAAGTCCAAGCAAATAATTTCTGGTTGAAGGAACATTAGAACCTACAACAGGTAAGCGCTGAACAATTTGAGTAGTAATAGCCTGATTCTGATTACCATAGGAATTAGCTTCTGGATCCATCCCTGACTCTTTATGAAATGGAGAAAAGAATACAAATGGATTTTGAGCGGTAAAATACACTCTCGCCCTGCTAATGCCGGCAGCTTGTACCCAGTTACCGTTAAAATTATACCCTAGAGAAATTGTCCTAATCTTTAAATAAGATGCATCGAAGTATGCCATAGTACTCATGTATTTTGGATTGTCTGCTGAGGTTATGCCACCCGGTCTTGGGTACTTAGCGTCCATGTTTTCTGGTGTCCAATAGTCGACGTCCACATTATTATGACGACCATTTAATTGATTAAGGTTACCAGTTGTTCCATGTAAAGTTGAAATCAAGGTTCCACCACTTCTAAAGATAGAGACTACACTCAAATCAACACCCTTATAAGAAAATCTTGTGTTAAACCCTCCCATAAATTTAGGATCAAATTCAATGACCTGGCGATCGTCAGCTCCTATTTGTCTAACCGGCACTCCATTAGCGTCATAATCTCCGGTATATTTCACTTTAATCATACCAACATTCCCACCAGGTTCCAGCACATTTAAATGTGGATCTCCCGGCTGCCAAAGACCAATTCTTTCGTAATCGAATATCACGTTGATTGGATTCCCCACAAACCACCAATTACCTTCGTCCCTGTTCCTTCCTGAAGTAAGAGAAAGTAACTTATTACGATTTGCATAGATATTGAAACCAGCTTCCCATCTAAAACCGCTAGGATTGTCGATAATGGTTCCATTAAGTGAGAACTCCACTCCCTTATTTTCGGTTTCTCCTATATTATTAGTATATGAAGGTACACCAGCTGTTGGTGGTAAATCAACCGACAAAAGAATATCCTTGGTATGTTGCTTATAATACTCTATTGTACCGTTCAGACGTCCTGCAAAAAGCCCAAAATCTAAACCAAAATTCCAGGTAGTAGTAAATTCCCAACCTAAGTTTTCGTTAGGAAGCTGAGAAATTATATAACCGGATTCGTAACTATCATCACCATTATCTCCAAAATTATAGAATCTATTGCTTAATCTGCCCAAGGTAGCATATGGCGGTACTGCCTGGTTTGATGTTTCACCATACCCAACTCTTAATTTGAGTAAATTAACCGGAGCGATGTCTTTCATAAATTCTTCCTGAGCGATGTTCCAGCCCACAGATACTGCAGGATAGGTGTGCCACTTATGCCCCGGAGCAAGTCTGGAAGACCCATCGGTTCTTATAGTAGCAGAAATCATATAGCGGCTATCATAATTATACATTACGCGGCCCATCCACGATTCAAGGCCCCATACAGTATGCCCCTGATCATTCGGATTAATAGTTATATTTGCTTGCGGAGCCTGACCCAGATTAAAATACTGAAAATGTTCTGCTGCTAAATCACGTACAGAAACAGCCGAGCGATAAAGTGTATTTTGTTGAGCCGAATAAAGACCTACTGCATTAAATTCATGTTTACCAATCCTTCGATCATAGGTCAAGAGGTTCTCAATAGTCCAGTCGTTCATCGTAGAATGATTTATACCCGCAGAAGAAGGCTCATTGGGATTAGTAGCACTGGTTACGCC
>JAZQRF010000347.1:0-1506 GCA_045629485.1 Pelobium sp. | reverse complement strand
GGTTCTTTGGCCTTGGGCTGCATAGTTGGCTGTTTAATGGCCGGAAAACTGGCCGATCAATATGGCCGAAAACCAGGATTATCTTTAGCGGCCTTAATTTTTGCCCTGTCTTCTTTAGGGATGGCTTTTGCCGAGGGACTTACCTTTTTTGTCATCATGCGTTTTGCAGCGGGAATTGGGGTGGGTATGGCCTCTATGCTAAGCCCTATGTATATTGCAGAGATCTCGCCCGCAAAAATACGTGGACGAAATGTGGCCATCAATCAGCTCACCATCGTAACCGGAATATTAGTCACAAATTTGGTAAACTACTCTTTGGCAGATAATGGACCGGAAGCCTGGCGCTGGATGTTTGGTCTAGGAGCAGTGCCTTCTGTTTTTTTCTTTATCGGAGTGATTTGGCTGCCTGAAAGTCCACGGTGGCTGGTTAAAGCAGGAAAACAGGAAAAAGCAAAATTGGTGTTGAATAAAATTGGTTCCGCATCTTTTGTAGCCAGCACATTTAGTGACATAGAAAAATCTCTTGTTGGTGTGAAGAAGCAATCCTACAGGGACGTATTTCAAAAAAGTGTAAGACCTGCTGTATTTGTAGGGATTACACTGGCCGTCTTTCAGCAGCTATGTGGGATCAATGTTGTATTTAATTATACTTCTACCATATTCGAATCTGTAGGTGCAGATTTAGATCAGCAGCTTTTTGAGACCGTTGCCATCGGGATAGTCAATCTTATTTTTACACTGGTAGCCATGTGGCAAGTTGATAAACTTGGCCGAAGACCTTTAATGTTGGTGGGTTCACTAGGACTTTCTATATTATATGTTTTACTGGCTTATTTATTGCAAAATCAGTATGCGGCAGGGCTTGTTTCTATAGCGGTATTGGCAGCTATTAGTATATATGCCTGTTCTATTGCTCCGGTAACATGGGTATTGATCTCTGAAATCTTCCCTAATAAAATACGCGGTGTAGCTTCTTCTGTTGCTATAGTATCTCTATGGGGAGCCTATTTTGTATTGGTATTTACCTTTCCTATCCTGGCAGAAAAGCTGGGGACTTACGGTCCTTTTTACCTCTATGCCATTATTTGCTTTCTGGGGTTCCTCTTTATAAAAAGTAAAGTAAAAGAAACAAAAGGTCAAACATTGGAAGAACTCGAAGATAATTTTATAAGCCATTAATCCTAATTAATAATGATGAATTCAGATGTATCCGTTTGGGAAGAAAAGATAATGATCCCTACCTATGGAGTGGGTAAGCCCGAAAAAAATCCCATGTTTTTTGAAAAGCGGGTTTACCAGGGGAGCAGCGGAGTAGTGTATCCTCATCCTGTAATAGAAAAGATATTTGATGAAAAAGAGGATAATGAGTATACGGCCCTTTTCCTTGAAAATAAATATATAAAAATGATGGTGCTGCCCGAATTGGGCGGACGTATCCAAATGGCTTATGATAAGATAAAAGAAAGACACTTTATTTATTATAACCAGGTCATTAAACCAGCTTTG
>JAZQRF010000346.1:0-16120 GCA_045629485.1 Pelobium sp. | reverse complement strand
GTACCCAGCGCCGGAATCGAACCGGCACAGTTTCCTATCGGTGTTTGAGACCGACGCGTCTACCAGTTCCGCCAGCTGGGCATTTCGTTGTAGACGTTTGTATTACAAGCGGGTTGCAAATGTATCAATTGATTCTTTAATTCGCAACAAATATTTCTTTCTAAAATGAATATCTTTTATCTTGCTTAAAACCTGAGCTTTATCTTCCGTATTTAACACATCAAAACTGCTTATATAGCCTCCTAGCTCAGTAGTTAATTCTTTTTCTATGTTCATCACTTCTAATCGGATCTTATTCAAGGTCTCCTCATTAGGCTCCAATTCCAGCTCCATTAAGGCTTCATTCACCTCCATCATCTCCATTAAGAATTCATTAGGAAGTGTGTACTTCTCCCCTTCTTCTAATTGCCCGAAAATATGAAGCACATACGGCAAACGCTTATCAAGGCTTGAAAGCGTTTGGTAGGCTTTGTTATTTAACGTGGATAATTCTAAAATCTCGTTCTGCTTTTGTTCTGATTCATTCACGAAAAAATCAGGATGATATTCTTTGCTAAAAGCATAAAATTTCTTTTTCACCAGATTTTCGTCTGGCAGAAAAGAAACAGGGATATTATAGAACTCGAAATAATTCATCTCTACTTTGTAAATGCTTTAAAGATATCATTCCCCAAAACAAATACCATTAATGTAGCCAACAGCACAAAACCTACCATTTGAGCTCTTTCCATAAATTTATCGCTCAAAGGCTTTCCTTTGATCATTTCGATGATCAAAAAGACAGCATGACCGCCATCCAAAGCTGGAATTGGCAACAGGTTCATTAAAGCAAGTGCCATAGATAACAATCCGGTAATACTCCAGAATTTTACCCAATCCCAGGTTCCGCCATATAATTTTCTGGCAATCTCTACCGGACCAGAAAAAGCTTTATTCGCTTTTACTTCTCCTTTAACAACTTTACCTAAACCTTTTGCATTATCGATTAAAGACCCCCAGGCTTTTGAAGCGCCGACAGGCAGAGACTCAAAGAAACCATATTGCTGTGTTTCTAACTTTATATCTTCAACTTTGGGAGCAAAACCAATAGTTCCTTCAGCCGTTACTTTTACCGGAAGTGTAATATTTTCCCCTCCTCTTTTTACAGAAGCAGACACCTCCTTATTTTTATTCTCTTTTAAAACTGCTTGTAACTGGTCAAAAAACATAGTTTCCTGGCCGTTAATTGCATAGATCTGGTCTCCCTTATGAAGGCCTGCCTTGGAAGCATTACTACCCTCTACTACAGAATCTACCACATATTTCACCCTTGGAGAAACAAACTCCTGTATTCCATGATCTGCAACAGTATTTAATATATCAGCCGGAACTGCAATCTCCTTCTCCTTGCCATCTCTTATAACCGTAATGATGGAGTTCCCTAAAAGTACCTCAGAGCTGCTTAATTCATTAAATTTTTGAAGCTCTACGCCGTTTACAGCCACCACTTTATCTCCTGCTTCTAAGCCCATGGCCTGCCCAACAATACCTGGAGCTATACCATAACGCACTTCTTTCATAGGTACGTAGGTTTCACCGTATTTAAAGGTTAGCATCCAAAAAATTAAGATTCCAAGAATTACGTTGATAGTTACTCCGCCTAACATTACGATTAAACGCTGCCAAGCTGGTTTAGATCTAAACTCCCATGGTTGCGGTTCTCCGGCCATCTGATCGGTATCCATAGATTCGTCTATCATACCAGCAATCTTCACATAGCCCCCTAGTGGCAACCAACCTATTCCATACTCACAACCTTTATAGTTAATACTGAATAATTTCACACCCCATGCATCGAAAAACAGATAAAACTTCTCTACTTTAATTCCAAAAGCCCTCGCAGCCCAAAAATGCCCAAATTCGTGTAGCACAATTAAAATAGACAATCCCAGCAAAAGCTGGCCAATCATAACTAATACATCCATTATTTTTATTTATCTTATTAATATTTTGTTATCAATTCTTCTGCAACTATCCGTGTTAAGCGGTCGGTTTCGAAATAGTCGTCTAATATAGGGTTTTCTACATAGCTTAACCGTTGCATACAACTTTCAATTACCTCACTCATTTGTAAAAATTTTATGCGCTCTTCCAGAAATGCCGCTACCACTACCTCATTCGCTGCATTGATGATGCATGGCATATTGCCACCTTTTATTAAGGATTCGTAGGCCAAGGCCAAATTCCTGAAAGTTTGATCATCTGCCTTCTCGAATGTTAAGGAAGGAAAATCTAAAAAATTAAAACGCGGAAAATCATTTTTTATGCGCTCGGGATAAGTTAAAGCATATTGAATAGGCAATTTCATATCCGGAAGCCCCATTTGCGCTTTCATCGATCCATCCTGAAACTGCACAATTGAATGGACAATTGATTGTGGGTGAACGATGACATCTATTTGGCTGGTTTGAAGATTAAATAACCACCGGGCTTCTATCACCTCTAAGCCTTTATTCATCAAAGAGGCAGAATCTATCGTGATTTTAGCACCCATGGTCCAGTTTGGGTGCTTTAACGCCTGGCGGGGAGTAACTGTTCTTAGAAAATTTTCATCTTTCCCTCTAAAGGGCCCGCCGGATGCCGTTAAGTAGATCTTCTCTATGGCATTTTTCTCTCCCACCAGGCACTGGAAAATTGCCGAGTGCTCGGAATCCACCGGTAAAATATCGACCTGGTATTCCTTTGCTAAAGCCGTAACAAGATCCCCCGCAACCACCAAAGTTTCCTTATTGGCAAGAGCGATGTTTTTCCTGGCTTTAATTGCAGCAATGGTAGGTTTTAAACCTGCAAAGCCTACTAAAGCTGTTAAAACAATATCTAACTGAGGATAAACCACCACTTCGCAAAGCGCTTCTTGGCCAGCCTTAACCTCTATATTGGTTTTTGCCAGTGCATCTTTTACTTCTATAAATTTAGTTTTATCGGCAATAACAACAACGGCAGGGTTAAATGCTAGCGCCTGCTGAATTAATAATGTTGCATTAGATTGTGCCGTTAATACTTCTGCTTTAAAAAGTGAAGGATTTGCCTTTATGACCTCTAAAGCCTGCGTTCCAATACTCCCTGTAGAGCCTAAAATTGCAATGTGTTTTAGAGCTGGTTTAGAATGTTCTTTCAATACTTATTTTGTTAATATATCTCTCTCTACTCAACTTCCGCATTTACAAAAGCAACTAATTTATCTGCCAACACCCTATCATTTGCTAAACGCGGAACTTTATTTTGCCCGCCTAACTTTCCTTCTGCTTTCATTAAATTAATAAATGCATTTGGTTTAAGCGTTCTTAAAACCAAAGGTCTTAAGATTTTCCCTTTTATTAGATCGCTATAATAAATATTTTTTTGCTGCAATTGTTCATCAACTTTTAAACTAAAAGCCTTTAAGTCTTTTGGCGGATGTACAAATTCAACAAACCATTCATGATAAGGCAGCTCATTTGTTGCGGGATTTACCTGAGGTGCTACCGTAAATTCCGTGATTTCTATATTTTCTTCTCTGGCAACGCTCATTAAAGCATGTTCTACCTCTTCTACAATTACATGTTCGCCAAATGCAGAAATATAATGTTTAATCCTACCTGTTACTAAAATCTTATACGGATTTTTTGATACAAACTTAATCGTATCTCCAATAGAATAGCCCCATAAGCCGGCATTTGTATTTAAAATTAAAGCATAATTTTTATTGAGTTCTATTTCCCCTAAGCTTAACCTGGTGGGATGCTCGTTAAAAAATTCGTCGGCTGGAATAAATTCATAAAAGATTCCGGCATTGGCTAAAAGTAAGAGGCCTTTATCGTTTTGAGAATCCTGGTAAGCAATAAACCCTTCAGAAGCAGGATAAGTTTCTATCGCATCAATTTTCTTACCTATTGTTTCTTCCAGCTTTGCCCGATAGGGCTCAAAATTCACACCTCCGTATACAAAAAGCTTAAAGTTAGGAAAAATATCTTTGATCTTTTTACCGTTAGCTTTCGCTGATAAACGATCGAAATACATCTGACACCAGGGCGGTATCCCCGAGATGAGGCGCATGTCTTCCTGGTAAGTTTCTTCAACAATGGCATCTACTTTCTGCTCCCAATCCTCAATACAATTTACCTCATAGCTAGGCAAACGATTCCTTTGCAGGTATTGGGGAACATGATGTGCCACAATCCCGGATAAACGACCAAAAGAAATTCCAGCTTTTTGATCCATTTCAGGACTCCCCTGCAGAAATATTATTTTCCCATCAACAAAGTCAGCATTTCCTGTTTCGTGAATATAGGTTAATAACGCATTACGAGCAGCTTTAATATGCTCCGGCATAGATTCCTTAGAAATAGGAATATACTTCACCCCGGAAGTGGTGCCTGATGTTTTAGCGAAATACTGGGGTTTACCTTTCCACAACACATCCTCCTCGCCCTTTACCACACGTTCTATGTAAGGTTTTAAATCTTCATAGTCCCTAACCGGAACATGTTTTTTAAAATCCTGGTAATTTGTGATCGTATTAAAATGATGATCTCTCCCGAAAGCTGTATTCTTTGCATTTTGGATTAAACTCATCAGCACTTTCTGCTGTGCAGCTACAGCATCATACTTCCATTTATTTACCCCCTTTACAACCCAGGCTGCAAATGGCTTACTTAAAAAAGCTTTTATTCCCATATTTAAAAACTATCAGGAATTTGCTCTTCCTCGTCGTTATCATAAGCATTTACCAATTTACGATAGGTTACCACTAAAATTATATTCGTAAAAGGATAAGTAATAATGATTCCTATTCCGAAAGCCAAAAATCCAAGTATGATGAAACCTATTACCACTAACAAAACGGTAATGATCTTTAATAAATTATCTTGTGTTAATTGCCTGCTTTGTCTTAAAGATTCGAAAGAAGAAGAATCATCATCTATAATAAAACAAGGAAAAAACATAAAACGCATGGCTACCAGCATTATTAAAATGAAAGCTACAACAGCCATTAACTCTACTGCAACTGGACTGGCCTTTAGCATTTCTACAAACTGGCTAAAGGAGCTGATGGTGAGCAATTGCTGGTATATTAAATTAAAAGTTGCTACAATGACCCCAAGCAACAGTGTAAGTGTAATAAAGCTTGAAATATTCTTCCAGGAAGGAATTACAGATTTCACATCCATATCTTCGTTATCCTTATCAATAAGATGAAAGGTAAGTTTATAAAACCCTAAAGTGGCCATACTGTTGATGATGAGCACTAAAAAAAGTCCTACAAAACTTAAAACCCCGTTTTGTGTCATTAAAAACATCGAGGTAAATTGTATAATAGCCAGCAACATAAAGGCTACCAGTGAGTAACCTAAAATCACCACAAAATTTTTCTTCGTAATTTCCCATGAAGTTTCTAATACCTCCATTACAGAAAATGATCTTTCCATCTTAGTTTTAATTCTCTTTTAGAATAACTCTTTTTACAAAATCCTGTATAAAACCAAAGCCATATGCAGTGAGCTGAATCAAAGAAGCTATAATGCTCAAAAATGCAACATTTAATGCCTTATTTTTTAACAATGCATCAAAAAATATTAACAATACATAAATAAGCAATAAGATGTTACAAATTACTGATAAACAGCCGCCAAAAACATTCAGCAAAATTGTGACCAATAAAAAAAGTGTAAATAAAGCCGGAAAGAAATGAACCGGTTTTAACGTTTCTGGGAAGAATTTGTATATATTGATTCGGGCCCTTCCAAAAAAGTGCAGTTGTTTCCAAAATTGAGAAAAACTGGTTCTTCTCTTATGGTAGACTTTTGCTGTTGGGATCAATCCTATTTTAAAGCCCGCTTCCTGGATTCGAACAGAATATTCTATGTCCTCACCCAAACGGGTAATGATAAATCCACCAACTTTCTCCCATACTTTCCTGGACAAGCCCATATTGAAGCTTCTTGGATGAAACTGGCCGCCTGCATTTTTCTTCTTTCCACGGATGCCACCTGTTGTAAATACGGAAGTCATGGCGTAACTGATTGCTTTTTGTATAGGAGTAAATGATGGATGTGCATCATCCGGCCCGCCAAATGCATCTAGTGGGTTCTCGTAAAGAAAGTTTTTTACGTTCTCCAGGTAATTTTCCGGGACCAGGCAATCCGAATCAAAAATGATAAAATAATCTCCTTTTGCTCTTTCGAAGCCGTAATTACGGGCAAAACCCTGGCCGGCATTTTCTTTTACATAATAGCTGATGGCCAGCTTATCTTTAAAAGAAGCTACAATCTCCCGGGCATCATCTTTTGAGCCGTCTTCTATTACTAAAACCTCGAAAGCATTATAAGTTTGCTTTACAAGAGTTTGCAACAGTTCTTTAATTTCCTGCGGACGGTTATATAAGGGAATGATGATGGAAAAAAACATGATTTAATTTGACGATTTGGCTATTTGTTAATTTACAATTGGGGAATGTGAGAATTTTGAATTAAAATCTTTACAGATAAAGCTATCGCCTTTTGCAATAGTATATATAATTAAACAATTTATAATCATACTCCCTATGTCCTAAAACACTGCAAAGTGTCTCCTATCTCACGTCTCAATACTCCTATTTATTAAAACCTAAATCTCCTCTTCTATCTGGTAATTATTCCTGTTTGGAGAGCTCCTCGAAACGAGCTCGGCAACAAATCCTGTTAAAAAAAGCTGTGAACCTACCACCACAGCCACCAGAGCAATATAAAACAAAGGCTGATCTGTAACTTCCCTGGGATAATGTGAATGCACTGCTATGTGATACAGCTTCTCGCCAATGATCCATAACGCCATGATCGTTCCTATCAAAAAGCTTAAGACACCCATGGTTCCGAAAAAGTGCATAGGGCGTTTGCCAAACTTGCCTACAAAAAATATGGAAAGTAAGTCTAAAAATCCGTTTATAA
Source organism: Pelobium sp. (assembly GCA_045629485.1). GTDB lineage: Bacteria > Bacteroidota > Bacteroidia > Sphingobacteriales > Sphingobacteriaceae > Pseudopedobacter. Next base: position 9,176 of record JAZQRF010000346.1, on the reverse strand, counting down.
ACCTGCTAAAACCAAACTTAGTGGTTCCGTATTTTCTTGCCCTGTGTTCTACAACCTGTTCTTCTATTTTATTAAAGCCAGCCCATTTCGCAATTACCGGGATATAACGATGCATCTCGCCATAAACTTCAATATTCTTCACTACATCTTTTCTATAGGCTTTTAAACCACAATTGAAATCATGAAGATTATGAATACCCGACATGCTCCTGGTAGCGGCATTAAAGAATTTAGTAGGAATGGTTTTAGTTAATGGATCATAACGTTTCTTTTTCCAGCCAGATATCAAATCAAGTTCTTCTTCTTTAATCCTCCTGTACAATTCTGGTATTTCATCCGGAGAATCCTGCAAGTCGGCATCCATAGTAATCACCACATCGCCTTTTACTGCTGCAAAACCTACATTTAACGCCGCTGACTTACCATAATTACGCCTGAATTTTATTCCCCTGATATTGGAATGGACTGATTGTAATTGTGTGAGCACTTCCCATGAGCCGTCGGTACTGCCATCGTCAATCAAAATGATCTCGTAAGAGAACTGATGCTTTTGCATCACGATTCTTATCCAGTTTGTCAGTTCCGGCAGAGATTCTGCTTCATTAAATAAAGGTACTACTACCGAAATTTCCATTTATAATTCTCTTTTTATGCTTCCTCTTCGCTTTCGTAAAGGGGTTTTTCTTTTTTAAAAATATAGGCAAATACCAAACTGGCTAAAGCTCCGGTTAAAGTATACATAATTGATGTTCCTATGGCTGCGAAATAAGGTCCCCAGCTCCTGGCCAATCCCATAGCAGTATCTATTTCATGAGATGATTTCCCCTGGTCCAGCATTTGATTTTCTGCTTCGTTTAAGCCCTGCTCCAAAACCTCAGGATTTAACCATTTGAAATAGATTAGCATAAATAAACCCATAAAAATAGACAGCAGTGAGCTGTACCTAAATCCTGTAGAAAAAGCCCGTCCAAAGCTGATGTAGCCGCCCAGTTCTTCATCTCTATGGCTCTTAACTGCCATCACCAACCCGCCAAGAAAAGGCAGGTAGCTTAGATAATTCAAATATGATTTTTGATCTACGTTTGCAAAATGAAAAATATAGATCAACAAAATCATTATCAGGGCAACTAAAGACGCCCATTTAAATACTGTTTTATTCGGCCTTATTTCGAGCTCTTCCATTAGCTTCCTTCGGCATTATTGTAACTCACAATCAGGTCTAAAACTGCAGAATCAAAAGCAGGATCTTCGCTAAGTGCTTTAAAATCTTTCAGGTAGGCAGCATCCGGCTCTACATTATAAAAGAAAGCCATCATTGGATAAAATAACTCCCTGATCTCTGAATCAGGAGAAAGCTTATTAGAAACTTTCGCAATTTCATTCAGATCTGCATCCATTAGGATTTGATTTGCAATCACATCTTCGTAAATACGGTGCTCATCCTGAAACTCGTCTTCATCAACCAATAAAAACTCCTTTAAATAATCATCCAAAGAGGGTTCTATTTCTTCATCCTCACATTCTTTAAGATACAAAAGCAGGTTTAATAGTTCGGTGCCTCTTTCTATGGTTTCTTCCTCTATCTTTTCCCATTCCGGAGAATCAAGGTAATCTTCATCTAGCTTTTTAGCATCTTCAGAAAAGAAATTAATCAGCAAAAGGTCGAAAGAAATTTCTCTTAAAGGATCTAGTTTTATCGAAGTATCAAACACTTCGTCTAAAGCCGCCAGCTTGCTCATAAAATCTTTTTCAGACTCGAAAATGGCCTGTAGTTTATTTAATTCTTTTTGAGCCGGGACTCCTTCTAAAGAAGAAAACGTATTTAACAGGCTTTCTAAAGCCGCTTTTACTTTAATATCCATAGTATTTTATTTTGATGCTGTTTATGATTGATAGATTTGATTATTATTACAAGTTAGCCAAACTTTTCCTTTTAATTCTTCACCAATAAAAGGGGAATTTTTAGACCTGGAAAAGTTATTTTTAGTACTGTACTCCCAGCTAGATTCATCAAACAATACTACATTTGCCTGCTCGCCTTCTTTAATTTCGGGCACTTTCAGGCCTAAGATGTTTCTCGAATTTAACGAAAGCTTTTCTACTATTTGGTGAGGTTTTAATCCTGCTTTAAAAAGTAAAGGCAAAGCGGTTTGCAAACCTATTATTCCATATGCTGCAATTTCAAATTCTACTTCTTTAAACTCTATTTCGTGTGGCGTATGCTGGGAGACAATGGTATCAATTGTCCCGTCGGCAATACCTTTGTTTAACGCAGCAACGTCTGCTTTTGTTCTTAGAGGAGGTTTTACCTTGTAGTTGCTATCGAAATCTGCTAAAACTTCTTCGGTTAAAACCAAATGATGGGCCGCAACATCGCAGCTTACTTTAGCGCCTTTTTTCTTTGCCTGCCTGATCAATTCTACCCCGTGAGCTGTAGAAACTGTAGTAAAATGTATTTTAGAATCTGTATAATCCAGTAAATACAAATCTCTTACAATCATCAATTCTTCTGCAATATTCGGAATCCCCTTCATACCTAAATAGGTACTCATTGCTCCTTCGTTCACTTTTGCTTTTCCTGCAATCGATTTATCTTCTGGGTAAGAAACTACCAGGGCATCAAAACCTTTGGCATACAAAAGTGCTCTTTCCATTAAACCGGCATCCTGTACAGGTGAATTGCCGTCAGAAAAAGCAATTGCTCCAGACTGCTTCATATCAAATAATTCGGCCAAATCTTTTCCTTCTCTTTTTTGTGAAATGGTGCCAATAGGATAAATATCTACCAGTAAATTCTTAGCCCTGTTTACCATGTACTCTACCTGGGTTTTAGAATCTACTGCAGGCTCTGTATTAGGCATAACGGCTAAACCGGTAAAACCTCCGGCTGCCGCAGCTGCTGTACCGCTAATAAAATCTTCTTTAGTTTCTAAGCCCAGTTCGCCTAAATTGGCATTTAAATCAAAAAAACCGGGAGCAAGAAACTTACCCTCTCCATTAATACTTTCTACTTTAGAACTGATGTTTTTAGCTATTTTCGAAATCTTCCCATTCTCTATCAACACATCGCTTACCTCTCCGTTTAAGGGTGATGAAGGATCTAAAATTGTACAAGATTTTATTAAGATATTCATAATTAAGTATTATGCTGCTGTAATTTATTTTTTCCGTAAAACCTGACCAGCAGAATCTCTGCAGCCAGAAAAATCAACACCAAAATTAGACAAACTTTCCATAAAGAAGTACCCAAATTCACTTCTTTTATTTGGTTTGTTACAGAGGATGTTCCGCCATTTAGAATATGAGGCGATGAGACACCAAATTTATTTTCCAGTTCACTATCATTATAAAATGCCATTGCTGATTCCTCTCTGGTATCATTAAAAGCTAAAACCGCCAATAATTTATCTTGATGGGTAAGGTCATAAAATCCGGCATTTTTTATTTGGTCGGCAAAAAAAAGGAAAACTCCCGCATCTGTGTTTCTTATTTCTGGTATAATTTCCAAATTGTGTGATTTAATCTTTAGTACTTCACTTTCGGCTACATTTGTATCATTAAGCACTATACCTTCAATTTTCCCTGTCTCGTAAGCCAGGTCGATATTCCTATCTGTTAATAATGCCATCTTAAATAAAAGTGGCAAAAACAGGCCATGATTGGTTAGATTAGAAGCCGCTGGCTCTAATGGCAAAGCTGACAGGTAGATATTCCCCTTTTTCAATTTATAAATATTAAAAAGAGGTTCATTCTCACCGCTAATCAATACAGTTCTGCTGGTACGGGTTTGCTTAGTAAGCTTAAAATATTCGTTTACGTAAGGCAAATCAATATTATCCGGCAACTTATCAAAAATATTAGTAAAAACAGGGTGGTTCAAATTCAACTTATCTGCCCTTATGGTGTCCTTTAGCAGGGCCATAGGATAATCAGTCCCCAGACTTTGTAAAAAGTGCTGATAAGTTTCAAGCTCTGCATCTAAGGGTAAAAAAACGCTGAGGTTCCCGCCATTTTCTACATACTGCTTAAGCTGCTGCCCCAACCCTGGTGCTATACTCTTTAAATCATGAAGCACAATAAGTTGCTGCTTTTTAAAATCGGTATAGTTGATTTGATTTTCACTAATATTTTGCAAATCAAAAAATGGGTCTGTAGAAAATGCTGCCGTAACATTATTCGCCCCCAAATTTCGATTAAGGATAGTAATGCTAACAGAAGGTTTTACTTCAAAAGCGAACCGGTATTGATCATCAAAAACCAGCGGGTAATCTTTTATAGAAACCTCTCCCTTTTGCCAGCCGCTTTGCAATCCTGAAAAAGTTAAGGTATCAGTTACAGAACTATTCTCTCCCAGTGTTACGTTACCTATCGCTTTCAGCTGATTGTTAATTTTTAGAGATAAAGCTGCTTTTTCTACCTTTTGATTGGCGTAATTGGATATTTTAACCACCAGTTTCTCCTCTGCATTGGGTTGGTGCAGTGGCGAAATTAACCAGGCGCTGTCTATAGCAATATTTGTAAGTTCGTTAGGCTTTAAAGTAATGAGGTGGTATTGGGTAAGCGAATCTAACTGGATTTTCTCGGCTTCTTTGTTTTTTTGGAAATCCGAGATCAGGAAGGCTTTTTTTATCACACCATGCTGATTTTGCAAGAAATTACGTTGTGAAGTGAGCACCCTGTTAAAATTATTTGGCTGTGGGGATATGGTTATCGAATCTAAGAGGCCGAGAAATTCGTCTTTATTCAATAATACATTTTGATGGCCACTGAGCTCATTCGTTAATAACTGGAATTTATCGTTATAGCCAAAGGCCGAAACTACTTCTGCGGCTTTTCTTTTCGCTTCCTCTATTAAGCTCCCCTCTTTATTTACTGCTTCCATCGAGTAAGAATTATCTACATAAATACTTACCACATGATGTGCCCCGGCCTGCGCCTGATTTTCTAAAGGAAAATAGGGTTTGGCAAATGCCAGCACCAGAAAAGTGACTGCCATTATCCTGGATAGTAAAATCAGCCTTTCTTTGATTTTCTGTTTAGAAAAGGTCTGAATCTGTATATCTTTCAGAAATCGGGTATTAGAGAAGTAAACTTTTTTAAATTTTCTGAAATTAAAAAGATGAATGATAACCGGGATAGCGATCAGGAATAGTGCAAATAAGAATTCAGGAAAGAAAAATCTCATTAAGTATCAAAAATACTATTTTTTTGGTCATCATAAAATAGTATAATTTAAACTCCGTGTTTTTTGGTCTTGTCATCAAAGTATAATAAGAAACATTAACCTGCGGGCCCAACAAACAAATGGCTAATTTAGCATATAACAAATATTTCTATCATGAAGATTAAAGCAGTTTTTCTTGATATCGACGGAACTTTATTAAGTTTTAAAACGCATACCGTATCACCATCAACTTTAAATGCTATCCAGCAACTTAAAGAAAAAGGAATAAAAATAATCGTAGCTACAGGCCGCTCTTTTAATCAAATCAAAGAGCTCGATCAGATCAACTTCGATGGTTACATTACATTTAACGGCAATGTTTGCCTTACCGCAGATAAAGAGGTTTTCTTTAGAAATTATATTCCGAAGGAATCTATCGAAGCATTAATAAAATATCAGGAAGATGTGAAAAGGTTCCCTTGTATTTTTATGTCGGAGAAAGAGAATACCATAAATTATGTAGACGATTCAGTAATCAGAAGCTTTAGGATGCTTAACCTACCGCTTAGCGAGGTAAAAGATATTCGCGAAGCTGCAAAAAACGACGTAATACAGCTTAACGTTTTTCTTGACCCCAGCGAAGATACCGACCTTATGCAATCCGCTCTCAGAGACTGCGTGGCAACCCGCTGGACAGATTTATTTGCGGATGTGAATGTAAAGAACATCAATAAAAGTACTGGTGTAGCAAAATTTCTTGAACATTGGAATATTGATGCTTCGGAAACCATGTCTTTTGGGGATGGTGGAAATGATGTGCCTATGTTAAAATATACAGGCATCGGTGTGGCCATGGGCGATGCATCAGATTCTGTAAAAGCCATTGCAGATTATACTACAGACGGTGTGGATGATGACGGGATATGGAATGCTCTAAAACATTTTAAAGTGATTTAGTGAATTGTTAGTTTATTCATCAGGCCTTCTTCAACAGATATAGGTTTAAACCCGAATTTATTATTGAGGTATCAGCTTAACCCGATTTTGTTATTGGGAGGTACGAAGCGCCTGGGTTAAGCGGCGTAAAATATATCTTACAAGTTATGAGCCGCCGTTTTTAGCTATTCTAATTGAACCATGCTAAGCATTCTGGAGAATGCATAAAATTTCCAGATCTAAAAACTATATTTCCCCTCTTTTATCTTCTTCCTCTAATTCCGCAGCCTCGGCTTGCTCTTTCTGTACTTCCTCAAACTCATCAATAATGGTATCTTTCCAGATAGGCACCTTTTTATGATAGGCGGTACGGGCAATCATATGTGCCGCCACAGGAGCAGTAAGTATTAAGAAAAAAACAATGGCTATCACTTTAGTTGTGACCGAGACATCCGGAAAGATAATGCCGGCACACATTAACAAAAATCCTATCCCTAAGGTACTTGCTTTTACTGTTACCGATAGGCGCAGGTAAAAATCGGGCATTCTTAAAATCCCAATGGCTGCAAACAAGATAGATAATGCGCCAATCGTACTTAAAATTCCTATGATGATATCTGTCATTGTTATTTTGTCTTATCTAAATAAAAGGAGAAAGCTATGGTACCCAAAAAAGCAATAAGGGCCAAAATCATAGCAACATCAAGAAACAAAGCCTGGCCCGAACGGATACTGAAAGCTGTAATAAAAGCGATACCGATACTAATCAAAAGATCCAGGGCAATCACCCTGTCTATTACATCAGGGCCTTTAAACAGCCTGATGAATACCAACACAATGGATAATGTTAGTATGGGGAAAATCACATAATCGAAATATAAATCTAATGTCATCGTGTTATCTCTAATAATCTTCTTTCAAAACCATTCTTAATCTGGCTGATAAATTTCTCTTTATTCTTGAGGTACATCACATGAATAAAAATCGATTTCTTATCTTCACTGATGTCTAAAATCAAGGTGCCGGGTGTTAAAGAAATCATGGTAGATAAAAGGTTAATTTCCAAATCTGAGGTTGCTTCCAATGGGTAGCGAACAATCCCAGGCTTAAAAAAATAGTTAGGTGTAATTACATCGTAGGCTACCTGAAGATTTGCCACCAGCATTTCATATAGAAAATAAAACATTAAGCCAAGTGTTTTGGGAACGCGGTTAAAGTAACGCTGGTCACCCTCATTCAGATTCATTACCCAGAGGATAAAAAATCCCAAAAGGAAACCAAATAAAAAATTCGAATAATACATAGAACCGGTTAGCGCTACCCAGATAAAGGATAGCAAGAGGTTCATTAAAAAATGCTTTATCATAATAAATCCTTTTTATTTTCCCAATACAGCCTTAATATAAGGACCTGTGTCCATCATTTCGCTTGCAATTCTATCAGCTACCTGTATAATAAACTCTGCATTTAATCCTATACACAAGGTAGTAAACGCAAGAATTCCTATTGGCAGTACCAATAAGACTTTCCTTTTGAGCGCTAAGGTTTTAAAACTATCTACCACCACCTCGTCCTCAGCTGCATTCTTCCAAAACACTTCAGACCATAGCTTGGCAATTACAATAAGAGTAATAAAACTTCCCGCAATAATACCAGCCACATATATATAATGGCCGTCAATAAAGCCTGCTTCTATTAAATATATTTTAGGCCAAAAGCCCGAAAGTGGTGGTATACCTACCAATGAGAATAGTACAATAGCAATTAATAAAGAAAGCTTAGGGTACTCGGCATAAAGTCCGCCCAGCTTAGGCATACTCATGGTGCCACGTAACTGTCTTATTAGGCCTGCAATGAGGAAAATATTCGTTTTTACAATAATATCATGAATGAGATAAAATACCGCACCCATTATGGCAATTTTGGTATACATCCCCAACCCACCAATCACAAAACCAATATGGCAAACAATCAGGTAAGAAAACATCCTGCGGATATTGTTCTTTATTACTGCACCAAAGGCACCGGTTAAAATCGTCATCACGGCCAGTACTATAAACACTGTTTTTATAAATTCATCGGGCGTGAAAATTATAGTGAATACCCTAAACAGTGCATAAATCCCCACCTTGGTTAACAAGCCTCCAAAAATAGCTGCTACCGCAGAGGGTGGGGTATGATAAGATGATGGTAACCAAAAATACAGAGGAAAAACTGCCGACTTAATCCCAAAACCTATCAGAAAGAACATAGCAGTTAAATTTACAATAGACTGATTCTCTACCTGTGGAACTTTCAACGCTAAATCAGCCATATTAAGTGTTCCTGTAATTCCGTAAAGAATACCCACTCCTGTTAAAAAGAAAGTAGAAGCCAGTATATTCAGAGCCATGTATTTTACCGCCCCTTCCAGTTGTGCCTTACGCCCGCCGAGGGTTAAGAGTACAAAAGAAGCAATAATTACTACCTCGAACCATACATACAGGTTAAAAATATCGCCGGTTAAAAAAGCGCCGTTTAAACCCATGATAAGGAAATGGAATATCGGGAAATAGCCATATAACATCCTGGCCCTTCCTACCCCTGTGGCAGAGAATATAGCTACTGCAAATGCAGCAATAGAAGTTAATAAAACTAAGGTAGAGCTAAAGAGATCGGCTACAAAAACAATCCCAAAAGGAGCTTCCCAGTTAGCGGCATTCATAGTAAGAATTTCGCCGTTGTACACTTTAACAAATAAGCTGATCGCTAATAAAAGCCCAATAAAACTACCTGCTATACTCAAAGAGCGTTGGGTAGCCGTTTTCCGCCAAAAAGCTAACTGTAGCAAAGCTGTAAAAAGATGTATTAATACTGTCGCTATTATTTGATTATCAATCATATATCTTCTTCTTCCGGGGTATTTAAATTATCAAGATCATCTGTACCTAGCAACGCATACACACGTTTTAACAAAACAATGGCAAAGGAGGTGAGCCCAAAGCTGATGACAATTGCAGTAAGTATTAAGGCTTGCGGAACGGGATCTGCATAAATATCTGCAAACACCTTAAGGTTGGCTTCGATAATGGGAGGT
>JAZQRF010000345.1:0-2387 GCA_045629485.1 Pelobium sp. | reverse complement strand
TCCTAAGAACACAGATCCTGCATTTACAATATCAGCAGTAATGGTACTCCAGTTTTCTGTAGCTAATATCAAATGTTCGGGAGCGTATTCGTTACTAAAGCGCATGGCTTCCTGTAAATTATTCACCAAAACAGCATACGAGTTTGCTATTGCTTTCGCTGCGATCTCCTGGCGAGGTAAAAGCGCAATTTGCTTTTCAACTTCTTTAAGAGTTGCCGCTAAAATAGATTCTGAAGTGGTAACCAACACCGCCTGGCTATCTGCACCATGTTCAGCCTGTGCCAATAAATCGGCAGCTACAAAAACAGGATTAGCCGTCTCATCGGCAATCACCAATACTTCAGACGGACCGGCAGGCATATCTATTGCGGTATTGGTAGTTGATTGTACAATAGTTTTAGCCATCGTCACAAACTGGTTTCCCGGGCCAAAAATCTTATCGACCTTAGGAATGCTCTCTGTACCATAAGCCATGGCAGCAACCGCTTGTGCCCCGCCGGCTAAATATATTTTTTCTACACCCAGAAGCTGCGCTACATAAGCAATATAGCCATTTACAGAACCTGATTTTTGGGGAGGGGAGCATACCACAATTTCTTTGCAACCTGCAATTTGTGCCGGTATTCCCAGCATTAAAAAGGTGCTTGGGAGTACTGCAGATCCGCCAGGGATATATAAACCTACTCGCTCTATAGCTCTGCTTTCCCGCCAGCAGGTAACACCAACAGACGTTTCTGTTTTCTCTTCTTTAGAGATTTGTGTTCTGTGAAACTTTCCTATATTATGGTATGCCGTTGCTATAGCTTCTTTTACATGAGGTTCTGTAGCTGCGGCCACCTTGGCAATCTCTTCTTTTTCTATATACAGAGCAGGTAATTCTACCTTATCAAATTTTAAAGCAAAAGCCTTTAAGGCTGCATCTCCGTTAGTTTTTACTTCCCGGATAATGCTTTCTACCGTTTCTCTTATAGCATTGCCAGAATCGGTATTACGCTGTACCAACGCTGTAATTGCAGAAGGGCTTAAGTCTTTATAATTATATGTCTTCATTTGTTCGTTTAGTTGTTAGTATTTAGTTTGTTAGAATGCATTAAAACTATTTACTTGATACTAATACTATATGCCAATTACCAAGTCGCCAGATCTAAGCACCCAACAACTCTTAACTCACCACCTAAAGTATAATCTTCTCTATCGGCATTACCACAATTCCTTGTGCGCCGGCAGCCTTTAATTCATTTATTTTGTCCCAGAAATCCTGTTCAGGAATAACGGTGTGAATAGCTACCCAATTTTCTTCAGCCAAAGGCAAAACAGATGGGCTTTTTACTCCGGGTAACAGAGTAAGAATTTTATCTAAGTTTTTCCGCTCAACATTAAGTACTACATACTTGGTTTCTTTTGCTCTTAAAACAGATTGGATCCTTTGAATAAGTTCCTGAATCAAAGGGTTTTGTTCTTCGCCTTTTCTTCCGATTAAAATAGCCTCAGAAGACATTACATCTGCAAAAGGTTTTAACCCGTTACTTTTTAGGGTGCCACCGGTAGAAACAATATCAAATATAGCGTCGCTCAAACCTAATCCGGGAGCAATCTCTACCGAGCCCGAGATCATTTTAATATCCGCATTGATGTTTTTTTCTTTCAAAAATTTCTCCAGGATAACAGGGTAGGAGGTAGCTACTGCTTTTCCTTCTAAATCTGCAATTTCTTTGATTTCACTATTTATAGGAACCGCCAATTTTAATTTGCATTTTCCGAAGCCTAAGCGTTGTAAATAGGCAACCTCAACTTTAGTTTCTGCAATCACGTTCTCTCCTACAAGCCCAATATCGGCAATGCCATCCTGTACATATTCAGGAATATCATCATCTCTTAAAAAAAGAATCTCCAGAGGGAAATTAGATACAGTGGATATTAAAGAACTCTTATAGTTTTCGAAACTTAAACCACAATTTTTTAGCAATTCAACGGATTTGTCGTTAAGTCTGCCCGACTTTTGGATAGCAATTTTTAAAGTTTTCAAGATGATTAAATTATTAATAAAAGACCAGTTTGTTGATTAAAATGAAAAAGTTTTGACGTACAAAACATACTAAATAACACCGCCCGCATGGCGATGATGAAGTTGATGATGTACGGTTTTAAAAAACTTGTTCATTTTGTCTCTTTTAATAATTTCTGTTTGAAGAGAAATATTAGAATAGTGCAAATATATAAAGCCTGGCTTAAAATACAAGGTAAATTGTGATTTATCATCAAATTTATTATTATTTGAATTGGCTTTTGCGCTCTCAGGCTTTCCGGCCTCATAGGTGGGCATTATTAGATTACTTTTCTTTAAATAATGTTACCCTCCGCTCTGGTCCTTTCCACCCTCATAGCCG
>JAZQRF010000344.1:0-11836 GCA_045629485.1 Pelobium sp. | reverse complement strand
CTTAAATACCGGTCTCCACGGTCGCAGGCTATAAAAACGATGGTACCTTCTTCCAGTTCGGCAGCTAGTTTTAATGCCGCGTGGCAGGCTCCTCCAGAACTCATACCGGCAAAAATGCCTTCGGTACGGGCCAATTTCCTGGTCATTGCTGTAGCATCCTCTTGCGAAATATCTATCACTCTATCCACCCTTGAAGCATCAAATATCTCTGGAAGGTAGGCCTTTGGCCAGCGTCTTATTCCAGGTATAGAAGCATTCTCGGTAGGCTGGCAACCTACAATTTGTATATCAGGGTTCTTTTCTTTTAAAAACATAGAAGTTCCCATGATGGTGCCTGTTGTTCCCATTGCACTCACAAAATGGGTAATCTGCTGATTAGTATCTCTCCAGATTTCAGGTCCTGTTGTTTTATAATGAGCCAAATAGTTATCGGGATTAGAGAACTGGTTCAATAAGAAATAATCACCTGTTGCCCCCTTTTCAACCGCATAATCACGGCATTTTTCTATATCTTCCAATAAAATCACTTTAGCGCCAAATGCTTCCATCGTTAATGTTCGCTCTTTGGTAGAGTTTGAAGGGAGAATCAATTCTATCTCTAAATCAAACAACCGGGCCACCATTGCCAAAGCAATACCTGTGTTTCCACTGGTTGCTTCTATTAAGCGCATCCCTGGCTTAATATCTCCACGCTCTATGGCGCTTTGGATCATGTTTAACGCAGCCCTGTCTTTTACACTCCCGCCAGGATTATTGCCTTCTAACTTTGCATAAATCTTAACATTTGGATTGGAGTTTAACCGGTTTATCTCAACTAATGGAGTATTTCCTAATACGCTAATAATACTTCCCATGTTATTATAATTTAGTTTTTACTTTTTCTGCAACCTGTACAGAAGACAAATGATAAACCACAGAGTTTGAAGGCACACTCTTAGTGAGCCATACATTTCCGCCTATGATACTGTTACTGCCAATAACGGTTTCTCCTCCTAGAATAGTAGCTCCGGAATAAATAATCACGTGGTCTTCTACCGTAGGATGTCTTTTAGAGCCTGCCATATGTTTCTCTACACTTAACGCTCCCAGGGTGATGCCCTGATACAATTTCACATGATTTCCAATAACTGCAGTTTCGCCAATGACTAAGCCTGTCCCGTGGTCTATATATAGATATTCCCCAATTACCGCACCAGGATGAATATCAATTCCGGTTTTAGAATGAGCATACTCAGTTAAAATTCTGGGTATCAAAGGTGTTTTTAAGGTGAGCAATTTATGTGCAATCCTGTAAAAGGAGATTGCATAAAAGCCCGGGTAAGTTCTTATCACCTCAAACTCGCTGTTGGCGGCAGGATCTCCCTCTAAAATGGAGTCGATATCTGTTCTTAATACCCGGTATAACTCGGGCACATAATCCATAAATTGTTCAACAATTAACTTATGGTCACATTCTTTACAGGCATGCGTTGTATCCAATAAAAAAAGAAGATCAGCCTCTACTTGTTTAAATGCAGCTATTACCTCCTCCTCCGTCGCAAATTTTTGGTTGGATTGCTGAGGAAATAGTAAACGGATAACTCTTAATGCCCATTTTGCAATTTCAGAATTAGAAGGCACTGCTTCTGCCTGCTGTTGCTTATTATAAATATATTGGTAAAAATCCTTATTCATGATGCGTAGGCATTATGTACTTGTATGAAAATTCTTTTAGCTCATTCATATGCCAAAGCGAATTTAATAATTACTAAAACTCGTGATCTCTTTTATATTAAAAAGACCTTTTAATTACAATGCCGCCTTTACTAAATAAGGCAGAATTTCTTTCTGAAAAGAAATGAAATTCTTGCGAACATCAGAATCACTTACTGATGTAAACGCAAAAGAAAATATAATACTTTTGCTGGATTTTATCAGGAAACGCAATCTTTCCGGATAAGTTTCGTCATCGTTTAGCTCTTCTATGGTGATAAATTCGGCATATAAAAGGTTCTCTAATTCGTCTGAAAGTTTTTTCAAAAACTCCTGCGAATTGGTAGACTCCCTGATAAAATCCCAACCGATAAACTCGTTACAGACAGTATACGAAAGTTTACTCACTCTTAGAATCAAGCTTTTAAGATGCTCTTCTTTAGAAACGTTATTTGAATTTTGATGAACCAGCTCATTGATGCTTACCTTTAGGTAATCCATTAAAATAGCATGCAACACCAGCTCCTTGCTCTCGAAATATTTATAGATCGTAGCTTTAGCAATTTTAGCTCTACGGGCAATTTCGTTTACGCTGGTTTTATGGTAACCATATTTACGGAAAAGATCCTGAGCGGCTTTTTTAATACTTTCCTTTATCTTATCTATTTCCATTTAGTTATAAACTGAAATTGTACCTGCGTTAATGCTTACACCATATCTTTTTAATGATCGGGTTGCCGGAGCTTTAACAGCTGAGCCGTCCTCCAAATTAAATTGTGCTCCGCTTGCTTTATCCTCCACAATAGATCCTGCGAGTAGGTCTAATTTATTTTTCTTTTCAGGGTTTACTGTACTGCAACGGTCATAAGCTACGATGACTTTATCAGACAATCTGCTATACAAAATTAGGCCTGCAACACCATGTCCTTCAAGAATGATAACTTTACCTGCAGTTGTTGTTAAACCACTTATTCTAAAATCATTAATAGGGACATTAAGATTGACTGGTACATCAGGTATCAAACTTTCATCTTTTCCACACGACGTAAAAAAAAGTATGACTAACACTGCTAAACCTTTAAAAACCTTCATTAAACTATTTCTGATTGGAATTGCTGCAGAAAACGAATATCGTTTTCAGAAAATAAACGCAAATCTTTAATCTGATATTTTAAGTTGGTAATTCTTTCTATTCCCATACCAAAGGCGAATCCAGAATATTTTTTACTATCAATCCCCACATTTTCCAGCACATTAGGATCTATCATTCCGCAGCCTAAAATCTCTAGCCAACCGCTATGTTTACACATCTGGCATCCATCACCTTTGCAAATAGTACAGGAAATATCCATTTCTGCTGAAGGCTCTGTAAAAGGAAAATAAGATGGCCTGAAACGAACTTTTGTTCCTTCACCATATAATTCCTGTACAAAATAATAGAGTGTTTGTTTTAAATCTGCAAAAGAGACCTTTTCATCTACATATAAGCCCTCAATCTGGTGAAAGAAACAATGCGCTCTTGCAGAGATGGCTTCGTTTCTGTAAACTCTGCCAGGCATCAATGCTCTGAAAGGAGGTTTACCCGCTTCCATTAACCTTACCTGTACTGATGAAGTATGTGTTCTTAATGCAATATCGTCTCTTCCGTTATTCTTTTTAATAAAGAAAGTATCCTGCATATCTCTGGCAGGGTGTTCTTCCGGAAAATTTAAGGCAGAGAAATTATGCCAGTCGTCTTCTATCTCCGGCCCTTCTGCTACCACAAACCCAAGTCTCTTAAAAATCTCTACAATTTCCTTTCTTACCAAAGAAAGTGGATGACGCCCACCAATACTAAAAGCAGGAGAACCTGGAAGAGTTAAATCCTGGAAGGCATCATTATCCTGACTTCCGGAAGTAAAACTATCCTTAAAATCATTAAATTTCGCCTCTGCCAATTGCTTAAACTGGTTCAACACCTTACCTAAAACTCTTTTTTCTTCAGGCGAAACAGCTTTAAACTCATCAAACAGGTCTTTAATAATTCCTTTTGTACCTAAAAATTTTATTCTAAAACTTTCCAGCTCTTCTGCTGTTGCTGGTTCAAAAGATTCGATTTCACTAGTGTATTGATTGATTTTAGACTGCATAGGATACAAATTTAATAAAAATGCATTAAAAACACTTTCATTAATTTGATATCCTATACGCTAATAAATTTATATGCGTTAATTGCATGCGTTAGTATATTATTTGTATATTAAAGCCTCTAAAAATTTTCAAATTAATATTCGGTTTCCGGCAATGTAAATTGCCTTTTGTTTATATGAAGATCATACTTTCGTTGCTTCTGATATGGTGTGGGTTGACTGGTTATTCTGAATCAGAATACAAGCATATGAGCAAAGCGGATAGTATTATCCAAAAAGTGATCAATAGGAATCAGGCAAATAAAAGCCTGGTCTTAAAAGCTAATTCTTATCTTAAACATACACTGGTCTTAAACAAGGCCCCTAAGAGATTTCTGGGAAAAAGAGTAAGAAAATTACTGAAGCTAAACTCGACAGATGAGCAAATCTTATATTTATACGAATCAAATTCTGATCTGTATTTCTCTAAGTCAGGAAAAATTAAGGAGGAAGTAAAGGCTTTTAAAGATTTTGGAAATTACAGGAACTGGGAGTTTACAAGGGCCACCGATCTCCAGCTTAATTTCAATAAAGATTATGTAATTCTTGAAGCTATCAGTGATAAAAAATTTGTTTCTCCCATTGGAAATGATGCCTTCAAATTTTATGACTTTGAAATCACGGGCCAAATCCTGGACAGCCATGGTGCCGAGCTGGATATCATTAAAATTAGCCCCAAGAAAACCTTTTCTCCAACATTTACCGGCTCCATCTATGTGAATACCAAAACATCGCAGGTAAGTAAATTATCTCTCTCTTTGGGAAATAATGCCAGCATTAGTTTTATTGATGAACTTAACATTAAACAGGATCTAATTAAAATAGACAGCGTTTACTATCCCACTCAGACCATCATAACTTATGCGGGGAAAGGACTTGGATTTGCCTATAGCGGTACCTGCGTAGGTGATTTTACTTACACCAAAGACCTGAGCCAAACGAGCAGATTTAAAGAAAATGAGATACTAAAAATTCAAAAACAAACAAAAGAATCACAAAATAGCATTGCACAAAGCAGGCCCATCCCCTTAACTACATTGGAGCACAATACTTTTAGCCGCGATGACAGTTTAATAGCTATCCAGGGAGAAAAAAAATACCTGGATTCTTTAGACAGGTTAAGCCTGAAACAAAGGTTGTATCCATTCCTCTTTGGAAGTTTTAAATTCCAAAATTCTTACAGGGAATACATTATTGAGCTGGATGCCATTGCTCCCGCAATTTTTTACAATACTGTAGAGGGGCCAGGCATTAAATATGGCGCCAGTTTCATCAAATATAAAAATGATGGAGATTACTATCAAATAAGGCCAGAATTCAGGTACGGTTTTAAGAACAAAGAATTTAATTCCGACATCTCTTTCTCCTGGCTCTATGATTCTAAAAAGAGGGCAATTGTTGATTTTAGTATTGGCAGCACCTATCGGGATCTTAACCCCAACGGAACCTTAAACTCTTTAAACAACTCATTAAACACGTTGTTATTTGAACAGAACTTTATGAAGCTCTTTAGAAAACAATATGTGAGTATCTCTTCTGGCAGAGAAATTACCAATGGACTGTTCTTCTCTGGAGGCTTAGAATTATCTAAAAACATATCAGTAACCAATACTTTTGATTATTCTTTAAGAAATATCAGGAACAAAAATTTCACATCAAACAACCCGCTCCTGCCTGATGTAGAAAGTAAATTGTTTCCAGACCATACGACACTAAGACTTTCGGGTACGCTTATTTATACTTTTAACCATAATTATATTACCAACCAGGGAATAAAAATGTATGAGATCCCTAAAAACCCCAGAATAATATTAAGCTACCGCAAAGGCATCCCGAATGTATTGGGATCTGAAACGGATTACAACTTTTTGGAATTGGAACTCCAACAGGAAAAACTGGAAATGGGTCTTTGGGGATATGCATCCTTTTCTTTTTCTGCCGGTAAATTCTTCAGTAATTCTAAAAACTATTATCCCGACTGGAAGCACTTTAGCGGTAACATGGCATTAATATTTAATCCAGGTTTAAAGAGTTTCCACTTTTTAGATTTTTATGCTTACAGCACTGACAAGAAGTTTATAGAGGCACACTGGGAACACAATTTCAATTGTAGATTTTTAGGCCGGATTCCGGTTATGCGCAAATTAAAATTACAGGAATTAATAGGAAGTGCTGTACTTGTGCAACCAGACAGAAGCCCTTATTATGAAGCTTATATTGGCTTAAAAAGACTCACGTTTAGAGCCGATTATGCCATTGCCTTTAGCAGCCGTCGAGAATTAAACCAGGGGTTTAAATTCTCTCTAAGATTTTAAACAATAAATTCCAATAAATTTTCTCTGATTTCTATTGTTAATGGATTTTTCATGGGGATGATGAGCTCATCATCAATATGCATAAATTTACTTTCGTTAGAAATAATCAGTTCTCTAGCCTGGATAGTTTTAATCGGGAAAACAGGCTCTTTATCTGCTATTAAATCTTTCACATAAGCTGTAAATGCATCCCTTTGGTCTTCTTTTAAAATCACAACATCAAAAATGGCATCATCTGTTTTGGCATCAGGCGCCAAAACAAGGTTTGGGCCAATAGAACGGCTATTCATTACCTCTACGAGAAGATATTTTCCTTCGTAAATTTCATCATCGGCCTTCATCCAACAGTCTGCAGCTTCTACAGATTGGATTAGATCATGTAAAACCTGTAGTGCCAGTTTTATTTCATCTTTAGCAGAATCGACATTACTTTTATCTACAGATCTCATCTCTTTAATCAGCTTCGGGAAAACACCAAAACCTACGCTTTCAATAAAAAACTCGGTAGCATCTGCATTTTTTACAACGCCAACATCAAATTTCTGAAGTTTTTGATTTTTCCAGTTCCTGATGTGAGTCTCCCTCTTAGCATCCCTATCCAGCTCCAGGGTTTTAGATAAATTATTGGCTGTACCCATCGGCAATAGTGCAAGAGGGATTTTTTTATCTAATACGTTTCTTTTTACCAATTCTTTAACCACTCTTCTCACAGTTCCATCTCCGCCACCAACTACGGCAAAATCTGCATTATCCAGCTGCTGTTTCCAGGCATCTTCTTTTATAGAAAAATAATTACATCCAAACCCTTCTTTTTCTATAGCTTTTATAAGCTCTTCTTTAAGATGATCTTCATCTCCGGCCCCCGGATTATGCAGTAAAATAACCTGTTTCATTGTTAGAATTTCTATATCAACACTAGTTTTGGATTAATTGTTGCATGACTTAAGAAATTTTTATTTAGAAGATAGGTATGAGAATTTTAGTAACCAACGATGATGGAATATATAGCCCGGGAATTGCAGCTTTAGCAAAAGTGGCCAGAAAATTTGGAGAAGTAAGAGTAGTTGCTCCTGATGTAGAGCAATCTTCAATGGGGCATGCAGTTACACATTCGCGTCCTTTAAGTTATAAAAAATCACCTATAGAATTTAAAGACATTGAGGCGCACCGTGTAAACGGTACTCCGGCAGATTGTGTGGCTATGGGAACACACCTTTGGAATCATGTAGATGTAGTACTTTCGGGGATCAATATGGGTCCAAACCTTGGAAATTCGATGTGGCATTCGGGCACCCTGGCAGCAGCTAAACAAGCCGTACTTTTTGGAATTAAAGGAATTGCGTTAAGCACCCCGGTAGGTAAAACCGAACCAGATTTCGAAGCGCTGGCCCCATGGGTAGAAAAAACACTGGAAATGCTGCTGGCAGATAAAGAGCTGGCTTTATACAACGTCAACTTTCCGCCGAATCCGGAAGGTATAGTATGGACAAGGCAATCGGTACGCCTGTACGATGGAACGATCATCCCCGGCACCGATCCTATGGGAAGAAAGCATTATTGGTTTACTGTTACCCCCCTGGATCCGGCTGAAGAAGGCACCGACAGATGGGCAATGGACAATAATTTTGTTTCTATTACCCCTTTGAGGCTGGATTTGACCCATGAGGCCACGCTTCGTGAGAAATTAATTAGTAAATAAGTTTTAGGAATGGTATTTTTGCAGCTCATTTAACACTGTTTACAGCAGTATCAATGAGCGTATGAAAACTTACCAAACTTTACTTTACTATTGCTATAGCCACATCCAGGATGCGGAGCAGTATGCCGAAAATCATCTAAAATTTTGCAAAGAACTCGGTTTAACCGGAAGAATTATTATAGCCGACGAAGGCTTAAACGGAACAGTATCCGGAACCAAAGAGCAATGTAAAGCCTATATGGATTACATTTATGCCGATGGCCGTTTTAATGCTACCGAGTTTAAAATTGATGAGGTAGCGCAACCTTCTTTTATGAAAATGCATTGCAGGTATAAATCTGAGATTGTGCATTCAGGCTTAAAAGATCCTAACGTAATTAATCCAACAAAGAAAACCGGGAAACATTTAGAACCAAAGGAATTTCTGGAAATGAAAGACCGTGAAGATGTGGTGGTACTGGACGTTCGGTCTAATTACGAACACAGCATGGGTAAATTCAAAAACGCCGTTACGCTGGATATCGAAAATTTCAGGGATTTCCCTGCCATGATCAATGAGCTTGCAAAGTATAAAGACAAAAAAATCTTAACCTATTGCACCGGAGGCATCAAGTGCGAAAAGGCTTCTGCTTTATTATTACATGAAGGTTTTAAAGATGTATACCAATTACATGGCGGCATTATAAAATACGGAAAAGAAGCTGGCGGACAAGATTTTGAAGGTAAATGCTATGTTTTTGATAATAGGATTGCGGTTGATGTGAACCAGGTAAACCCTGTAATTATTTCTACCTGCAGAAATTGCGGAACCACTACTTCAAAAATGATCAACTGCGCCAACCCTGAATGCAACGAGCACTTTACCCAATGTGACGCTTGTGGCGAGCAGTTAAACGGATGTTGCTCTACAACTTGTCAGGAACATCCAAGAAAAAGACCTTATGACGGAACAGGCTACTATGTAAAAACACCTCAGCCGGTTAATAAAAAGAATATCAGCTTACAGGATTAAGTTTAATCCACTTATAAATAAAACCCCTAAACGTTTTTAAATTACGTTTAGGGGTTTTATGTTTTCTGATAAGCCATAGCACTACAATTTCTTGCCATAAGAAAAGAATAATGTCTTTTTATTTACTTTCATTTGCTAATCTAAAACTTCCATTATGAAAGAAATCAATACAGCATTGAGATTAATGCACCAACATCAGAGGGTGATGAAAAATTGCTTAAAAATATTTAGATTAATATAATCAGACCTGGCCTGGTGCCTTGGTAAACTCAAATAAATAAACGAATTGATAATTTCCTCTTCCTAAACTTTTCAAATCCAATGAAAATCCTAAAAACTATTTTATTTTCTTTATTCGGGCTATTACTTATTAATGGGGGCCTTGATAAATTTTTACATTACATGCCAGTTCCCGAAGGATTGCCCGAAGAATTATTAAAAGACAGCACTGCATTAATGGAAGTGGCATGGCTGATGCCTTTGGTTGGCGCTGCAGAATTATTGGGCGGCTTACTCATTCTTATCCCAAAAACAAGAGCATTAGGTGCTTTAGTTATATTCCCGGTAATGGTGGGGGTTTTGCTCACCCATATTACTGTTGCACCAGACGGTTTGATTATCGCTTTAATAATCTGGGCAATTTTGATCTGGATAATTATCGATAACAGACACAAATTTCTACCATTAATTAAATAGAAGAATCAGATTGGATGATCTATTATAATAAAACCATTAAGATTAAGTCTTAATGGTTTTATCATCTTATAGAAATACAAAAAAATTATAACTGTCCGTCAATTAATCTCTTTAATTCTCCTGCTGGCACCACCCCAGACTGACGCCACTTCACTTCACCTTTCTTAAATAAAATTAAAGTTGGCACCCCCTGAACATTGAAAGATGCTGCTGCCTGCGGGTTTTTATCCACATCTATTTTTAAGATGATAGCGTTCTCCCCCACCTGCTTCTTTAAATCATCCAATATTGGAGTCATCATTTTACAGGGACCGCACCAGGTCGCAAAAAAATCTACCAATACAGGCTTGCCGGAATTTATCAGTTCTTTAAAATTTGCCATTATTTCTTATTTTCCTTTCTCTGAAATATCTAAGAATTGTGCTCATATTTAGTGCCAAATAAACAACTAAAACAATTATTAATCCTTGTACCCTTCCAAACCTTAAAGCGAGAATGGCAATGAAGGTGATTGCAATAAGATGCCTGTATAGTTTAAATTTTCGCAAAGCAAATTCTTATAAAACCGGTAGACCCTTATAATCCTTTATAAACCTTATGGCATTGGCATACGGGAATTCGTGTGCTTCATGCAAAGTGGTAATTACTACGCAATCCATCCCGGCATTTTGAGCTGCTTCAACTCCTTTTGGGGCATCTTCAAAAACCAAACATTTGGAAGCATCAACACCCAGCAGTTCTGCACCCTTGGTAAAAGTTTCGGGATGCGGTTTACTTAACGCCACATCATCAGCGCTTACAATTACTTCAAAGTATTTTCTCAGGTTTAGGTTATCTAAAACAAAGTTTATATTAAAAGGAATAGCTGCAGAACCAATGGCCATTTTTATACCTGCCGCATGGGCATTTTCCAGGAATTCGCCCAGCCCGTCTATTAACCTCAGGTGTGGTTTATAAGCACTCTGATAACGGCGCTCTTTTTCCATAGAAAGCTTATTGATTTCTTCTTCAGAGAAATGGCCTTTACCAAAAATCCGCTCCAACAGTTCAGAGTTTTTGCCATACATTTGTTTCACCACTTCTTCGTGTGTGAGCTTCTGCTTCAAATCGTTATTCAAAATATCTCTCCATGCGATGGCATGAAACTGCATATCGTCTATGATAGTACCGTTAAGATCAAAAAGGTAAGCTTCGTAATTTTTATTCATAAAACAAAAGTAGCGTTCATATAATTAAATAGAGATATAATAATTTCCGGTTAAACTATTATTAACGAGTGGAATTAAAAAAACAGATTAAATGGCATTATCATCTACAGATTGATAGTGGCCCAGATGTACAGGTTTTGTTAATTCGATATGCCAAAGATAGTTTTTAAGAGAACGAAAAAAAGCAGCACTGCACATAAAAAATAACGCCACATCCTGTAAAACCTCTTATCGTATTGATGCTTTATAGTATCCCAGCTTTCCTCAAAATTTCTCAGCCATGACATAAAGTAGGATCATAATCACTAAAGAAAGTAATAGCAAAAAGCTAATTTCACTTTAATAGTGTTTTTTTCACTAAAAATGATATTTTTGCACTCCAACAAATCACCTGGAGAGATGTCAGAGTGGTCGAATGAGCCAGCTTGGAAAGCTGGTGTACTGGCAACGGTACCGAGGGTTCGAATCCCTCTTTCTCCGCAAACAAAAATCAAAAAGCGTGTTTAATTTATTTTAAATGCGCTTTTTTATGATTTTATTTTTTTGTGGTGCAATTAGTGGTGCAGTTTTTAGATTTTGAAATGCAGAAATACGCTTTTGATAGCTCAATAAAGAATGCTATTTTTGATTATTCCTTTTGTCGTTATTAGGAAAATCTAAAAGGGCTTATCATTAATTTGATAAGCCTTTTTTATAGTGTCCAATTGTCCAATTAAGAAACCATTAAAGACTGGATATTACTGTTGTCTGACTTTTTTTATATTGTCGAAAATGTAAACATTCGCAAAGTATAACCGGCATAGTTTTCGGAGTTCATAAAAGAGAATATATAGATAAGTAGCAAGTAAATAAAAAGGTAAACTATTGTAAACCGTAGATATAACAATATATAACAGATTCTAAAAGTTTTAAGTTATCAGCTTGAATTTTCTTACACTATAAGTACAGAATCAACAGCATTATCGTATTTAGATATTTTAGAACTTTGGTATTTGATAACCTGTTTCGTTTTTTGTATCGGCTCTTATTATTGCTATTATAGCGAC
>JAZQRF010000343.1:0-1842 GCA_045629485.1 Pelobium sp. | reverse complement strand
TACTTCACCAATAAGATTATTGCCGATTTTGACACTGATCCCACTAAAATTATTTATGAAAACCTTAACGGACACGCCATTACGAGAGGTGTTTCTTTAAATACCGATTTCGCGTTTACATTTCCTTTAAAAGTTTTGGCAGGAATATCCTACATGGATGTTTTTCAAAAGGAGGATGAGGTAAAAATAAAACAATTACATGCTCCAAAATGGTCGGGTACTTTTGTGAGCACTTATAGTTTTAACAACAAATGGAGTGTAGATTTAACCGGAAACTGGTATGGCCCTATGCGATTACCCGTTTTACCAAACGATTTTAGGCCCGAGTATTCGCCATGGTTCTTAATTGCAAATTTACAAGTGAATAAAAAATTCGATAATGGATTAGAGGTTTATGGAGGGTTTAAAAACCTACTCAACTTCATCCCTAAAAACCCAATTATGCGTCCGTTTGATCCTTTTAATAATAACGTCGGAGATGTTTCAAGCAATCCTTATGGATACATTTTTGATCCAAGTTACAATTACGCCTCTTTACAGGGAGCCCGGAGTTTCTTAGGCATCAGGTATAATTTATTCAGATAAAGATGACCACGATAAAATCATTAGCACTTGCATTCATACTTTTTATAAAGAGCATGTTGGTTTACAGCCAACATGCTGTGAGCAGTTTGGATTCAGGATTTAAAGCTCACCCTAAATATATTGTGCTGTATTTCCATACCGATTGGTGTAGCTATTGCGCCATGCAAAGCGAACAAATTGCAAAAGACGCTTCCATCAGTAAAATGCTAAACAAACGTTTTTACTTCGTTAATTTTAATGCCGAATCAAAAGACCCTGTAATTTTCAATAATAGAACCTATGCAGGTGTAAAAAACAGCACACATAATCTTGTGCAGTCTTTTTTTCCTAAAAACCGGAAAATTGCTTATCCGGTGTGGGTAATTCTCGACAAAAATTATAACCTTATTTTTAGCCATGAAGGGCTAATTAAACCTGCCAAACTGAAAGAAATATTTGCTTTAATTCCCGACTGAAGTTCCATTAAAAAATATTTTTTCTCTACTGACAAACTGCTGTCATCCCCTCTTTATAATTTTGGTACTGTAAACAAATCACTAATCAAAATGGAAACACAAACAACAGTATCAAGACCATTAATTTCAGCTTCAGAATTATTAGAGCACTGGCAAGGACATCGTAATTTAACCCGCAGAGTGATAGAACTCTTCCCGGAAAAAGAGCTATTCGAATTTTCTATTGGAGAGATGAGACCTTTTTACAAGATGGCGGTAGAGCTATTAGCTATCGCAGCACCGGGGTTAAAAGAAATAGTAACTGGTATCAATATTCCTTTTAAAGAAGATTCTGAAAGCTTTAAAACAAAAGCACAAATTTTAGCGCATTGGGATGAATCTACAGAAGAAATCAATAAATATTGGTATTTTCTTCCAGCAGAGAAGTTTCATGAAACTAATAATCTTTTTGGGCAATATAATTTTCCGGTGATACAAAACATACTGTATTTTATTGATAATGAAATCCATCATCGCGGACAGGCTTATGTATATTTAAGAGCCCTGGGTATTGAACCCCCTTTCTTCTGGGAAAGATAGAAAATTGCAAAGGCAGGAAGTGAATCTGTTTACTTCCTGCTTCTAAATCCTTAAATATTTAATGGTTTAATTTATCAGTGATTTTAGCTATCAGTACCTTTACATTTTCTTTCAATTCTTCAGGTTCAAGAATAGAGGCATAGTCGCCAATCATCAGGAACCATCTAGGAAACCCCTGTTCAATCTCTGAAGTCATAAAAGTCATTTCTATCCCTTCATTAGT
>JAZQRF010000342.1:0-17978 GCA_045629485.1 Pelobium sp. | reverse complement strand
ATAGATATTACCGACTCCAGAACTCCAAATTTTGGAGCTGATGTTTTGTATAACCATAGATTTGCAGGGTCAACAAGAAACTTATCTATTAGTGCTTATTTAAATACATCGACATCAAGAAACAGTCAGGATTATCTTAATAAGTCTTTAGAGTACAATGATCCCATTGCTGCAGCTGAAAGTTTGTATAGGAAGCAGTTAATTGATAATGATAACTCTTCAGATAATATCAATGTAAATGCATCATTTATAGAACCGTTATCTAAAACTAAAAGTTTAGAGTTTAACTACGAGTATGGTTTTAATAAGATTGATAATAGTAGAACTGTTTTAAATTCTGAAGACGAACTGTTAAACCCAACTATAGATACAGATCTAAGTAACGATTACGTTTATAGTTTCACCACTAATAGAATTGGATTAAACTATCGTGTAAGACAGGAAAAATTTAACTACACTTTAGGGATGGGCGTTCAGCCAAGTGTTTTAAAAGGAGAATCTTTAACCACTGGAACTATCAAAAATAATGCTGTTAACATTTATCCATCTGCCAGATTTCAATACAAATTCTCAAGGACTAAAGAATTTAATTTCAATTATAATGGGAGAAGTAGCCAGCCAAGCTATAATCAGTTGCAGCCGGTAGTTAATAATTCTAACCCTCAATACATAACCATTGGTAACCCTGGTTTAGATGCAGAGTTTACCAATAGAATTAACTTACGATATAATAGTTCTGATGTAACTTCTGGAACATCTTTCTTTAGTAATATGAATTTTAATTTTACTAAAGACAAGATTGTTAGTACCACAACATCCGTGAATGATCCTAATAATCGAGAGGTTAGGCAAATAAGAGGTTATACTAATGCTGATGGCTATTATACAATTAATGGCTATTATTCTTACAATAAACAATTGCAAGATAAAAAGTACGTTTTTGGCTTAAGAGGAATGGCTAACTATAATAATAACATTTCTTTTATTGATGATCAGAAAAATGTGGGTCGGAATATTATTTTAAGCCAGCGCTTACAGTTACAAATACAGCCTAATGATTGGTTAGAAATTGTGCCTGCTGTCAGCTATAATTATAACAGAAATAATAACACAATTAGTCAAAGAGCTAATACCGAGGTACACACCTGGTCTACCTCTTTTGATAGTAAGATTTACTTTACCAAAACATTTTTGTGGGGAACGCAGGCAGATAAAAACTTCAACAAAGGTTACAGTAACATCAATGAAAACCCATTTATAATCAATACTTATCTCGAAAAGCAATTTTTTAAAGGAAATACCGGAGCATTGAGGCTAACAGCATTTGATTTATTAGATGAGAGCACTGCTATTTCTAGAACCAATACCGATAATTACACTTTAGATAGCAGAAGCAACAGGCTGTCAAGGTACTTTATGTTGACTTTTACCATGAGGATTAACAAGTTTGCCGGGAACAGCAATACAGAGCAGAATATGGGAGGAGAAAGAAGAATGAGAGAAGGTGGTATGGGCGGCCCTGGAGGCAGGTAAGTTTAAATTAAAACATAAAAAAGACTTTCTTTAAGAAGGTCTTTTTTTATGATAGTTATTTAGTTTAAAAAGGTAAATCGTCATCAACAGGATTTAAACTAAAGTTTTCGGTGCTGGCAGACTCTGCTTTATGTGTTGCTTGGCTTGGAGTCTGAGGTGAATGTCCGTTTTCGAAGTCAGTTTTTCTTCCCAGCATGGTAAAGTTTTCTGCCACAACTTCTGTTGTATATTTTTTATGGCCTTCCCTGTCTTCGAATGAACGGGTTCTTAATTTCCCTTCTATATAAACAAGTTTACCTTTTTGGAGATATTTAGCTGCAACATCTGCCAAACCACGCCACATCACTATATTATGCCATTCAGTTTGTTCTATTCTTTTTCCGTCTTTATTAAAAGTTTCTGATGTGGCTAGAGGAAAACTTGCTACAGTAACGTTTCCGTCCAAATGCCTTACTTCAGGGTCTTTTCCTAAGTGCCCTACTAAAATTACTTTGTTGATTCCTGACATGATTTGTCGATTAATATTTGTTCAATTTAGGCAAGTTTTTTATAAAAGCAAATATTAATTTTGGTTTTCCGTAATGTTCTAATTCGCTTATACTCAACCAAAACCAACCCTTTTCTTTTATTATATTTTCGTTAATATTGTTCAGTTCTATAAATGTGCCAAAAATCCTTTGATGTGTAAGAACATGTTTTATCGGTAGAGATATTTTTTTAATTGCAAGGTTCTTAGGGAACCATTTTATAAAGTCCTGATGATTAAATAGTTCCTCAGGGCTTAAATTTTTCTCGCCTTCTATTAATGGAAAATCATGCAATCCTGCCCAGATGTCAGTATTGTCTCTTCGCTTTAACAAGATTTTATCATCCTTAATTACTACGAAATAATAAAAGTGTCTTTCTTTAATTTTGAGTTTCTTAAGTTTTACGGGGAGTAATGAAATCTGACCATTGTTGTATGCAAAACAAGTATAGACAAAAGGACAGTTGTTACATAAAGGATTTTTAGGTTTGCACTGCAAAGCGCCAAACTCAATCACAGCCTGGTTATATTCTCCAGGAAATTTTTTGTCAATTAAGCTGTCTGCAATAGTCTGAAACTCTTTTTTTCCTTTTCCTGTATTAATAGGAGTATCAATGCCAAAATGCCTGCTAAGGAATCTATAAACATTTCCATCTACAACAGCCCTGGCCTCATTAGCAGAAAAAGAAGAAATTGCTGCAGCAGTATATTCTCCAATACCTGTTAATTTAATAAGCTCATCATATGCTGATGGGAAAACGCCTTCATGATCAATCATGATCTTTTGAGCAGTTTTAAGCATGTTCCTCCCTCTGGAGTAGTAACCTAAACCTTGCCAGAGTCTTAAAATTTCGTCTTCTTTAGCAGATGCAAAGTCTTTTATTGTAGAAAACCGTTCAGAAAACCTTAAATAGTATGGCATTCCCTGCTCAACTCTTGTTTGTTGAAGTATGATTTCTGATAACCATATTAAGTAAGGATCCTGCGTATGACGCCATGGTAAATCACGTTTATTAATTCTATACCAATTGATTAACTCATGGGAAAAATTCATGTCCAAAATTACATTTTATGTAGCTTAATTATCGAGAAAACGCTTAAGTCTTGTTTTATAGCATGTTGATGTAAAAAAAATATAGAATAATTTCCCTTATTCAACTAAAAGCAATACTTTTGCAACCCCAAATCTTGGGAAAAAATAACAACATAAAAGAATAAATAAGACATGACAAAGGCAGAAATTATTGCAGAAATTGCTAATAAGACCGGAATAGAGAAGGTAGATGTACAGGAAACTGTTGAAGCATTCTTCAAAGTGGTAAAAAACTCAATGGTTAATGGAGAAAATGTTTATGTTAGAGGTTTTGGTAGCTTTGTAGTGAAGAAAAGAGCTGAAAAAACCGCTAGAAACATTTCTAAAAATACTGCTATTATTATTCCTGAGCACTTTGTGCCAAGTTTTAAACCTGCAAAAGTATTTGTAGATAAAGTAAAATCTGGGAATAAAGTTTCTGCTAAAGCATAAAGATATGAAGGCTAAACAATATATCGTTATTGGATCTGTAGTTGTACTGATGGGTGTATTGTTGAGTCTTGATATAAAAGGACTTGTAAAACCTGAAGAGGATACCACCGAAATGCAGGCTGGTGAAGCAGGTGCAACAGGCGGTTCTTCAATAGAAGTAACAGGTACTAGTGTAGCATTAGTTGCTAAACAAAATGTAAATGCAAGTTTAGTTGCTGATATAGAGAAGCTGGAGAATAAAATAAAAAGTGCGTCCGAATCAGACTTAGTGGTTCTTCAAAAAGAATTAGCACAAAAATGGGATGATGTAAATCAGCCCGCTCCTGCAGCTTTTGCTTATGAAGTAGTAGCCGTAAAGCAGCCAAACTATGAGAACTGGTTAAAAGCCGGGGCAAAATTTACTGAAGGATATCAAAACTTTCCTGATACAACCGCTTTGCAAGGCCTGGTACAAAAAGCCATTAATGCTTATACCAAAGCTTTAGAGTTTAATAAAGAAAGTTTAGATGCTAAAACTGGCTTAGGGATAGCATACGTTACCGGTACCCAGAATCCTATGCAAGGGATTCAGTTATTATTAGAGGTAGTAAAAAAGGAGCCTAAAAATTTAGGAGCAAATATGAATTTAGGATTGTTTTCTATGAAATCTGGTCAGTTCGAAAAGGCTGTAGATCGTTTCAAAACGGTTATAGAGATCAATCAAAGTCCTGAAGCTTATTTTTATTTAGCTACCAGCTACGAGAACCTGGGGATGAAAAAAGAAGCTATTGCTGCTTACGAGCAGAGTAAAACACTAGCTGCTGACCCTGGCCTGGGAAGTTTTGTAGATAGAAAAATTAAAGAATTAAATAACTAAAACATTAAATTTTAAAATTATGCCAAGCGGTAAAAAAAGAAAAAGACATAAAATGGCCACCCATAAACGTAAAAAACGTTTAAGAAAAAACAGACACAAGAAAAAATAGGTATTTGGCCTTTTGATATAAAGAGACTATCCGTAAAGTTATAGATTGATTAGTTTTAAGATTAATCATAGCCTTAAGGATAGCTCATTATCTTCTTATTTTGTTTCTAAAATTTCCTCTGTAGATTAAAAGTTTTAAAACTTTTTAAAAAAAGTAGCTGTTGGTAAAGGAGTTAATCATTAATTCGGCCCCGGGCGGGGTAACTATTGCATTACTGCAGGACAAACAACTCGTAGAACTAAATAAAGAGCAAATCAACAACAATTACGCTGTTGGTGATATTTATATGGGACGCATCAAAAAGATTATGCCCGGATTAAATGCTGCTTTTGTTGATGTTGGTTACGAGAAGGATGCCTTTTTGCATTATTTGGATCTCGGTCCACAGGTCCTGTCTTTGTTAAAATTAACGAAGCAAGCCCGTAATGGTAATTTTAATGATTATCTGTTAGCGCAGTTTAAAAAAGAAGAGGATATCGATAAGTCCGGGAAAATTTCCGGAATTCTATCAAAAAACACGCTCCTCCCGGTACAAATTGCCAAAGAACCTATTTCTACTAAAGGTCCACGATTAAGTTCAGACTTATCTCTGGCTGGTCGTTTTGTGGTTTTGGTTCCTTTTTCTGATGTAATCTCTATCTCTAAAAAGATTAAGAGTAATACAGAAAGAACCCGGTTAAGAAAAATTGTTGAAGGAATTAAACCGAAGAATTTTGGTGTAATTATCCGAACAGTTTCCGAGAAAAAGGGAGTTGCCGAAATACAAAAAGATATTCTTGACCTGGTTTCCAAATGGGAATCTTTTATGAAACGCCTGCCAACCACAGAGCCTTCAAAAAGAATTTTCGGCGAAATGGGCAGAACATCAACCATTCTTAGAGATCTTCTTAACGCTGATTTTACCAATATCCATGTTGATGATATCGGCTTATATGAAGAAGTGAAATCTTATATTCATGAGATCTCTCCGGAATTAGAAAACATTGTAAAGCTATACAAAGGCAAAGAACCCATCTTTGATCACTTCGGTATAGAAAAACAAATTAAAGGTTCATTCGGAAAAACAGTAAACCTGGCCGGTGGCGCTTATCTTGTTGTAGAACATACAGAAGCGCTTCATGTTATTGACGTAAATAGCGGTAACAGAACAGCTAATCCAGAGAACCAGGAAGAAAATGCATTTCAGGTAAATAAAGAAGCAGCCAGAGAAATCGCAAGGCAACTGCGTTTAAGAGATATGGGCGGTATCGTTGTTATTGATTTTATCGATATGCATAAAGCTCCAAACAGAAAAGAACTGTTTGATTTTCTTAAAGCTGAAATGAGCCACGACAGGGCTAAACACACCATACTTCCTCCAAGTAAGTTTGGCTTAGTGCAAATTACCCGTCAGCGGGTAAGGCCCGAGATGAATATTGTAACCAGCGAAAAATGTCCAACATGCGGTGGTACAGGAGAAATAAAAGCTAGCATTGTTTTAATCGATGATATAGAAAGTACAATAGACTATATCTTAACAGAACAGGCAGAAAAAGGAATCACTCTTTGTGTGCATCCTTATATAGAAGCCTTTATTAAGAAGGGTATAATTTCTAAGCAATTGAAATGGTTCTTTAAATATAACCAGTGGGTAAAGGTTAAATCTTCTAACGCATACAACCTAACAGAATTTAATTTCCTGAATAGTAAAGAAGAAGAGATCAAACTATAGTTTATCAGCGATTATTCTGATTTCTATTAATTTCTCCATTAGAGTTATCAAACGCTAGTTGCTTATTCTTTGTATTTTTGATTTAATTCTTCTTCAAGCGTTTTTCTGTACAGATTATTAAGAATCTGTATTTTAACATGATTTTCTTTGATCAGAAAATCACTGTTATACACATTTAGTTCCTGGTAAGGAATAAATGTTAGCGGAAGAACTTTGTTTTTTGAATGAAAGTCGTCTTTCAAAATTTCCAACACCAGATAACAGTATTTCGCCCTGTTTAAATTGATTTTCTTATTAGCGGTTACATAATTAGGATGGCTTATTTCTACTTTCTTCCTTAGTTGAGCATACGCATAATTCATCTCCTTCTTCTTTTCAGCAGAGGCTGACATGTATTCCGCATAAAATTTATCATATTCCGGAATCAATTTTCGTATACTGTCCCTCTCTTTAAACAGTATCTTCACATCTTGCTCTAAGCTATCAATTGTGGGATTGTTTTTACTTTTCAGGATTTTATAAACAAGCGCATTTCCTAAATTAAAAATTGGAATGGGCCTTACACTATCTCTATTATCTGCCATATAATTTTCGAGCACCAATTTGTTATTCTGCAATTCCAATTCGCGGATTTCTTTATTAATAGTATCAGACTTTTTTATTTCCTGAGCTTTTAGAGCAAAAGTTATACACAAGAAAATCAGGAGTAAAGAATTCTTCATAAATACTTCTTTAGGTTTATTCACCTAAAGTAAAGATTTTATAATTGATTTTCGTTCTTTATTGATATTTGAAATAACAAGAAACTTTAGTTTTCTAACTCTCTATGCCCTGATAAATTATCTCCATCCGTTTTATGAAGTTTGGTAAATACTAAAGAAGATAAAGCGGTAATTATTCCCAATATTACAAAAGTATACCTAAATGGTGTAATACCTAATTCACAGGGAAGATTATGGAAAATATTTAATAAGAATGAGGCAATAGAAATACCAAAGCTTACTGAAAGTTGTTGCGTAACTGCAATCATGCTATTGCCTTCACTGGATGTACTTTTGTCTAAATCTGCAACAGAAATGGTATTCATAGAAGAGAACTGAATAGAACTGGCCATTCCGTAGATGAGCAACAAAGGGATAAAAAAATATAGATTGGCATGCTCACCCGGAAAAGCAAAAAGAGTGATAATGCAAGCTAAGATTAATGTGTTGCCAACCAGCGTTGTTTTATATCCGAATTTCTTAACAATCCTAATAACCAGCGGCTTGGTAAATAAATTTGCTGCTGCTGAGGGAATAAGCATTAACCCTGATAATGCCGCGGAGTAGCCGAATCCTACTTGCAGCATAAGCGGTAACAGTAAGGGGAACCCCCCAATTCCTAAACGGGTAGACAGGCTTCCGATTAACCCGATCTTTAATGTTCTAATTTTAAAAAGATTCAGGTTAATTAGAGGATTCGTGGCTTTCTTAGCATGCTGAATATAAAAAAATATAAAAGCAACAGCAATAAGCAGGGAGGCAGAAATATATAATACATTACCCCCTTCTACGATTCCCATATCCAAGGCTAAAGTGATAAGTATAAGGGCTCCGCTAAAAAACAAGAAGCCTATTATATCAAAGATGCCGGTTTCTCTTTTGAAATTAGGCATCGCATAATATGCCATTATCACACCAAGAATACCAATTGGAATATTGATTAAAAATATCCAATGCCAGGAAGCATAGTCAACAATGAAACCTCCCAAACTGGGGCCAATTAATGGTCCTATCATCCCGGGAATGATGACAAAGTTGAGGACTTTTAAAAGCAATTTTTTTGGATAAGCATATAGGATGGTCAAACGGGCAACAGGAACCATCATTGCTCCGCCTATTCCCTGGAAAATTCGGGATAATATAAGTTGATTGATACTACCAGATAAAGCACAACTTAATGAACCAAGAGTAAAGATGATAACAGCCGCTGTAAAAGTGATTTTTGTTCCGAATTTGTCAGCCATCCAGCCACTAACAGGAATTAGTAACGCTAGAGTTAAAGTATAGGATATTAGTACAGACTGCATTTCCAGGGGAGAATGGTTTAAATCCTTTGCAATGGCCGGCAGTGCTGTATTTAAAATAGTGCCATCTAAAGCCTGCATGAAAAAAGCTAAAGCAGCAATCCAAGGTAAATATATTCTGGCATGATGATCTAAGGGGTTCTTTTCAGTCATTAATTGATATACTTTGATTGTAGTGAAAATGTTTGATCAATCATCATTATGAAGCTAAAATATTAGATTTATAATTTTCAAAAAAACTCCCAATTACCAATCAGTTTTTCTATCTTTGCATCCCGACAAACAAGTCGGGTTTTTCTAAATAACGTAAGAAAATCCTGCAATTAAATTACGTCCATGCCAAAAGATACTTCCATTAAATCTGTCCTGATCATCGGATCTGGTCCTATTATTATCGGTCAAGCTTGTGAATTTGATTATGCTGGCTCTCAAGCCGCTCTTTCTCTAAAAGACGAGGGTATAGAGGTTTCCATCATCAATTCTAATCCGGCAACTATTATGACGGATAAGGTTATTGCAGATCATGTTTACTTAAAGCCGCTAAATGTTACTTCTATAGAAGAAATTCTTCAGGAGCGTAAAATTGATGCAGTACTACCAACAATGGGAGGGCAAACAGCTCTAAACTTAGCAATAGAAGCCGAAGAGCGTGGTATTTGGGAAAAATATGGAGTAAAGATTATTGGTGTTGATACCGCTGCTATAGAGAAGACAGAAAATCGTGAGGAATTTAGGCAGCTGATGGTAGATATAGGTATCGGTGTAGCCAAATCGAAAATCGCAAACTCTTTCTTAGAAGGTAAAGAAGCAGCCCAGGAAATTGGTTTCCCACTCGTAATTCGACCATCTTACACTTTAGGTGGATATGGAGGTGGTTTCGTACACAAAAAAGAAGATTTTGACGCTGCACTTTCACATGGTTTACAAGCTTCGCCTACGCATGAAGTTTTGGTAGAACAGGCAGTGTTAGGCTGGAAAGAATACGAATTAGAACTATTAAGAGATAACAAGGATAACGTAATCATCATTTGTTCTATAGAGAACTTTGATCCGATGGGAATTCATACAGGAGATTCTATAACTGTAGCTCCTGCGATGACATTATCCGATCGTTGTTATCAGGATATGCGTAACCAGGCTATCAAAATGATGCGGGCCATTGGTAATTTTGCAGGTGGCTGTAATGTGCAGTTTTCGGTTAACCCGGATAATGATGAGATTATCGCTATTGAAATTAATCCTCGGGTTTCACGTTCATCAGCTTTAGCTTCAAAAGCTACAGGATATCCAATTGCAAAAATAGCTGCAAAACTAGCTATCGGCTACAATTTAGATGAGCTGGAAAATCAAATCACTAAAACAACTTCGGCCTATTTTGAGCCAACTATTGATTATGTAATTGTTAAAGTTCCGCGTTGGAATTTTGATAAATTTAAAGGCGCAAACACCGAGCTTGGTTTACAGATGAAATCTGTAGGTGAAGTTATGGCCATCGGTCGCTCTTTTATCGAAGCACTTCAAAAGGCATGTCAATCTTTAGAAATTGGAAGAGCAGGCCTGGGTGCCGACGGTAAGCAAAACCGTAATATCGAAGATATTATGTACAAGTTGGAGCATCCTAGCTGGGACAGGTTATTTGCTATAAAAGATGCCCTTAGAATGGGAGTGCCTGTAGAGTCTGTTAGAAAAGTTACTAAAATTGATAAATGGTTTTTAAATCAAATACAAGATTTGGTAACCATAGAGCAGGAATTAAAACGTTATTCTTTAACAAATATCCCTAAAGATATCTTCTTAACAGTTAAACAAAAAGGATTTTCAGATATTCAAATTGCCTGGATTTTAGGTAATGTAACTGAAGACGAAGTTTACGACAGAAGAAAAGAGTTAGGTATTAACCGCGTTTATAAAATGGTTGATACTTGTGCGGCAGAGTTTCCGGCACAAACACCATATTATTATTCTACTTACGAAGGAGAAAATGAATCTAAACCATCTGATAAAAAGAAAATCATTGTGTTAGGATCTGGTCCTAATCGTATTGGGCAAGGTATAGAGTTTGATTATTCTTGTGTACACGGTTTAATGGCCGCTGGCGAAGAAGGGTACGAAGCTATCATGGTAAACTGTAACCCTGAAACAGTTTCTACAGACTTTAACATGGCAGATAAACTTTATTTCGAGCCGGTATTCTGGGAGCATGTAAGAGAAATTATTGAGTTGGAAAAACCAGAAGGTGTTATTGTGCAGCTTGGTGGGCAAACAGCTTTAAAAATGGCTGAGCAACTTCATGAAAAAGGGATAAAGATTATTGGGACTTCCTATGATAATATGGATATAGCCGAAGATCGTGGCCGTTTCTCTGATTTATTAAAATCTTTAGAGATCCCATACCCTAAATACGGTGTAGCAGAAAATGCCGAAGAAGCCATTGTTGTTGCAAACGAAGTGGGTTACCCGGTGTTGGTTCGTCCTTCTTATGTATTAGGCGGGCAGGGAATGAGCATCGTTATCAATGACGAAGACCTGGAAAAAGCAGTAGTTAAATTATTAGGTGATTTACCTGGTAATAGAGTTTTGATTGATCATTTCTTAGACAGGGCGGAAGAAGCAGAGTCCGATTCTATTCATGACGGAGAAGATGTTCACATCATTGGTTTGATGGAGCACATTGAGCCTGCGGGTATCCATTCCGGGGATTCATTTGCAGTATTGCCGCCATTTAATTTATCGGATGGTGTAATTGCCAAAATGGAAGAATATACAGAGAAATTAGCAAGAGCTTTAAATATCAGGGGATTAATGAATATCCAGTTTGCAATCAAGAACGAAGATGTTTATGTTATAGAAGCTAATCCTAGAGCTTCCAGAACGGTTCCTTTTATTGCCAAAGCTTACGATGTTCCATATATCAATATTGCCACTAAAGTAATGTTGGGAACAAAAAAATTAAAAGACTTTAAAATTGAAAGAAAACTGGAAGGCTATGCCATCAAAGAGCCTGTTTTTTCACATCATAAATTCCCTGAAATTCAGAAAGAATTAGGGCCGGAAATGAAATCAACAGGTGAAGCAATCCGGTTTATTAAAGACCTGGACGACCCTTACTTCATCCAGTTATATAAAGAAAAATCAATGTATTTGTCTAAATAAAACGAAAAGCCGGATTCTTCATCCGGCTTTTTTGTTACTCCTTAGTTTTGCGTAAGTTGGTAATACCATGTTTTATACTTTATTTTAAGGATGCAATTACTGGTTTATACAGTTAACATCACCTGCCGTAAAGAATATATTTTTAATTTTTTATTAGAATATATTTTAGGCATCCCCTATCAATTAACGAATGATATTAATGAATTTTCGAATTATGATGGGCCAAAATTTAGCTACTCAACATCACCGTTAGGTACAGAGATCCATTTTTTAGAAACCCCTTTGCTTTCGGAAACCGGTATTACCATAACCGAATTGACTTTCATTAATTACGATAATTACGAAGTTCCTTTTCCCATAGATTCATCATTGTTTCCCTTTGATATATTTGCTGCAAGCTTTTATCTGGTTAGCCGTTATGAAGAATATTTAAATCCCGAAAGGGATAACCACGGGCGTTTCGAAGCAAAATCATCTCTTGCTTTTAAACATGGCTTTTTGGCCAGACCTGTGGTAGATGAATGGGCTTTTAAATTGCTGGAGATACTAAAGAGAACTTTCCCGGAGACCAAATATAAAATCCGGAACTTTGTTTTTCAGCCTACTCTGGATATAGATAATGCGTATTATATAAAGTCTGAAAGATTTTTGCGACGATTACTTAAGACCGGGAAACTGATCCTTACAAAAAACTGGAGGACATTATTTGCAGATCCATTCGATGTTTATCAAAAAGTTAAGGCCTGGGATAAGAAATTTTCTACAAAAACGATGTTTTTTATACTCATGAATAATAAGCATCTTTATGATAGCAGAGAAAGCAAAAAAAACAAGCTATTTAAAGATTTAGTACCGCAAATAGGTAAAGACTTTGTTTTAGGATTGCACCCTTCTTACCTGTCTAATGAAAATAAGGAAGAACTTTCTTTAGAAAAAGCAGATTTAGAAGAGATAATTTCTGAAAGAGTTTATATTTCCCGGCATCATTACCTTAAATTGTTATTGCCAGATACTTATAAAGCGCTTCTCGAAAATAATATAAAAGAAGATTATACCATGGTTTATGCAGATTTGCCCGGTTTTAGAGCCTCTACCTGCAGCCCGTTTTTATGGTACAACCTAAGCGAAGAGCGTGTAACTAATCTTTTTATTCAGCCCACCGCAGTAATGGATCAGACTTTGAGAAGATATATGAACCTTTCTGCAAATGAAGCTATAGAAGTGATACGAGAGCTGATGCAAAATGTAAAAAGCGTACAAGGCACCTTTGTAAGCTTATGGCATAACGAATCTATTAGCGACTTTGGGGTTTGGAAAGGCTGGGAAAAAGTATATATAGAGATGCTTAAAATGAGTAAGTTGTAGTTTTATAGATTAAAGATGGAATCATAATTCTAAAATCGTAAATTTAAACTGATGTTTATACTAAGTGAAAATAACAGTGTTGCCAATCATTTCATGGCCGAATTAAGAAACAGCGAAATTCAGTTGGATAGTATGCGTTTCCGAAGAAATATGGAAAGGTTAGGAGAAATTTTTGCTTACGAGATAAGTAAAACGCTGGATTACGAAGAATTTGAAGTCCAAACTCCACTTGGCTTAAAAAGCATTAATCTTTTAAAGCAACAACCGGTTTTGGCTACTATTTTACGGTCGGGTTTACCCTTTCATCAGGGTTTACTAAACTTTTTCGACAGGGCAGATTCGGCATTTATTTCTGCTTATCGCAAAAGTACAAAAGATGGCAATTTCACAATAGAAAGTGAGTATATCTCGGCACCAGATTTAAATGGGAAAATTGTTATTATTGCGGATCCTATGCTGGCCACTGGCAGAAGCATGGTTTTATGCTGCAGAGAATTACTTGCGAATTATAAAATCAAAGAACTTCATATTGTTTGTGCAATTGCCAGCCAGGAGGGTATAGATCATACCAAAGCCAGTATTCCAAAGGCAAAATTATGGATTGGCGAAATAGATGAAGAAATGACAACCAAGGCCTATATCGTCCCTGGCTTAGGAGATGCCGGAGACCTATCTTTTGGTGTAAAGGTTTAGCAACTATCCAATGCGGGTAATTGTAATCTTTAAAATTATTATTCACAGCGGCTTCAATAAAAAATGAATTACAAACATATATTCTTCGATCTTGATCATACTTTATGGGATTTTGATAAAAATGCAGAAGAAACCATCAACGAATTATATCATGTCTATAAATTAAAAGAGCTAGGTGTAAACGCAGCTGATATTTTTATAGAAACATACACACGCAATAATCACCAGCTCTGGGCAGATTATCATGTCGGAAAAATTAATAAGCAACAATTAAGAGAAACCCGGTTTAAAAAGACTTTTGTAGAATTGGGGGTAGCGGTAGACAAAATTCCAGACGAATTTGAAAATGATTACGTAAGAATTTGTCCTACAAAAACCAATCTATTCCCCGAAACACACGAAGTTTTAAAATACCTACACGGAAAATACCATTTGCACCTTATTTCAAACGGATTTAAAGAGAGTACAGAGTGTAAAATAGAAAAAACTAAACTGCAGCCCTATTTTAAGAATGTTATTATTTCAGAAGTTTTTGGAATCAATAAGCCCGACCGAGCTATTTTTCAGCATGCTTTAGATTTGGCTAATGGCCAGATAA
The DNA here is from genome assembly GCA_045629485.1 of Pelobium sp. Lineage (GTDB taxonomy): Bacteria > Bacteroidota > Bacteroidia > Sphingobacteriales > Sphingobacteriaceae > Pseudopedobacter. The sequence continues at coordinate 3,844 of JAZQRF010000342.1, read as the reverse complement.
AGGAAAGCCTGATGGTAGGTGATAGCCTTGAGGCAGATATTCGGGGAGCACTCAATTTTGGCATGGATGCTGTGTATTTTAATCCGAATAAATTAGCTTTACCAGCCGATGTCAACTGGCATATCCATCATTTATCAGAACTTAGAGAGTTTTTATGAGTATTTCTTCAGATAAGAAAAAGATCTGTAAGCTGTTAGATTTTTACGAGCAGTATTTAAAAACAGTAAACGAAGAAACCTTTTTAACTTCCCCACAGCAAGGAGTATGGTCTTTTTCTGAGATTTATTCTCATGTACTTTGGGTAATCTCAGCTTCTTTAGTAGCCATAGAACAAAGCCTAAATAAAACTTCTTCCATTAAAGTTAATAAGGCAGACTGGAGAGTAAGGCTGATTTTATTCTTTGGAATTTTGCCAGGCAGCAATCTTAAAGCTCCTGAAGTAGTAGCTGCAAATGTTAAAAAAATTTCAAAAGAAGAATCCTTAAACAAGATTATCAGCATCCGAAAAAGATTAGATACTATCTGTGCCGAGTTTAAAAAGTTTGATCCAAATTATAAAGTAAAGCATCCACGTTTTGGGTGGTTAGATGCTCGGTCGTGGCTGAGATTTATAGTTGTCCATACAAAACATCATATCAAACAGGTATCACGTCTAGAAAACAGGCTTCAAGCCTAAGGATTCTGTGTAAGATCAACTTCTTTTCTCTATTCGATCAACTTTCACCAACGGTGATTTCTTTTCAGAGCGAGGTGGAATGTCTTATCATAGATTAGGTTAGGACTCTTTTTAATGGTTATTCTGGTATCGTAAGAGCATAGCAGAAACTTAATCAAGATTTAACCTGGTAGTAATTTTAAAGCCGTTTATTTATAGTGGGGGCAATAGTGTAAAGATTGTTGCTAATGCGATAAATGAAATGTCAAAAAGAGAGATAGATGTTTTAGTGATTTCTGATGTTCATTTAGGCACCTATGGTTGCCATGCAAAAGAATTGTTAAAATATTTGAAAAGCGTAAATCCAAAAATCTTAATCCTTAACGGAGACATCATTGACATTTGGCAGTTCAGCAAATCTTATTTTCCCGAATCCCACATCAAAATCATACGGAAGATACTAAAGTTTGTGAGCGATGGCATACCTGTTTATTATCTTACGGGTAATCATGATGAGATGCTGAGGAAATTTGCCGATTTTAACATGGGAGGTTTGCAGCTGTTAAATAAGCTGGTATTAGAAATAGATGAGAAAAAAGCCTGGTTTTTCCACGGTGATATATTTGATATTACCATGCAGCATTCTAAATGGCTGGCCAAATTAGGAGCAATAGGTTACGATTCATTAATCATTATTAACAGTTTGGTTAATTGGTTTTTAGTGAAGATGGGAAAAAAGAAATATAGTTTTTCTCAGAAAATAAAAGCAAGCGTAAAAGAAGCCGTTAAATTTATCAACCAGTTTGAGCAAACAGCAGCCGAACTGGCGATAGAAAAGAAGTACGCTTATGTAATTTGCGGACATATTCATCATGCAGAAATCAGGAAAATAGAAAACGAGCATGGGACAGTTACTTATTTAAATTCAGGAGACTGGGTAGAGAGCTTAACCTCTCTTGAGTTTTTTGATAACCAGTGGCATATTTATAAGTATCATGCAAATGATATTATGTTTAATGAAAAAGATGAGGAAGAATCAGAAGATTCCAAAACAAAAATGGATATAAAAGAATTATTTAAAAAATTTATATAAAACGTAGCTTAGCGAATAATTGCGAAATTAAGTGTATTAAGGATGTTATTCAAAATCTTATTAATCATGCCTTCTATCTTCCCTATCCTATTATGAGAATACTTTACGCAATACAGGGAACAGGTAATGGCCATATCAGTAGGGCAAAGGAAATTGTTCCATTGCTACAGCAATATGGGGAGTTGGATTTGTTAGTAAGCGGTACACAGGCAGATATTGAGCTGCCTCAGGCATTAAATTATAGATTCCATGGCTTTAGCTATATTTTCGGAAAAAAAGGCGGGATAGACTATTGGAAAACATACCAGCAAATGAATATACGACAGCTTTGGAAAGATATCAAAGCTATTCCTTTAGAAAAGTATGACCTAATCATTAATGATTTTGAACCCTTAACTGCCTGGGCTTGTAAATTAAAAGGAAGGAGAAGCATTTCTTTAAGCCACCAGGCTTCTTTTATATCAGCTAAAACGCCAAGACCCAAAAAGAAGGCCGTATATGGAGAATGGATATTAAAGTATTATGCTCCCACTACAGATTATGTTGGGTTCCACTTTAAGCCTTATGATAATTTTATACATTCGCCGGTTATTAGAAAAGATATCCGGGAGCTAAAACCTCAAAATCATGGCTATTATACCGTTTATTTACCTGCGGTAGACGATAAGATTTTGGTTAAACACCTTCGGGAATTACCAAATGTAAAATGGGAAGTTTTTAGTAAACATCAGAAAATACCTTACAAATATGGCAATGTTAAGGTCATGCCTATTACAAACGAGGCCTATAATAAGAGCTTAGAAAATTGCGAAGGCTTGTTAACTGGCGGAGGTTTTGAAGCCCCGGCCGAGGCTTTATACCTGAAGAAAAAGGTGTTAATGATTCCAATGAAACACCAGTTCGAGCAGGAATGCAATGCAGAAGCAGCAAGGCAGATGGGTGTACCTGTAATATATGATATAAAGAAGAATTTTGTCTCCTGTCTCGAAGCATGGGTTAAAGAAGATTTTTCGGTAAAAGTTGATTTCCCTGATGACACTAAGAAAATTATTGAAACATTGGTGAATAAATACGTTAAGCACTAATTGTGAATGACATTTCCTAAATATTAACCGAGTTGCTAGTTTTTTAATAGCTTTGTTTTTGATGAGAAAAAAACAGGAGACAGAACTTGTAGGAGTGAAGGAAATTGCCAGGAGAGCGAACGTTTCCATAGCGACTGTAGATCGGGTATTAAATAACCGGACAGGTGTTTCTATCAAAACAAAGGAGAAAATTCTTGAAATCATAAAGGATTTAGATTATCAGCCAAATATTATGGCCCGGAGGTTAGCTTCAAAAAAAACTTTAAAGTTTGCTGCGCTTATTCCTGCAGTTTCAGGGGAAACTGGGTATTGGGACGCGCCGCTTAAAGGGATTAAACAAGCCGCCAGTGAAATAAAGGATTACGGTATTACAGTAGATATTTATCTCTTTGACCAAAATGATAAAACAACCTTTATAGAGGAGGCTAGAGAAATACTCAAGCTAGACTATAATGGAATTCTATTGGCTCCAATGTTCGAAAGAGAGTCTTTACATTTTGTAGAGGAGTGTTATAAAAAGAATATTCCATTTGTATTCATTAATTCAGATCTTGAAGATCAAAACAGCCTTTGCTATATCGGTCCTGACCTTTATCAGAGCGGCCACCTAGCAGCACACCTCATCAAATATTTTGTAAAAGAGCATCAGAAGATTTTGATAGTAAATATTTCTAAAGAAATAGATATGCATCACCATCTTTTAAAAAAAGAGGAGGGTTTCCGTAATTACGCAGATAAATATTATCAAAACATAACCATAGAAAAAATAGACATCAGACAAACCGACTATCAATCGGTGAAGGACACCTTATCTCACTTATTAGCTAAAGGGGATGTTGATATTATCTTCGTTACTAATTCAAGGGTTTCTTCTGTTGCTAAATATTTAGAAGAAACAGAGACACCCATCAAATTAATAGGATACGATTTCTTAGAGGAGAATATTAATTTCCTTAAACGAGGAACTATAGACTTTTTGATCTGCCAAAAACCTCAGGAACAGGGCTACAA
>JAZQRF010000341.1:0-10374 GCA_045629485.1 Pelobium sp. | reverse complement strand
GGCCGTACAGTTATAGGCATTTGTAGATGTGGAATGTCTAAAAACAAACCCTTCTGCGACGGTGCGCACAATGGTCATTTTGAACATGAAGCTATAGCGTTTGATCTTCCTCCAAAAAAGGTATAGGTTTATATAAAGCTTATGACAGACAATCCGCTTTGGTTTTGTCTGTCTAATCTTTTATCATTGCTAACGAATACTTAATCAGATTTTTAGACAACTTACTAATCCCGGGCAACTTTGGATTTAAAACTGTTCGTACTTTAAGCTCCTCAAGCTAAAGACACCTTAGTATAAACACAAGACTTGCTACCATCTGATCAACTAAAAACATCTTTTAAAGCTCGTTTAGCTGCATGATAACCACACATCCCATGTACCCCACTTCCCGGCGGAGTAGAAGACGAACAGAGATATAAACCTTGTGCTGAAGTACGATATGGAGACCAACGCAATGCCGGGCGGGTAAATAATTGAGAAAGATCTATAATCCCGCCATTGATATCTCCGCCAATATAATTTGGGTTATATGCCTCTATTTCTTCAGTATTAAAAGTATGACGGGCTAAAATGGTGTCTTTAAAACCTGGCGCAAAACGCTCCACCTGATTTTCTATAGCCGGGGTCATATCTTTTTTAGAACCGTTAGGTACATGGCAATAAGCCCAACCTGTATGTTTACCTTCTGGTGCCCTGCTAGAGTCTATTAAACTTTGTTGCGCCAGTAACACAAATGGTTTATCTGGATGATAACCTTTTGAAGTTTGTTTTTCTGAATCCTGAATTTCTTTAAAAGTATTGCCTAAATGAATGGTACCAGCTTTTCTTGCATCTTCAGAAGTAAAAGGTATGGGTGCATCTAAAGCCCAGTCTATTTTAAAAACGCCCATTCCATAGCGGTATCTTTCTAATTGCCATTTATAAATAGAAGAAAATTTATGTCCGGCTATTTGTAGTAATTGTGTTGGTGTTAAATCAAACAAAATAGTTTTAGAAGATGGTAATTCTGCTAAAGATTTAACCCAATGCCCGGTTTCTATCTTTCCGCCAAGAGAGATAAAATAAGACGCTAGTGCATTTGCAATTTGAATAGATCCACCTTTTGGAATTGGCCAGCCTTTTAAGTGTGCATTAGCCATTAACACCAGACCAATTGCTGAAGTTGCCCAATTAGTGAGAGGTTGTATGCTGTGTGCTGCCATTCCTGCCCACAACCCTTTTGCTTTTTCTGTTTTAAATAATCTGGAAAAAAAACTTGCAGATGTCATGGCTTTTAAGCCAAACTTTGCCATAGCAATAGGATGATTTGGGAAACTTAAGGGAGCCAAAATATCGGCAGCCATTTTTGGCCAGTCTCTTACAACAGGTTCAATTAGCTTAAGGTAAATATCCCTATCTGCACCTAACCTGTTTGCGGTATCTGTTATAGAATGATTTAAAACTGCTGCGCTGCCGTCATCAAAAGGATGCGCTGCTGCAAAATCAGTATAGATATATGTTAAGCCATGTTGCTCTAAGGGCAATTGACTAAAATAAGGAGAGCCAACTGCCAAAGGATGAATTGCCGAACAAATATCATGTACAAAACCCGGTAACGTTAATGCTGCAGAACGCAAACCGCCACCAATTTCATCCTTACCCTCAATAAGTAAAACAGATTTTCCTGCTTTTTGTAAAGTAATGGCTGCGGCCAAACCATTTGGCCCGGAGCCAATAACTATTGCATCGTAATCTGTTTTACTCATGATATTAATTTCTTAAAGCATAGGTTTTATCAATTCTATCTAATTGTACAAAAATAGAATCTTGTTTTTTATTTAAGCCATGCAAAATAATTCGGGTTTGGCTAGGTCTTTCAATTTTCAAAACAAAGTCAGGAACATGCGCTTCTTTTTCCTTTTCCTTCTTTGTATCTCTTCCTTTTTTCTTTTCTAGGTGTTTATTATAAAGTTTTAACACCAGATTTATGGTGTCTGCTTCATAATAGTAAAATTGTCTCCCGCCTGCAATACCCGTTAACTCCCAATTTCTTTCCAAATCTGTTTTTGCCGGAGCACCATTAGCCAAATCTAATTTAATAGGTTTATTAACTTTAAAAGTGATAGTAGAATACTTCTCGAAAGTGACATCTTGCCACCTAACAGAGTCTAACGGCGAATAAGGAACAACCTCGTTATTTAATTTAAACTCGCTAACCTCATAATAACCTTTTGTACCAGCAATGCCTGCTGTAATTGGGTCTTTTGTTAAAGGTTTATGGTTTTGATTTTGGACATGTAGGTATCCAATCACAACTGTAAATAAAAATATAATTCCCCATTTCACAACATTCCTACCAATTTTTTGAGCAGGTGTAACAAAACCTGGATAAGACCTTACTGGCTGCACTTCTTCTTCTTTTACCAATAGTTTATAGTAATCTCCCAGGTAAGGAATCATTAAAAAAGCACATAAAATAACAAAGTAAGAGCTATAAACATGCACTCCACCATCGTAAGCAAAATTGATGTAAACTATGTTTGCCGAAGCCGCCACAGTTAGTAAAGCGCCAAGGAAAATTGTTTTTCTGAAAAACAAAAGTAAACCAGCTATTACTTCTACCATTCCTAAAGTAATTTCGTACCATGGCACTACTCCAACCGATAGCCAATATAGTTTTTGTGCAGTAATATCTCCGAAATTGGTGTGTAATGTACCTAATGGAGCCTCTGGCATTTGGATTAAAAACACTTTTACCAAACCAAACTCTATCATACCAATTGCCACACGGTATCTTACCAATACACGCAACCAATAGTACAAAACACGATAGTTTAATGTTTTCTTATCCAAAGCAGACCAAATTAAACCCACAATTACAGCTACCAGAAGCAATGATGCATAAGAGCTATAGCTTGCTAAACCCCATCTGCCGCTTTCTGTTGCAATGGGTAAAAAATCGGGGCTAAACCTACCCAAATTTGTTAAGTCTCTATAGCCTAAATTGAACCAATTTATAGAGAAAAGCATCTTATAATATTTTCCACTTAATGGGATGCTCATTAAAGTAAAAAACACAAACGCAATGCGGAACAAAACAAGTTGATGCTTTTTCCAATTGATATTTGCAGTTGTATTTAAATTATTTTCTGTTATCATTATGAATGATCTTTAGAATTTTAAATCAAAAAATTAAAGTGCAATAGGCTTACGTCTACCTTCTAAAAGAAGATATTTCTTGTCTATCTTTTTAAGAACTGCATGTATACGATTGCCTAAATGATTAGTTCCAATAAGAATGATGGTTTGCTCATCAGGTCTTTCGTAGCTTAGAACAAATTGCTCGTCTCTATTTTGCTGATGCTTATTTTTTAATAGCAACTCTTTCTTTTCCTCATCAACACTATAAGCAAAATACTTTCTGCCTGATGTTCCTGAAGATTCAAAAGTTCTATCAACAGCTTTAACATTTTTCACACCAGCCCAAACAGAATCTATTGGAAAATCTACAGCCTGAGCTATACTTAAAGTTCCCCATTGCTCGAAAACCACATTATTCCATCGCTCTTTATTTGTTAGCGAATAAGGAATAACCGTTTCATTAATCTTAAATTCCTCCACATTATAAAAGCCATGAGCACCTTTTAAAGCTGCTGAATTAGGAATTCCATAGCTATCGATTTCGTACTTAGAATAAGCTGCTACCGCATAAGAAAGAATAATTACGGCAAACAAACTCTTAAGTACCAACCTTGATTTTATTTGCAAATTGCCAGACAATACTAGTTTTCCTGTATTAGGTTTAACCGATTTCTCAATTAATAATTGATACATTCTGGGCAGATCATAAACCATTAAAAACAAAGCGGTAGCAAACAAATAAGTAGTATAAATTTGGTCGCCGGTATGGTATGCATATGCTGCTAAAACAATATTCAACTGCACCCCAACCGCAGCAATTGCCCCTAAAGTTGCAGTACGTCTAAACAATAACAATAAGGCTGCACCAAGCTCTATTAACCCAATAGTTACCTGATAATTTGCTTTTGCCACGCCAACGGTTAATTCGAAAATTTTAGCCGGAGTAAAATCACCGTAAGGAGTATTTAACTGGCTTAATGTTGGATAAGGGATTTGCATCGGAAAAATCTTTATAAATGCGTACACAAAGAAAATCCCCGCTAACTTATAACGTAAAATTACTCTTAGTAACTGATAAAGATTTTTATAATTTGATGTCTCTTTTTGAGAGAAACTCCAAACAATTGTTGCTATTACAGCTAAGATTGCCACAAAAACAAAATCTACAATTTGAATACTTCCTGCGCCACTAATAAATGTTGGAGCGTAATTAAACCAGGCAAATAGGGTAAAGAAAAAATCAGCTCCCCCCTCTTGCGAGAAGATAGAGCTGAAAAATTTTGGATCTAATGGAATAATTAGCAGTATGAAAAATGCAAAGAAAAAACGAAAGGCTATTTTCTCCAGGCTTGTCCAGTTAAAATGATCTTGATTCATAAATATTATTTATAAGCAACATTTTGTTCTAAAGCTGTATCAACAATAGTCTCCTTTATTGGCAAAGGCAAAACATACCTATCTCTATTGGCTAGATTTAAAACTGTTAAAGCTCTGTCTGTCCGCACTAAATCAAAGAAACGGTGTGGTTCAAAAGCAAACTCTAATCTGCGTTCGTTTTCTATAGCTAATAAAATTTCATCTTTATCTAAAGGATTTGCATTGCTATTTGCTAAATCTGCTCTGCTTCTTATTGCATTTAAATCTGTAAGTGCATCAGAATATTCTTCTATTTGAGCCAAAGCCTCTGCTCTAATTAATCTCATTTCTGAAATTCTTATTACAAATGCTGCATCAGTAGCCGGACTTTTGTAATACATGTTTCCGTACCATTCTTCAGGGGTTACATTAGCCATTTTGCTAATCATACTACTTCTGTTGCCACCAATAAGCGGGTTATTTACCAAAGCTATGAACGCAGTATTAGGAGCCCATTGTCTGGTGCCACCATTGGTAGAAGGCAACCAATTGGTACGATGAGAATTTGTCTCGTTTGAACTATAGGCCAGTTCGAATATAGATTCTGGAGTATTGGTTGCATTATTAGCATAGAAAGAATTGAATGGCTTCATTAATGAATAGTTAGTATCTTCAATTAATTTAGTAGAATAAGTAATTGCCTCATCCCAATTAGATTGATATAAATACAATCTAGCCATTAATGCCCAAACAGTTTTCTTTGTTGCTCTTACACGGTTGGTACTGTTTGGAAGTAATTCTTCTGCTTTAATTAAGTCTGCTAAAACCTGAGTATAAACATCAGCAACACTACTTCTTGCCTTACCTTGGTTATCTTTTATGGTAATTGTTGGTTTAAGATAAATAGGCACTCCTCCCCAAATACGGGTTGCATCAAAATATGCTAAAGCTCTTACAAAATGTGCTTCGCCAAGCAGTTGATCTTTTTTTGCCTGAGTAAAATTAGGCTCTAATGGTAAAACTTCTACCTTTTCCAGAACATGATTTGCTCGGTTGATGGTATTATAAATTCCAGACCACGCATTAGCTATATAACCGTTATCGGCTTTAACATTATGGTCTACAAAATCTGAGATTATACCTAAAGAACCCGCTCTCTTAAGGTTGTCGCCAGATAAATATCCAATAGCTTGAAAAGTTACTCCGTAATAATTATCAGATGCCAAAGCTCTGTACATCCCTCTAACAGCCGTTTCTGCAGAGGCTCCATTATTTATGGTAATTCCATCAGGAATAGAAGTTTGTGGCTCTACATCTAATGCCGATTTGCAAGAAGATGCCAGAATAACAAATAATGCTATTATAATATGATTAATCTTTTTCACTTGATAATATTTTATAAGGTGATGTTAAATCCAAATTGATAAGCAGAAGGTTGTGGAGGTGTTCCAAAATCTAAACCTTGTATATTTTGCTGGTTTGCTACGTTAGACTCTGGATCTAAACCAGAATATTTAGTAAATAATAACAAGTTAGTACCAGAAACATATACTCTTAAATTCTGAACATGCCAACGAGAGGTTAAGGTCTTAGGAAAAGTATAGCCAATTGACATTTGCTTTAACCTGATAAATGAACCGTCTTCTAATAATCTGCTATTTTGTTCTAAAGTATAGTTGTTTCCAACAGTTGTAAATCTAGGCACATCTGTAATGTCACCAGGATTTTGCCATCTGCGGGTAGAGTTTAATGTAGCATAACGACCTGTTCTTGTACCGCCATACATATCGAAAAATTCGTTCAGGTTGTAAACATCATTTCCGTATTGGTAGGTAAACAATACCCCTGCGTCCCAAGATTTATAAGAAAAAGTATTGTTAAATCCGCCAAATAATTTAGGCATTGCATTACCAATCAACTGTCTGTCTGCGGCATTTATTCTTCCATCATTATTTACATCTTCAAATACAGCATTTCCGTTTGCCGGATCAACATATAATTGTTTGTACAACCAGAAAGAATACATTGGACTGCCTTCTTCCATTCTTATCCAATCTCTGTTATAGACATTAATAGGTGCAGCCAGTTTTTCTACTTTATTCTTGTTTCCAGAGATGTTAAAGCTAGATTTCCATGTAAAGTCTTTATTAGAAACATTAATGGTATTGATGCCTAATTCATAACCTTTATTACTTACTTCACCAGCATTGGCATAGTAAAAAGAGAAACCTGTTGTACCTGCTAAAGGCATTTCCAGCAATAGATCTGATGTATATTTACTGTAAACATTAAAATCAAAAGCTATTCTATTTTTAAATAGGCCCAATTCTAATCCCGCATTAATCTGCTTGGTTTTTTCCCATTTCAGATTTGGATTTGCCAATTGCTCAGGAGCAATCCCTCCTCTATCTCCGCCTGTAGCATTATCTGGGTAGCTTTCTCCTCCCGTCCATAAACCCTGAGAAGCGAAATTATTTATCCCGTTTTGATTTCCGGTGACACCGAAACTGGTCTTTAATTTTAAATCACTGATGGCATCAATATTCTTGATAAAATCTTCTTCATAAATTCTCCAGGCTGCACCAACGGACGGGAAATAACCATACCTGTGCTCTGATCCGAATTTTGAAGATCCATCAGCTCTTAAACTTGCTTCTATATAATATTTACTTGCATAGTTATAATCTACACGAGTAAAAAACGAAGTTAACTTACTTTGCGTCCATGTTTCACTTCCTGTTCTATTAGCGGCAGAAACAATCTTCTTAAAATTATCATTAGGAAAGTTAGTCCCTTGTGCTGAGGTTACATCTATAACATCAACCTGAAAAGAGTTACCTAATAATGCGCCAAATGTATGCTTGTTACCAAATGTTTTACGGTAACTTAAAGTTTGCTCATTAATCCAAGTATTGTTATTGGTAATGGCCGAAGTTCCTAATCCGTATACTGGTGAGTTTCCGGTTGACGTACCTAATAAAGTTTTAGTATTCCAGTATTCTGATTCCTTATAATTATTATAATCTACACCAAAACTACTCCTGAACTTTAAGCCGGGAATAATGTCAGCATCTAAATAAACATTACCTATATAACGGACATTTTTAGTTTTGACATCGTAGTTATTTAATAAAACATCCAGGTTATCCCAAGGACCCCATTTTGCCGGAGTACCATCTGCATTAACTTTAGGTAAATAGGTAGCTACAAGCAAACCTGTCTGAAACATTCCTCCCTGCGGTCCGTCCCCTGCTCTTGCCTGGTTTCTAAAAGAATTAGAAATAGCGTTATTAGTACCTAAACTAAATACTTTATTAATTTTCTGCTCATAGTTTATTTTAAAGTTTGCTCTTTCAAAATAAACTGGCCTCATGGTGGCTTCTTGCTTGGTATAACCAGCACCAATATAATAACGACTCTTCTCAGATCCTCCCTGAAGAGAGATATCATGACTTTGTAATGCCGCTGTTCTGAAAATATCGCCTAAACGATCATAAGTTTCCTGCTCTTCTGGCAAACTACTTCCAGCTACTCCGTTAATAACTTCACTAGCTGGTCTAAATGGACGATTGGCATAAGTTCTATTTAAAGATGGATTATCTATCCCACTATTAATCCAAGCTTCATTATGTAGTTCTGCGTTCAATGGTCCGTCTGCCACTTCCCAAACTTTATGAACTTTTGCAAGTCCAGTATAACTATTGATACTTATTTTTGGAGCAGCACCATAATTTCCTTTTTTAGTAGTAATAATAACCACACCGTTTGCACCTCTTGATCCGTAAATTGCTGTCGCACTGGCATCTTTTAAAACCTCAATACTTTCTATATCAGCCGGGTTTAAATCTGCGATTGGAGAAGTTGCTTTACCACCTGTACTTACCGTTTGCAGGCTGGTATTATTCATAAAAACACCGTCTACAATGTATAAAGGATCGTTACTCGCATTAATTGAAGTGTTACCTCTTACCCTTACAAAAATTCCTTCACCCGGAATACCTGTATTTGAATTTATTTGTAAACCTGTAGATTTTCCTTGCAGTTGAGCATCTAGACTAGCAACGGGCAATTGTTTAACTTCATCTGCAGAAATTTTAGTAACAGAACCAATTAAATCTTTCTTGTTCTGTGTGCCATATCCTACAACTACAATATTATTAAGTTCTATAGGAGATTCTTCTAACTCTATAACCACCGGACTATGAGTTACAATAACCGTCTTTTTATTATAACCAATATAACTTAACTCTAAAGTATAAGGGAATTTTTGACCTGTAACAAATTCGAATTTACCGTTGCCGTCGGTTTGCAAGTTATGTGTTGTTCCTTTAATACTTACAGCTACTCCAGGCAATGTAGATTTTGTTACTCTATCAACAACCTGACCTTTAAGAGTAGAATTAATAAGAGGCTGAGTTTGAGCGCTAATTACTGTGGATAAAAGTAAAAAAGCGACTAAAATAGTTAGTCGTTTTTTTAATAAGGCATAAACAGAAAGATACTGTTCTGCCTTTTTAAAATTTTGCATAATTTTAAAAAGTTTTTAATTAATAAACTTGATTAAAGCTGTGTCTTTTCAGTAAGTGATTGGCGTTGCGTACTGATTGACGAATAAAGGCAGGAATTCTTCCTGTCTTTATTTTTTATGATGTTATTTATTAAAACAACATGAAAGATTATTAGAGTTCAATGATATTGAAGGTAGCTTCATGGTGTTAAGTAATCTTTTCTTCATGATTTTTATTTTAATAACACCTCAAATTTACAATGTAAATTAACAAAATCAAACTAATCTATAGATTTAGTAGTCTATGTAATTGTAACAATTTAATTTACAGGCTTTTTAATTTTTTATAATTATAAGCATGTAATATTGATAATTCATTAAAATAAGATCTAAAAAAGCATACGGTCTTATTTCGACCCCTCATGATGCAAAATCTAAGAGATTAGCTAAAGAATAGGATGCTCAAGAATTTTTCATTGAACATGTATGAAGAAAGCATGTATACATCAAATGCTTCTTCTAAAAGATGAGGAGTTGGTCCTCCCCTTGTACAGCTCTTTCAAAATAATCTAAAAGTTGAGATTTATAATCTTGTATGAGTATATTCTCTATAATTACCATGGCTCTTTGGCGTGGGGCCAGGCCTTGTAAATCTGGCAGACCTTGCTCGGTAATAATAACGGCAACATCATGCTCCTATTGATCGACATGTGAAACTATAGGGACCACTCACCAGACCCACAAATCCCATTCATCATATTTGTTCCTGAAACATGAGTAGAATTTACATTACCATAAATATCACATTCCAACCCTGTACTTATAGCTATATCTTATGAGCTTAACACCATTTTATCTCTGTACCTGTCAAATCATTAAATATAAGGTGATAATATTTTCCTGACTCTGTGATGGATGGCCCGGTTTCACGATTGTATTGCCTTAAATCAGCTTCTTAAAGTAAACACCTTGCGCTCGTTTGCAACGAGTGCTTACTTAGCTTGGCGGTGGTATCTAACCCTCAACGCCTGGGATATTCTCCATCAAAACCCTGTTTCCCATTTTATCATAATAGGTACAGGTCATTTCTCCATACAAACCGCCCATTTTTCAATACCCAGTACGGCACTTAATTTTAACAAAGGTCAGGTAATTGCTCTTTTTGGAGTGAGTTTTGTCTTCCGGGTAATTTCGAAAGTCTGACCGGGCGAAACTCACAGAACGTTTCTAAATTAGAATCATATTACATACACTATCTGTAATATGCTACTTTTGACGCTTAACTATTTGAAATGGCAAAAACAAAACTTACCATCAACAATAACGGATCAGTGAAAATAGAAGGCGATTTTGAAATCGTGGATAGAAATGGAAATGAATATGGTCTTCAG
>JAZQRF010000340.1:0-8597 GCA_045629485.1 Pelobium sp. | reverse complement strand
TTTCTGAAGTAGTTTTCCAACTCCTCGTTCAATTCAATCAGCGTACTAATTTTATCCGTATTCTGCATGTGATGTTTCCGGATCAATTTCGGATTAGACCTGCAAGGTAGGGATTAAATACAGCATCACACCAGAAGCGTAGTATTTAGAAGATTTTTTTAATGGAAGATTTTTCATAATAAACTGTGATTGCCTGCTATGGGCAACAGAAAGCTTTGTGCGTACAAAATTGCATTTAAGATAATGTACCAACAGTAATACCTGTAGCCTCAAGATGATATATCCTGACGTATTGTGAACCTCTATCGCATACCGCGTTTTCTAAAAGACACCTGTAACCTGTTATGAATACAGGGCAACAGCGCCTACAGTGGTGGTTGGTGTGCTGGTATTTATTGTTCCACTTAATGCTGTAGAGGAATTGCCCTGGTTGAGGTAACCTTTACATTCACTCTGACGTAAGAATATTTATGAAGGCATTAAAAGTGGCAAACACCGTAACTGTAAAAACCACCAGGTCAGTGGTATTAGTTCTCATTATGGGAAATATTATGGTTTTGCTGTTATTTCTTCTATTTTATTTTGTTCTTTAACAACGGTAAGTTATAGAGATATGAGAATATGCAGATCTTTACTATTTTCAAATCTAATAATTGACAAACATATAATTCTGTGCTTTTCAATTCTCCTTTTTTTCTTACAGCCAGTTCAATCAAAAACTTATTATTTTTCCTCTTTAAATGGGGATGATTCTTATACAAGCTTACAAGCTGCAAATTTTCAAACGCCCTGGAAAACAATTTACAAATTAAATACAATTTTTAATGAATTGAAGCCTGGCGACTCTATAATGTTTAATAGAGGAGAAATATTCGAAGGTATTTTAATGATCAGCAACTCTGGTTCAGCACTTTCTCCAATAGTTTTTGGTGCGTACGGACAAGGGAGCAAGCCGACTATCAGCGGACTTCAGCAATTACGTAACTGGAAATCTATAGGTAACGGAATATTCGAAACAGATTATACTCAAAAGCTGTCTCATCTTATTATCAATGGTTTACCACAACAGATGGGACGCTATCCAAACAAAGGCTATCTTTCCTACGAGTCGTTTGTTGGAAATAATTCTATAAAAGATGAACAACTGAACAGCAACATCAACTGGACGGGGGCTGAAGTAGTGATTCGCAAAAACCGATGGACTTTAGACCGAGCTGCTATCACCAGCCATCGGAGTAAAACGATAAATTATGAAGGTGGATCTAAAGCTGCGCCTTTAGCAGGTTATGGTTATTTTATACAAAATAGTAAGCTTACTTTAGATCAGGAAGGAGAATGGTTTTACGATAAAGAGCGGAAGAAGATCCTGTTATTTATGGGAAACCAAAATCCGGCTTTATTAAAGATCCAGGCAAGTTATATTCAGGTATTAGTGAGCATAAAAGGATATCATCATGTCAGCTTTGAAAACATTGATTTTGAGGGTGCTAAAAACACTTTTCATATTGTAGAGTCTAAAAACATTAGTATTAATAATTGTAAAATTGATCTTGCTGGTGAAGAAGCCGTTCTGGCATCCTATTCACCATTTTTAACCATCAAAAACTGTAGTATAAGCAATGCGTTAAGCGGAGGAATAAATTTAGATGCAGGATGTACTCATGCTGAACTTATAGAAAATAACATCAAAAATATTGGATTATTTGCAGGTTTAGGAAAAAGCGGATCGGGTACCTATGAAGCTATTACATCTTTTGGTGACCAAACATTGATAGAAAAGAACACCCTGGAAAACATTGGCTATAATGGTATCTATTTTGGCGGAAACAACTCGACCGTTAAAAATAATTTTATTAATAATTTTTGTCTGACGAAAGACGACGGCGCTGGTATTTACGTTGGTGACTGGTCTAAAACTTACAAGAAAAAAATAGTGGGAAACATTGTTTTAAATGGAAAAGGTGTTGGCGAAGGCACCAACTACCCTTCTCTTTTAATGGCCGAGGGCATTTACATTGATGATCTTTCTGAAAGTGTAAGCATATTGAACAATACCGTGTCTTTATGTGCTAATAATGGAATAAAAGTTCATAATGCCAAAGACATCGAGATCTTCAATAATGTGGTATATAATAATGGAATACAGTTAAGACTTGAACAAGATCATTACCTTGCTACCAGCACTTATATCCGGGATAACCAAATAAGGAATAATATTTTTTTCTCTAAGCATGATGAACAAATTATTGCAAAACTTTCTTCTCATCAGGATGATATTGTAGTTTTTGGGGAGCTTGATTATAATTTCTATTGCCGCCCTTTAAATGAATTGGCCGTTATTAAAACTTCAATTGTTAGAAATGGAAAAGAATTGAATCAAATATTTGATCTAAATGACTGGAAAAATGCTTATGTTAAAGATTCGCAGTCTCAGCAATCACCCAAAACTATTCCCCCATTTAAAATAAAAAAAGTATTAAGTTCGAATAAGATTGTCAATGGTAATTTCAATTCTGATATCCAGGGAATTTTTGGCTATTCTCCAAATAACGATGCCTTTTTAAGCTGGACCAAAGGATTTCTTGACGGTGGTGCTCTAAAATTAAGTACAAAATCATCTGTTAATAACCAGGTGATTATGAATTTGAACGTGGGAGCAATTCAGAAAGATAAAAAATATGCTTTGAAATTTACTGTTTTAGGAACTGAAAAACTTCAAAACGCTAAAGTTTATTTAAGAAAAACTAATGTTGCTTATCAGTTGATCAGTAACAAAGAATACTGCAAAATCACCAATGGAAGAGCGGAGTATGAGATGATATTTTCAGCTCATACTTCTGAAAATGATGCCAGTGTAATTCTAGATATAGAGCAAGCTTTAGGTAATTTTTACCTTGATAATGTTGAATTTTATGAAGTGGATGTAGATATAACCAAACCGGATGACTACTTGCTATTTGAATACAACGCAACTGCTTCTGTTAAAACTATTCCATTGACTAAGCACTATGTTGATGTGAATAATCAACACTTTACGAAAGAGGTTTCCATACCTCCCTTCTCTTCAATAATTTTAATTTCTGATGGCTCTACATTTATTAAAAAGCCGCAAACTATTTTATTTGCAGCTATAGACTCCAAAACAATTGGTGAAGAACCTATAGTTATTTCTGCTGTAGCAAGTTCAGAATTACCGGTTTTGTTAAATGTTATTTCGGGACCGGCAGAAATAGTAGAGGACACGAAAGTTAAATTCAACAATGCAGGTATAGTAGAAATTGAAGCTGTACAGCCGGGAAATGAAACTTTCGAACCTGCAAAAGCCAATATTAAAATTACCTATGAAGGAAAAAGTAACCTGCCAAATATTAATGAATTTACTTTAAAAGCCTTTCCAAATCCTTTTAAAAACAAGCTACAATTAGAATTTACCATGCCATCTTCAGGCAACGGAAAGCTTGCTCTATATGATGTTCAGGGAAAACTGATTTATTCCATTTATGATGGCTTTATGAACAGCAACCAATTGCAAAAATTTACGCTAGATGCAGATAATTTGGGTTTAAATGCCGGAATTTATTTGGTGAGATTAGTTACAGAAGAAAAAGTGCTGTTCCAAAAAGTAATCCTGATAAAATAGCAATTATTGTTTTGCTTTAGCTTGCAGCATTTTCCATATGAAAACCGGTCCGTAATATACATATCTTCTCCATAGCCTTTTTGGTTCTTTCAGAAGTCTTACCAACCATTCCAATCCTAAATTGATCCATAGTTGGTGAGGACGTTTTACAGTGCCGGCGTAAAAGTCAAAGACAGCTCCGATAGTACAAATGATCTTGGCGTCTAATGCTGATTTATTTGCGACAGCCCATTTTTCTTGTTTTGGAGCTGTCATTCCGATGAATAAAACATCCGGTTTAAAATTATTTACTGCAGTAATCATTTCCTCATTTTCCAGAACATTAAATTCGGGCTTAAACGGCGGAGAATAAGAACCAGCTCTTACACCAGGATATTCCATAGCGAGTTTGCTTTTTATTTTTTCTAAAGTGGCTTCAGAAGCACCCAAGTAAAAACAGCTTCCTCCTTTTAAATTCAAATCGGCAAGAAGGTGTTGGTGTAAATCTGCGCCGGCTATTTTCTTGATTTTTTTTTTATTTAATAATTGCATAGCCCACACAATCGCAATTCCATCGGGAAGCAAAATGTCTGATGTCTGAAGCGCTGCTTTAAACTGCGAATCTTCTTCTGCAACGCAATAAGAATACTGGTTAATGGTATTAATCAATAAAGGTTGTATGTTGGGTAACTGATTTAATGTGCCAGTAAAAACTGCATAATCAGTAAAATTTTTATTTGAATTAGTCATGATCTAAACGTTCGCTATTGTGTTTTTAAGAAACTTTTCTTGGTAAAGCTTTTTGTGCATCAAAAGTTCTTCTTCCGAATTAAACCTGTTTTTTATTTTTTTTGCGGGCACACCACCATAAATAGTATAGGGTTCTACATCTTTGGTTACAACTGATCCCGCAGCAATAATACTCCCTATACCAATTTTTACCCCGCTCATAATTGTAGAATTATACCCTACCCAAACATCATCTTCAATAATCGTGACTTCTTTTAGTCCCAACCAATTGTAATCATCATCTCTAATCTGCGACGCTAAACGTACAGGAGTACCAATTTGCCGGTAGTGATGATCGTAGCGACCCACAAGAGCAACACGGTTTGCCCAGATCACATAATCGCCAATGATGACATCACTTTCTATAAACGAATCTCTGCCTATGTAAAATTGCTTACCTATTTTAACATGGTTCTTAGCCCAAATGCGCACCCTGACTCCAGCATGAAAGCCTTCAGCGATTTCATATTTTCTGTAAACAACTTTCCTTAAAAAGTTATTTCTGCATTTTTTAATGTAGCTAATGATTTTCATTTTTCATGATGGTTTCTATGGTTTGAGCCAGTTCTTTGGCCACTTGATCTTTCCCAAACAATACTGCTTTTTTAAGATTATTCCGGCTCATTTCCAACCTTAAAGAATTAGAACTTAAAAGTTTCTTTAATAAATTAGCAACGCTTCCACTGTTTTGCGGCTCTGCCCATAAACAGTTTTCAGGTTCTGATAAAAAATCGGTAGCCGCCCTAATGGGTGTAGTTACTATACTCAGACCTGCCGCAACAGAATTAAATAAGGCCATTGGAAAGCCTTCCGGAAAGTAAGTTGGAAATACCAAAACATCTGAATTTGCATAAAATGCCACAACATCCTGTTCGGGGATGAATCCTGTAAAGACAACTTTATCTGAAAGGTTTAAAGCCTTTATTCTGTCTTTTACGTCTGTAAAATCTGCCCCATCACCTACAATTATTAAAGTCGCAGCATGACTTTTATGAATCACCGAAAATGCATCAATCACATCAAAAATTCCTTTTTCAGAAATTATCCTGCCTACAAAAAGTAATACCTGTTGATCTTCAGGAATATTCAGCCTGCTTTTAAATAAAGGGTCTTTTTCAAACTGATGAATTCTTACTATATTTTTAGTGACGAAGATTCGGTTTTCTTTAAAATAGTGTAGTTCTTTTACTTTATCCCTTTCTTCTGTTGAAAGAAACAACCAACCTGAAACTTGTTTTTTAAGAAATGGTAGTACAACCTTGCTCATCATAAAACCTTTATGATGAATTACATCTATATCAGAACCATGAGATTTGATTAGAAATTTCACTTTCTGATAATAGAACAGTCTAAAAATAGATATGGTGATGAAATCTCGGGTTCCGGCTAAAACTTCTAAACGGGAATTGAGATAGACAACATCAGGCTTAAAGCCATAAGCAATACGCACAAGGTTAATTGCATTTTTAATAATGATATACAGTTTCCCAATTGAGGAATTATAACCCTCTTTAGCTGCATAAGGAAAAGAACTACAAAGATACCCCTGATCCTGTAATCCCTCCAGTTCATCTAAAGCAATTTCAACATGGTGTTTGGTGGGAATACTAAATAATATTTTAAGAGGGGTCATAAATTTAAATCGTTTGATAACACTTTTCTTTCTACGCCCGGGTTTCCTGTTACTACACTATACGCAGAAACACTTTTTACAACAACAGAACCGCACCCTATTTTAACATGATCCATAATTTGTATGGCGCCAACGATGCAAACATTGCTTCCAATATCTACATGATTGCCAATAACCGGAGAAGAACTAAACCCACCGTCTTTGAGTTGTTTGTTTCCGATGGTAGTGCTTTGTCTTAGCGTACAATTATGGCCAACGATCACCTGGTTGGTCATCACCAAAGCCTGACCATGAAATAAAGATAAGTTTTTACCAATCTTTACATTCCAGGGAATCTCTACACTAAAAAACCATTCTACCAATATTCTATAAAACAGCAAATATGGAAACCCTATGTAATAATAGATTTTTCTTTTAGTGCAGAAATTAGCGGTACGGAAAAGCACAAGAATAATGCGCCCTTTTAGGTTGCCTTTATTTACTTTCCAGTCCTGGAAAACAAATTCGATAAAATTCATATCGCCTTGATGAGGATTATCCTGAGACATATTTTCCATAAGGGATTTTTTGAAATGCGTAGACAATTAGACAACTTAACACTAGACAAATTAATGTGATGATGGGAATACTAATAATTGGGTGAATAGAACTATAATCTATATGAAAGTAAGACAGTATACTTAATATCAACAAATGATTGAGATAGATCCCAAAACTGAATTTGCTAATAAGGGATATGTATTTGATTGTGGCCTGTCTAAATACCGGGTTCCAGCTTTTAAAGATTATGAATACACTAGTAGCCATCATCATGACATTAAGAGTAAGGTAATCATAAAAAACACTTTTAAAAGTTTCGGCATTTTTACTTTCAAGAAAAGTTCCTAAAAACGTAATTAGAAAGCCTGCAAAAAATAATACTACTGCAAGGAAACTGGCTGATTGAGGAAGTACCAGCCTATGCGCTAGATAATAGCCTAAAATGAGGTAACCCAGATATCCGCTAAAATAACTTACGTTTAATGGCGAATTCAGTACAATGATTGTTTGCTGATTAATAATAACCGTAAAAAGCCATATGGCTAAAAAGTATACAATGGTTTTATTACTTGCTGCCTGAATCCAGGGTTTAATAATCGGAATAAAAAGATATAAACCGATCAGCATGTATACATACCATAAATGTACTGCGGTGCCTTGTACCAGTTGAGTAATCATCCAGGGAATAATGGCGTTCATAGTTTCTAAGCCTTCATCCCTGATTTTGAGACCGGTGAAAAACAACAGGTATATTAAACTCCAGAACAGGAAGGGTGCAATAATGCGTTTCAATCGCTTATTTAAAAAATCTTTTAACCCAATTTGTTGTGGAAGTATTAACCCACCTGTTATCATCACAAAAACAGGAACACAAAAGCGGCTAATAGAATTGAACAAATGTGCTGACCACCACTGGTAATCGCTATCGGCTGATGAATTAAACAGAACAACAACTGCCGGAGCAGCAACATGCAGCATCACTACAGCTATAATAGCGGCAACACGTAAATTATCAATCCAGGCTAGTTTTATGTCTCTTTTCATTGTTTATTACTAAGCTCTTTTTATAACTTCAGCATTGGTTAGTTTGCAATACCATCGCATCATAAGTGCATAGATTTTTGGAGAAGCCGTAAAGAGCATAAATGCATATTTATGTTTTTTTCTTACTAGCCGAGAGTCTTTTATGAAAGTTGAATATGTACTTAAATTATTTACCACTCGTTTATAAGCAACTTCATGTTTTTCTTTACCCGTTACCAGCAGCAGATTTAAAAGAGAGATGTTGGCAGTGATATCAAATCCCTGTGCTTCTTGAAGGCATTTTTCGTTTTTTTGAAGTACCATTTTTTTTATTCTGGCAGAAACATCAATGGTCTCGATATAATTTTCGTTAAACCTACTCATGCTTACAGAGTTTTCTCGAACTATATAATTATATTTTGAAGTCTGTTGTAACACGGTTTTCCGGGAGTTTATAAATGCTTTAAATGTAAATAATACGTCTTCATAAATTTTTCCTTCAAAGATGAGATCTTTTAAAATATCTGCTTTGTAAACTTTATTGTTTGCACTTCTTTCTAGACCGCCTTTTAGGCATTCAACTAAAGCTTCATCATGGTTAAAACTTAAAATTTCTCCAGTGTCCGAAGGTGATACTATTTTATGATCTGGAAATATAACCGTCATTCTACAGACAGAGATATCAGCATCAAAAGATGTTATATTTGTCATTAGGATTTCGTACATGTCTGTCTTAATGGTATCATCACTATCAATAAAACCAATAAAATTTCCTGTAGCTGCTTTTAACCCGGCATTTCTTGCTGCAGAAACTCCTGCGTTCTTTTGATCTATATAATTTACTCTGTCGTCTGCTCCTTGATAATATTTACATTTTAAACCACTATTATCTGTAGAACCATCGTTTACCAGTATCAACTCGAAATCTGTAAAAGTTTGTTGCAGAACAGACTGAATACATGAATCAATAAAATTTTCTTTATTATATACCGG
>JAZQRF010000339.1:0-1647 GCA_045629485.1 Pelobium sp. | reverse complement strand
AGATTGGGCGTACAATATCAACATACTAATAAATTAGCTTTAAGAGGAGGGGTAGGTTATGCATTATCTCCGGTAAAAGACGGGTATGTTACTCCGGAGACTCCGGATGCAAATAGGTTATTTTTAAGTGGCGGGCTTGGTTATCAAATAACAGAAAAGTTAGGTGTAGATGCGTCTTTCTATTTTCAAAGTGTAAACAAGAGGACTTCTACAAATCTGGAAACTCAATTGTCTGGCACTTATAAAACATTTGTATACATCCCTGGTATTTCTGTTTCTTATAAATGGTAATAATCTCAAAATCGAACAGTCATGTAAACTAAAAATATACAACATTGGATTTTAGCAGCGCTATTTATTTCGGTATCGGCCTGTAAACCAGAAATTGATTCACCTAAAGCAACTGCCGGTAATGCGGATTTTTCTAAATACATAGCCATAGGGAATTCTTTAACAGCGGGTTATGCTGATGGTGGTTTGTATCTGGAAGGGCAAAAAGTTGCCTATCCTAATCTTATCGCCGAACAAATGAAGGCTGTTGGAGGTGGAGACTTTACCTCTCCATTTTTTTCTGAGGCACAGGCAAATGGTTCTGGCTATATCCGCTTAAGTGGGTTTAATCCTGACGGGACTCCTATTACTACTCAGGTAGCGGATAAGCTGGCTTACAGAGCTCAAGGATTATTAACGAAATACACAGAGGAGATTCAGAATCTAGGCATACCGGGGATGAGGTTAGATCTAGGTGCTGTTGCGCCAACATTTAGCTCCGCAAATATGTATTTCGAAAGATTATTGCCTACAGACCAAGTTGGAGATAAAACTTATATAGATTTTATTCAGAATAGAAATCATACGTTTTTCTCAGTATGGTTAGGGAATAACGATGTGTTAGGTTGGGCTATGGCTGGCGGGGTAGCAGGTGTAGACCCAACAAAGCAGTTAACAAATGCAACAAGTTTTACAGGACTTTATAATCAATATATTGCTGCGTTAACGGCACAAGGACAAAAAGGAGTCGTAGCAACTATACCAGATGTAACTTCAATACCTTTCTTCAATACTGTTACAGTATCAGCTATTAATGCAGCTTTAGCAGCAGACCCAGATGTGCCTGCATCCAATAACAAATTGATCATCAGGACAGGCACAGGAGTTCCAAGGGAAGCTACTCCTGAAGATTTAATCGTTTTAAACTTTGACAGAGCCTTACTTGGAGTAAATGGTTACGGATTAAGTCCTTTAAATCCTATGGAAAGTCAATACGTATTAGATAGAGATGAAGTAGCAACAGCTAAACAACGTGTGATTGATTTTAATAATAGTATTAAAGCCGTTGCTGAGGCAAAAGATCTTGCAGTTGTAGATACCTACACCATTCTTAATGGTATAAAAACTCCTGCAAATTATGACGGAATTTTGGTGAGTTCAGCGTTTATAACTGGTAATGCTTTTTCTTTAGATGGTGTACATCTCACTCCAATTGGTAATGCAATTATTGCAAATGAGTTTATCAAAGCCATCAATAAAAAATACAATTCCAATATTCCAACTGTAGCAGTTTCTATGTACAGTGGAGTTAGGATTCCATAGCACACACTAACAACTAACAATAATCAAGGGATTGTCTTTTATTAAGACATCCCT
>JAZQRF010000338.1:0-23585 GCA_045629485.1 Pelobium sp. | reverse complement strand
AATACTTCACAAAACGAAATAATATTGGAAAGTCCATCTTTTAATGCCGAAGCTCCAACTTTAGTAAACATTGGTAGCTTTGCATATAAATAGTCCAGCGTTTGCTGATAATTCATTTCAGATACGAATATTGAGATAAATTTAGGATACAATTCGTTAACCTATCTCTATTTAACCTTAAAGTTGAATGTGATGTGGCCAATTTGGGTTTCCGGAGCAGATTCTAAAGTGTTAAACCTTGAGCCTAAAGCTGCTTGTTCACATTTATCTACAAGGGAAGGAGTGGTTAACGTACTGCCTCTTGCCGGGCCTTTTGCACTAATCACATTTCCGTTTTTATCTACTCTTATTTCAATCACAATCTTACCTGTCTGTTGCCCGGTATCCGTAATTTTTGGACTGGTCACAAACCTGCGGCTGGCAATAGATAATCCTACACCTCCGTTACCAGAACCTGTGCCATCATAATTATTTGCCAAAGGGTCTCCTTCAGGTTTTCCCTGGTTACCGGGTGCATCTCCGGTTCCGTCACCTTTGCCACTGCCAGCGTTCTTGTTTCCCTTGTATAAAGCATTCTGATTCACCACAGGCTTAGATTCTTTCACCTCTGTATTCTGACTTGGTGCTTTGCTTGTTGCTGAAGTCTTAGTTTTTACAGCCACAGCATCTTCATTATCCTGTGTTACAATATCATTTTCAGAATTCTGGCTTGTAGCCGTTTGCGGAGTTGGATCTACTTCGGGGATGATTTTATCAGGAGCAGTTAAATTAGCGTTAGGATCTACAGAAGGTTCTTCGATGCTCATGTAATCATCTCCCATCCCCACATCCGAAGTTCCATAGTTAACAATAATACCACCAGTACCTACTTCTTCTGGCGGTTCTGCCCTGCTTACAATATAAAATATGCTTAGGATTAAAAAGCCAGCAAGAAGTATTACCGAAACAGCAATAGCCTTCGGATAATTATTATCAGGACTCGACTTTAATAAACTAATCATTTCTTTGTTTCTGTAGCTAAAACAAGTTTTATTTTCAATTTATTGGCAATATCAGTAAGGTTAACAATGTTTTCAATAGCAATTGTCCTGTCTGCAAAAAGTATTACCGTAAGATCTGGATTTGCCTGTTGGTAGGGTAGTATCTTTTGTTCCAGCAAGTCAAAAGGTACCTGTTCTTTCTCAACAAAATATTGTAAATCTTTAGTGATAGATACGTTAATTGTTTTTTGAGGAACAGATTGCCCTGAGCTGGAACGCGGCAAAAATAATTTCACCACATTTGGATTGACTACCGCAGATGCAAGCAAAAAGAAAAGCAGCAGAAAAAACATAATATCATTTAAAGCTGATGTATGTACTTCTACATGAGGCCTTTGTCTTTTTCTGAAATTCATCGTCCTGGTTCTTCTAATAGGTCAATAAATTCAATAGAATCGGTTTCCATTTTCAGAATCACCTTATCTACCATAATGTTTAAAATATTGTAAAACACGTAAGCAATAATCCCGATAATCAAACCCGTGGCCGAAGAAATCATTTTAACGTATAAACCACCGGAGATGGTACCAATTTCAATAATTCCTTTTACGGATACATCGTGGAAAATGGTAATTACCCCTATAATAGTACCTACGAAACCAAGCATAGGTGCTATACCCGCAATAATTCCCAATATGCTGATATTCTTTTCCAGTTTAGAAACTTCTAACTTACCCACGTTTTCTATAGCTCCTTCTATATCTTTTATTGGGCGGCCTATTCTTAATAATCCTTTTTGAAGCATTCTGCCCAGTGGAGTGTTGCTGTTTTTACAAATCGCGATGGCGGAGTCTAAATTACCGGTTTTTATACTAGACCGTACCTGCATGGTTAATTGAGATTCATTTTGAGAAGCTTTACGAATGGTAAAGTAACGTTCGAAAAATATTACCAATCCAAGTAAAGCGAGAATAGCTAAAGGAATCATCACCCAGCCACCTTTAGTTAATAATTCGAATAAGCTTAGCTCCTGCTCGAGAGGAGCTTGTTGCATTGCCTGGATGGTATTGCTTGATAGTGTGTCAACAGTATCTTGTAAAAACATATGTTATCTTATTTTAAAGTTTTTATGGGCTTTATCAGAGCCTCAGGATTTAATTCTTTTTTAATTCTGTTTAATTCTACTTCTGCGTCTTGTTGGTTATAAAGCGTGGCAGCACTAATTTTATAGTAAGTGCCCTCTGCGTCGTCTACAATATGGGCATCAATCCCGCTTTCTTTTAATTTTTTTAGGTGTGCCTCCGCTTTGGGCCTAGTTTTCCAGGCAGCAATTATAATCTCATAACGAATATTGCTTTTGTTTGGTACAATCTTTTTATCTACAGTTATCTTAGCAGTATCTTTAATGTTTTCTACTTCAAATCCATTAGCCTCTAAACTTTGAGCGATGTTATTACTGTTATAAATAGAGTCAGCTATTTCTTTTTCACGGTCTTCTGGTATGGTTACAGGGACTGTATTTTTTATTTTAGGTTGATGATAAATATTTAAAAAAGAACTAAAAATATCAGGACGTAAAAGATATAAAGTAGAAAGACTTAAAGCAACAATGATAATTGATAGCAAAATATAAAGCCAGATTCTTGATTTTGGTTTAGACTCTAATAATTCTTCATCAGATACAGCAGTACTTAAAGCTTGTTCGGCAAGTGTGAAATTGGTTTCAGGTTCCTGGGCAGTATTATCCAATTCTGTATTTGGAAGCGTAAAAGCAGGCAGACCAAAAAAAGAATGACAAGTTTTTTCTGATTCTTCTGCTTCAAATATAATTTCTGTCCCCCGTAACTTTAGCTTACCAATATCTTCAAAATTAACCTCTCCTGTTTCATTGAGATTCTTTTTAAACTCCTCTACCTGTTTATCTAACAGATAAGCGGCTGTGGTTGTAGAAACGTTTTTAGAACGGGAGATAAAACTTATTAGAGGATTCGACCCAGACGGATGATTTGCCTGTGATGAGGTGAATTCTATAGTTTCTTTTGGTGGAAAAAACGTGTTTTTTGCTTCATCAAAAAAACCTTCAATTCTATTTTTATAGAAAGCACCTAAACCCGGTAGAACTACCTGGTCGTTTTTTTGAAGAAGGTCTTTAATATTGAAGGATATTTCCATTTAATCCGTAAAAGTAGCTTTTTTTAGTTCGCTTTAAAAATTAAGATTTAAAATCCATAAGTTACTCCACCCAGGATATTAAACCCGAAGTTTGGATAATAAAGGTATCTCTGGTAATCATTTCCTAACAGATTATTAGCTTTTATAAAACCAGAAATTCGTTTGTTGTATTGATATTCTGCACCAACCCCAAAATCTGCAAAAGCTTTTAAAACTTTTATATCTGTTATCACTGGGCCTGGGCCTGTACCGGTAGCAGTATCATAAGTATATAACTTAGCTTTAGTGTCGCCCTGGAAATAAAGGTCGGCAGTTAATTTTACTTTGTCTGCAATATTAAAAGAAGCGTTAGAGCTCAGCTTCATCCCAGGGTGATGCCATGCATTTAACTCATTTTTTAAATTATACTGGTTAAGTTCCAGCTTGGCATCTAATCTAAAAGCTTGAGAGAATTGTACGTTTAGTTCTCCTGTTAAGCCCAGGATATTGGTGTTTTCTCCAATATACTCTACATTAAAGGTTTCCTTTTTTACTGTATCATTCACGAAATAATAAAAATCGCCAATGGTTTTATAATGTATAGAGGCTTTATAACCAATGTTAGCTGCAAGTGTACCTTTTACACCACCGGTGAGGTTAAATTTTTCTACCTGATTTCTGATGTTGATATTTTCATTTAAAAACGGATTGGTAAAGCTTAAATCTTTTAGACGGGTTTTGTGTACATCACCTTCAAAAATACCGAATATAGACAGATAATTCTCCACTAGCGTAAAATCAATACTTGCAGAAGGGAAGAGGTGTGTCCTTCCGTTATCTCCAAATTCATTTACATAATTTAAGCCTGCAGTTAATTTAAATTTTTCTCCATCTATTTTAACAAAGGGGTTCAACTTAAATAAATGATTATTGAATGTTCCATAGCCTCTGTCTCTAGTAGAAGTGAAATCTATGACACTGTTTATCCCAAGCTGAAATTTATTGAAGTTTTTACTTAAGCCACCAGAGGCAATTACTGCATTTTCTTTTCCTTCGAAAATATTATTAAACAGGTAACCATTTAATTTTGCAGCATAGGCTAATTTGCTTTCATCATAAGGATCTATTCTATTATAAATTTCGCCTTCTCCTTCAACAAAGTTAAAACGTTGTTTTTTTGGATCTGGATTTGAAAAGGAACTATCAGGATCTATGCCATAGAAATAATTACTTCTTCGGGTATAGCCTAATTTCCCATCTATAATCAGATTATCGCCAATGCTTCTGCCATAGAGACCAACTTCCTGCTCGGCCATTTTTTGGTTATTCAATTTACCATTGCTTATTGCCCAGTGGTTGAAGTTGAAGCCTGCTTGTAAAGCTTCGTCGCGTCCGGTACCTAAATGTAAAGCTCCCAGAGTTGAACCTAAACTCCCTACACCAAACTTAGCTAAGTTATTAGCTAGTTCTTTATCTTCCTGGCGAAGCAATTTCTGAGCTTCGAGTTCCCTGATTTCTGAGTTAAGTTCTAATCTCTTGTCTAACAAGCTATACTTAACTTTCGGATTAAATGTTTTTTTAACATTCAGGTCAGGGCTTCTCCTAATTTTAACGGCATCAGCTAAAACGGGTTTATAAGATCTTACCACCTCTATTTCTTCTGTTACTGAAGTTTTTGAGGCTTCTTCTGGCTTATTTTCTTCAGGTTTAACCTGAGCAAACAGGGAATAATTTGCACAGATTAGTAAGCTTAATAATAAATACTTATTTAATATATAGGAAAATCTCATAAAACTATTTGCTGTTATTCAGTTCTTGTAATTTTTGTTTTGCTTCAGGCAGAATGTCGTCATCTCCCTCATAATTATCCACGATACTTTTTAAAGTACTTTTTGCCTGGAAAGTATCTTTAAGTGCGACATAATTATCTGCTAATAAAATGAAACTTTTAGCTACCCAATAATCATAATTAGGCATATTGTTAATCAGGTCGAACAATGTTTTTTGAGACCCTTTGTAGTCCTTTTTATTGTAATCTATTTTAGCTATAAGATATTTCGCTTCGGCTGCCTCTATTGTTTTAGCATTCTTTGCCAGTGTTTCTAATTCTTTTTTTGCAGAAACAGTATCAGAACTTAATAAATAAGCTTTTCCGGCGTAAAGGCTGGCCAGGTTTTTATCCTGTTCGGATGATTTCTCGTACTCCTTAATGATTTGGGCATATTTTAATGTTTGATCAGGGACGTTAATTCCTTCATAAGCTTTCATTAAATTGTTAATCGCAAACTGGTAATTCGCTTTATATTCAGAAGCGATTTCTAGTTTTTTAAGATGCACAATAGCTTCGTTGTATTGCTTGTTTTTGATATAAATTCCTGAAATACTCATTAACGCTTTTTCTGTATAGGCAGAAGTCCAGTCGTTTAGGATATATTCATAATCCATAATGGCAGGGGCGTATTTACCAAGGTTTTTATAGCTCTCGGCTCTGATGAATTTAGCCTGTTTATCCTGAATGGCTTTAGGGAATTTATCGAAATATGCATTTACAGATTCTATTGTTCCTTCCCAGTCGCCTCTCAAATAACGGTTATTCGCAGCCTGGAACATGATGTTATCCTGCTCAGATAAACTGTAATTCCCAATAGAAGTGGTATTTGCATAGTCTATAAACTCGCCTGCGTTACCAGAATCTACATAAATTCTTTCGATAAGCTTAATAGCCTGTTGCGCTTCATCTGTTGATTTATATTCGGAAACAACTCGTTTGAATGTTTCCAACGCAGCCTGATCGTTCTTCTGGTCGTAATGCACCAGCCCAATGGTGATGAGTGCTCTTGGAATGTAAGAACTACGTGGATATTTCTGCATCAATGCAGTTAAATCATTCCTGGATTTTTCGCCCTGGCCTATTAAGAAATAGGTATAAGCAATTTCAAAACCTGCGTCATCTGCATAATTAGAATTCGGGAATTTTGAGAGTAATGATTGAAGTGTCGCAATTTTAGCTTCCGGCTGGTTTTGCAAACCTTGTATAACACCACGTTGAAATAAGGCGTAATCTTCTCCCGGACTGCTGCCTGCAATAATACGGTTGTAATAGGTTAAGGCACTACCGTAGTTCTTAGCTCCGAAATAAGAATCGGCTAATCTTAGCGTTGCATCCGTTAATGTTTTTTGATCTTTCTCGGTACCGTTTAAAAACTTGTTATAATAAGTAACTGCCTTTGGATAATTTTCGCCTTCAAGAGCCGCATATCCTAATGCATAGTTTGCATAGTTATAAAGATCTGTTTTACGCGATGCCGGCATGCCTAGAAAGCTTTCGAAGTAACTTACCGATTCACCGTACTTACGCACTTCGTACATCGCCTCGGCACACCAGTAAGTTGCTAAAGAATGAATCTCTTTATCAATAGGGAAGTTGTTAGACCTTAAAAACAATCCAATGGCATTTTCAAAAGCCCGTTCGTTATAAAGTTCTAATCCTCTAAAATAAGTTACTTTTTGATAAGCCTCCTGTGCATCTTCATTCTTATTGGTAATAGACTCTAACAGATCTATGGCATCTTTATAATTTTTGGTGTTTAAAAGAATGTTTGCTAATAGAGTCTTTGCTTCGTTCAATTTAACAGATCTTGGGTAAGTTTTAAGATAAGTTTGAGCTGCCTCCAGGGCGATGTTATGGAACTCCAGCTCATAAGATAATTTAGCGAAATTAAATAAAGCGTCTTCTTTAATCTGTTTATCAAAATCTAGTTTAGAACTTTCCAGGAAAGCATTTCTTGCCCCTTGTTTATTTACAGTTTTAAGGTAAGAATCACCCAATGTATACAAGCCAAACTGACTGTAATTATTTAAGTCTTTATTTAACTTAATCAACTGTTCTATAGATTTTTTATAATCTCCCAGTTTATAATAGGCGTAACCTATTTGGTAAGAATCCTGATTATTTTGAGTTTGGCCTTTGTCTTTTGCCATAAAACGCTCATAATAAACTATCGCATTTTTATAATCTTCCTTTGCGAAATAAGAAGCCGCAACAATTCTAAACATTTCTGTTTCATATTGCTGCTGTGTATTATTTAAAATGGGAATGGTATAACTTAATACATCATCGTATCTTTTATCTAAGAAGTAAATTGCCGAAATATAATAGGGGTAACTACTCTCGTAATTCTTAGAATTCTTTAATTTTTCAAAGTTTGTTAAGGCTGTTTTATAATCTTGATCTAAATACGAGATGTAAGCATAGTAATAAATAGATTGTTCAGCATAGGGAGATGATCCTTCTTTTAACTCGTTAAATAGAGGTTTTGCACTTTTAAAATCTTTAGTTTCGAAGTAAGAGTAAGCAGTTTTAAATTTATATTCTGCATCATCTTTCCCTACCAAGTCTACGGCACTAACTTTAGTAAACCATTTTAAAGCTTCTTCATATTTACCTTGTTTAAAGTACGCTTTACCCACCTGGAAATAGGCTTGTTTTGTTTTTGAGCTTTCTGGATGTTGTCTGATAAACCTGAGGAAAAGATCTTCAGCATCGTCATTACTTAATTCCAAAGCACATAATGCTCTAAAGTATTGAGCATTTACCTTAATTTCTGATATGTTAATCCTGTCGTCTATCTGGCCAGATCTTATAATTCTTTCTTTTTCCACATCTCTAAACAGGGAAGAGGCTGCCGCATACTTGCCTTTATCTAAAAGCTCGAGGGCGTTTTTATACTTTTCATTTAATTGATAGTGGATGGGAATTTGGGCTCTTAAATTAAAGGTAACTAAGATAAAAGATACTATAAAGATACTTTTTTTAAGCATAATAAATTTTTAACAATATTATATTTTTACTGGTTAAGGTAAAACGTATGGTTAACAAAATGTAATGTTACTTGTTTGAAACGAAAACTTCAGACAAATAATATATTATAATTCCCGAAACGATTTTTTTTCCTCTATTTCCTTTGGTTATTAATTTTTGATATTTTTAATTCGTTTGAATACCAATAAAATAGCCTTAAGACAATGTTATTATCGATGAAAATAAAATTATTTTTAAGTGAATAATAGCTGGTATGCTTGAAGATCCGATCCACCCGATTCTTTACTTTTAATTCTTAAGCGCTCATGAATCTATCCTCTTTCTCTATCATGAATATTAAGATTTCTGGCTGGCTAACAAGTATAAAACTGCCATTCTAACCGCTACGCCATTTTCAACCTGGTTCAGGATAATAGATTGTTTACTATCTGCTACATCACTTGTGATTTCAACACCCCTGTTTATAGGGCCAGGATGCATCACGATGATTTCTTTATCTAATGAATCCAGGATTTGCTTATTTAAACCATACATCATAGAATATTCTCTTAAAGACGGAAAGTATTTAATATCCTGTCTCTCTAGTTGTATCCTTAGCATGTTGGCTACATCGCACCAGTTGAGGGCTTTAATTAAATCGTGTTCTACTTTAACCCCGAGGGTGCCTATATATTTTGGAATTAGAGTTGTTGGTCCGCAAACCATAACCTCTGCGCCCAATTTTTGCAGGCATAAAATATTGGATAATGCTACCCTGGAGTGTAATACGTCTCCAACAATCACCACTTTTTTACCAGCAACTTCACCATATTTTTCTCTTATAGAAAAGGCATCCAGCAAAGCCTGGGTTGGGTGTTCGTGAGCACCGTCTCCGGCATTTACAATTTGTGCATTGATATGTTTACTTAGAAATACGCCGGCTCCTGGGTAGGGATGACGCATTACCACCATATCTACCTTCATAGATAAGATATTGTTCACCGTATCAATCAAAGTCTCGCCTTTACTTACAGATGAGCTGGAAGCAGCAAAATTGACTATATCGGCAGAGAGTCTTTTTTGCGCCAGTTCAAATGAAAGTTTAGTTCTTGTAGAGTTCTCGAAAAAAATATTAGCGATAGTAATATCTCTAAGAGACGGAACTTTCTTAATGGGCCTGTTAATTACATCTTTAAAAGTATCTGCAGTTTCGAGTATCAGTTCTATATCTTTTTTATTGAGGTCTTTGATACCTAAAAGATGTTTACTGCTTAATCTGTGTGCTGTTTCTGCCATTTTACTTTTTATTGTCTGAAATCAAAACTACTTTATCTTCACTATCTGCCTCTTTCCAGCTTACAATTACTTTTTGGGAAGAAATAGAATCTACTTTAATACCAATATAATCTGGCTCTATGGGTAATTGCCTGGAGTAGCGCCTGTCTACCAAAACTAAAAGTTCTACTTTCTCCGGTCTTCCAAATGCGAGTATCGCATCCATAGCTGCTCTAATGGTACGGCCTGTCCATAACACATCATCTACCAAAATCACTTTCTTTCCCTCTATGATAAAATCTATTTTGGTACTGTTAGGTACGAGAGGAGAGTTGCCTCTTCTGAAATCATCACGATAAAAAGTAATGTCTAAATTGCCATGTTTGATCTCTGAAGAAGGGATAATATTTTGTAATTCTGTAGCAATTCTTTCGGCAAGGTTGGTGCCCCTGGGTTGTATGCCTATAATTACAGAATTGGAAAAATCATTATGATTTTCTATTAACTGATGGCAAAGACGTTGTATTGTTATTTGAAATTTTTGACCATCAAGAAGGGTTAAATTTTGCATCAGCTCTTACGGTTTGAGCAAAAATAGGAAAAAATAATGGTTAGCATAGTTTAGTAGAAGAAAAACTAAAAATCCTTACAAAAAAAAGCCCTTCCGAATTAACGAAAGGGCTTTTGATATTATATTGAATAACTAATTAATTAGCTTCTTCTTTGTTTTTAGCAGCTTTCTTAGCATCACCTTCCATCTTATCTTTCAACTGTGCTAACACGTCTAAGTCTCCTAAGGTAGATTTCTCTACAGAATCCTTCACTTTTTTCACTGCATTATTTGCTGCTGTAGCATCTTTTTTCTTAGCTGCTCTTTCTTCCTGCACTGCTTCAGCTTTTACTTCTTCCCATATACGAGCATGAGAAACTACGATTCTCTTAGAATCTTTATTGAATTCGATGATTTTGAATTCAGAAGTTTCGTCATTTTTCAATACAGAACCGTCTTCTTTGTTTAGGTGTTTTGTTGGTACAAAACCTTCAACTCCGTAAGGTAAAGCAACTAAAGCACCTTTGTCAGTAACTTTTGTTACAGTTCCTTCGTGGATTGAATCTAAAGTGAAGATAGTTTCGAAAGTATCCCAAGGGTTTTCCTCCAATTGTTTATGACCTAAGCTTAATTTGCGGTTATCTACATCAAGTTCTAAAACAACAACGTCTAATTCTTCACCAACTTTAGTGAATTCGTTAGGGTGGTTAACTTTTTTAGACCAAGATAAGTCAGAAATGTGGATCAAACCATCAATACCTTCTTCGATTTCCACAAACACTCCAAAGTTAGTCATGTTTTTAACAACAGCTTTGTGTTTGCTTCCGATAGGGTATCTTTCTGCAGCTTTCTCCCAAGGATCTGGAGTCAATTGTTTAATGCCCAGAGACATTTTACGCTCTTCTCTGTCTAGAGTTAAAACAACTCCTTCAATCTCGTCGCCAACTTTCATAAACTCTTGTGGGTTACGTAAGTTTTGAGACCAAGACATTTCAGAAACGTGAATTAATCCTTCTACTCCTGGAATAATTTCAAGGAAAGCGCCGTAATCTGCAACAGTTACGATTTTACCTTTTACTTTAGAACCAATACCTAATTCTGGATCTAAAGATTCCCAAGGATGAGAAGTAAGTTGTTTTAGACCTAAAGCAATACGTTTTTTCTCGTCATCGAAGTCAAGAACAACAACGTTCACTTTCTCATCTAAAGATAATACCTCTTTTGGATGCTCGATACGGCCCCAAGAGATATCAGTAATGTGTAGTAAACCATCAACACCACCAAGGTCAATGAATACACCAAAGTCTGTAATGTTTTTAACAGTTCCTTCAAGAACCTGTCCTTTTTCAAGTTTAGAAACAATTTCAACTTTTTGGCTTTCCAAATCGTCCTCGATAAGAACTTTGTGAGAAACAACCACATTTTTGAATTCGTGATTAATTTTAACCACTTTAAATTCCATTGTTTTACCTACGTAAATATCGTAGTCACGGATAGGTTTGATGTCGATTTGAGATCCTGGTAAGAATGCCTCAACACCAATTATATCTACGATTAAACCACCTTTAGTTCTGCTCTTCACAAAACCATTGATAATTGTATCGTTTTCTAACGCTTCATTAATCATTTCCCATGATCTCTGAGTTTTTGCTCTTTTGCGTGAAAGTACTAACTGTCCGTTAGCATCTTCTCTTTGCTCAACAAATACATCAACAGAATCACCAACTTTAAGGTCTGGTGTATCACGGAATTCGTTTACAGGAACTAAACCATCAGATTTAAAACCGATGTTTAAAACCACATCTTTGTTGTTGATAGAAACAACAGTACCAGAGATGATTTCTCCTCTTTCAACAGAATTGAATGTACCTGCGTACATTTCTTCCATTTTTTCTCTTTCGGCTGCATTATAGTTACCGAAGATTTTCTCGTCTGCATCCCAGTCAAAATCTGCAGGGTCTGCCTGACGGCTTGAAGATTTAATATCTTCAATAGATATTGAATCAGCTTCTGATTCAAATACCTCTTTTTCTCTTTTTACAGTCTCCTGAAGCTCTGCTTGTTTAGAGGTAAGCTCTTTTTCTGCTACTTGTTTTTTTGCCATTAATTAATTGATCTCCTTTTTTCCCGCTTTGGGGACTGCAAAGGTAAAAATATTATCTTATGTATAAAGAAATAAAAGAGCTTTTTTTATTGATTTATAAGTATTTGTGTTTTTAAGATAATTGAAGGGCTAAATATGATCTCTTTTAAATGATTTCAAAACTTAAAATGGTGTCTTATAAGTTCGTATCTGTAAAAAAAGGCACTATATATGTTAGAGTTATAATAAAACTGAAGATTATGAAAAACGAAAAAGAAATTAAAGAAAAAAAGCAGGATGAACTTTCTGCAGAAGCAGATTTTAACGAGCGTAAGGCATCAGAAAAGAACAATATTTCTATGGATGATTTTAGAGGAGAGAAACTCAAGGATACGCCTTTAACGCATTATATTCCCGGTGATGAACAACAATATGAGAATACCGACCCTGAAACAAAAGAGGAAGATGAGCTATGAGGTTAGTTGGCTTACTTTTTATTTGTTGCTGTATTTTATCCTGTAAAACCATTTTTAAGCCCTCGCCATATAAGGCCTATCAGCAATCTTTAGAAAGTTCAAAACTTGCCCATACCAAAATGGGTAAGACCTGGATTGAAAGGGGAGTAGACGCCATTAACAAACCCACACAGGAAATTACTTTTCCTTTTAGGGAGCGTATTTATTTCCAGGCAAGTTCTCCGGAAGCTTTGGGATATACCATTAATTATAAAAAGGCAAGGCGCTTAACTTTTAAAGTGAAAACTTCGGCAAAAGAGCCATTTGATATTTTTATAGATGTGTTGGAGAAAAGTGAATCTTTAACCAATGTGTTGAGCATACAGTCTGCCGATACAACTTTTTCTTATGAAAATAATAATGATAAAGCACTTATTTTGCGCTTGCAGCCCGAGTTGCTGGTGTCAGGTCAGGTAGATCTCGAAATTATTGATCAGCCTAAACTGGGTTTCCCGGTTAGCGGTGGAAATAATAAATCAATTCAAAGTTTTTGGGGTGTAGACCGTGATGGCGGTGCCAGGCGTCACGAAGGGATAGATATTTTTGCTAAAAGAAATACGCCGATTTTAGCTGTCGCTGATGGAACAATTAGCAGGGTGCAGCAAACCGCTATTGGGGGAAAAGTGATTTGGCAAAGATTAGGCATTTTTGGGCAATCTATTTATTATGCGCATTTAGATAGCCAATTGGTAAGTGCAGGGCAGGAGGTGAAAAAAGGAGAACCTATTGGCTTGATGGGGAATACCGGGAATGCGAAAACTACATCCCCGCATCTACATTTCGGGATTTATACTGGGGGAGGTGCTATTGATCCCTTAGATTATGTCCTGTTGAGTGATACCATTCCTGGTAGCCTTAAAGCCGAAGAGAAATACCTTGGTGAAGAAATTATCATCACTAAAAATAATTCTTCTTTGGTACCGGTAACTGTTTTGGCAGTATCGCCGTTATCTGTAACCATTAACAATGAGTTTGGAGAGAAAGAAAATTTAAAAAAGATAAGTGTGGGTAAAAAGCCAAAAGCTTCTACCATCACCACATCTAAAGATATATTGGATAAACCTGGTTATAATGAAACACCAATTGGATTGTTTAATCCGAAAATAAATTATAAGGTGTTAGGTGCCATGGATAATTATCTCTACATCAGCCAAAATGATTTAAGAGGCTGGGTGGCTAAAGATTTGTAAAAGGTTTGATTTTATCCAGGGCAAACGCCAACTGTTCTTCTTCAGAAAGATTGGTATTGTCCAGTATAATGGCATCTTCCGCTCTCATTAATGGGCTTTCTTCTCTGGTAGTATCCAGGAAATCACGATGAGCAATGTTCTCAAATATTTCTTCCAGACTCACTTCTTCGCCTTTCGCTGTTAATTCTTTATACCTTCTTTCTGCCCTTATTTTTGGATCAGCGGTCATAAAAAGTTTTACCTGAGCATTTGGAAAAACCGTTGTACCAATATCTCTTCCGTCCATTACAATGTTTTTAGATTTGCCCATCTTTTGCTGTTGTTTTACCATTGCCTGGCGTACTTCTTTAATGGCGGCAATGTTACTCACGTTTTCAGAAACAGGCATTTGTCTAATCTCTTCAGAAACCTCTTCTCCGTTAAGCAAAATATGAGACTGGTAATCTCTTGAATGAAAATTAAGATCGATATGTTCTAAGGCATCAATAATCAAATCGTGATTTGTTAAATCTGTTTGATTTCTTAAAAAATATAGCGTTACAGCTCTATACATCGCCCCACTATCTACATAAATAAAATGAAGCTTTTTAGCTAAAGCTTTTGCCAATGTGCTTTTTCCGCAGGAAGAATAACCGTCTATAGCTACAACAATATTTTTGTTCATGTTTAGCAAAGTTAAAATAAAGCCGTTAGGTGCATATTGTTTTTGATTATTTTTTTTCGTGTTAAACAAAGAAAACTGCTGCTGGCCTGAGCATAATTTGTTCTCTGCAAATAAATTTAATCGGAATTTAGAAGAAGAAAAACTGAGATTTTTTGGGTATTAGAAAACCTACGTACTCTAATAGGTATAGTTTTAGATTTAGAAACCAGATATGATTATTATTCACAACAGATGGTTAATTTAGCTTAATTATGGAAATTAAAACAGAAGAATTGATTGGCGAATTCCAGTTTAGGATGTCTAGAAGCGGAGGAAAAGGCGGGCAAAATGTAAACAAAGTTTCCTCAAGGGTGGAGTTATTTTGGAATGTTAATCAATCACTGGTTTTTAGAGCAGAAGAAAAACAAAGAATCTCTACTCAATTAGCTAACAGGATTAATAAGGATGGTTTTTTGCAAATAGTATCTGATGAAGACAGAAGCCAGCTTAGGAACAAACAAAATGCAATTAACAGAATCATCTTCCTGATTAAAGAAAGTTTAAAAGTGGAAAAACCCAGAAAGAAAACGAAGCCGGGAAAAGCTGCCATGGCCAGGAGACTGGACGAAAAGAAAAAGCAATCTCTAAAGAAAATTAACAGGCGGACTGATTGGGGTTAACTATGGTCATCTTATATTGATTGTTTTCGGAAGTGGCGTCCTTAATTGTATAAAGCTTAATTAAATCTAAAGAAAACGTCTATTATTCCATATTGATGTGCTTTTGCTGAACTTTTTACTTCCCTGGTTTTGAATAACAAAGAAAAGTTAGCCGTCCATCTTTTTTTTGAATAAGACAGTCCAATTTCCTGGGAGAAAACCAGTGGCTTTGTGTCGTAAATAACATCACCTTTATCTTTTCTAAATAAACCGCCTGAAATAGTGGCATCGTAAATAACCAGGTCGAGAGAAGGTCTTAAAAAAAAGTAAAATTCTTTTTCCAGAACATTTTCGGGGGTATAGGTGGTTATATTACTTTGTGTACTTGCAGAATGGTAAAAAGGGTTTAAGCTTCCGGTTCTAAAAAGTATTCCCGTTTTAAGCCCAGAGAAAGTATTTCCTATTCTTGCTTCTACAGGCAGGCTAAAGTCTACTTTTTTTGATGAGGAGCGATAGAGGAGCTTGTCATAGTTTAAAATCAGGTTGAGAGCAATTTCGTCTTTTACCTGGTGTTGCCAGCCATTTAATTCATAGAATCCAAAAACATCATGATACAGCTTTTGCGCTTCTTCACCTAAGGCCGATGGGCCTAAAATTCCTACTTGTATTTCCGATCTAAAAATATTTTCATTCTTTAAAAGCCATTGCAAGGCAGTACTTCCAAATAAATATCCGGCAAAAGGACGGTCTATATAATCTATATTAGGTACATACCCAGATTGTGCATTATACATTTTCTGACCTGCACTAACCGTAAGGATTTTCTTAGCTATTTTAGTCGTATCCTGCCTTTCAGAAGGCTTTAGTGCACTTCTGAAGTACAGAAAAAGGCCATTGGTATAGTATTGATCTTGTTTTATTGCCAGGTAAGCATCGTTTTCGGTTTTAAACCCGAATTCCTTTTTATAAAAAGAAGACGATGTTTGCCCAAAAGAAATTAATGATCCCAAACAAAAAAACAGAATTAAAAAGAAAAGCCGCATCATACAATGCGGCTAAATTAAGATTTATTAACTCAAATTACTTGCCCTTTTTGAAGATTAATAATGGAACTTTCGTTTTAAAAGCGACATCTTCAGAGTTGCTGGAAAACAAAAGTTTCTCAAATATTGATTTATTTTGATTAGTAAACATAACCAATAATGAGGGTTGAAATTTCTCTGTTGCGATGGAGATATTTTCTACCAAAGTATGTTGGAAATCATTTTCCTCAATGTGAATCTCAATTGGATAATCTGTAAGTTTCTGAAACCGCTCTGCTATCGCTTTGTTTTCTTCTAATTCTGAAGGGAAGCTGAAGTTTAAAACTTTTACTTTAGCCTGTAAAGGCTGTGCTAGGTGCAATATTTTTTCGATGTCACTTTCAAAAGAAAATAAATCTGAGGCATACAAGAAATTTGTAATGGGTTTGCTTTCGTAATCTTTTGGTACTGCAATTACAGGTACCTCAGATTTATTAATAACGTGGGAAGTATTGGTTCCAAAAATCTTTTCTATTTTTCCGGCACCACGCGTTCCCATGCAAATATAATCGAAACCGCCATATTCAGCGTAATTCAAAATATTGCCATCCGGCACCACAGATTCTCTGATTACACATTTAAATTGATCCTGAGAAATTCCCGAATCTTTGGTGATATCATTAATGAAATCTTCCAGATGGGCAGCGATTTTCTCCCTTTGCTCTTTTTCATAAGCCTCAAATTTCGCCTCGCTAAAAGATGTAGGTTTTAAAATGTGATAGGAATGAAAAAAAGTAATAAATACACGGGTTTGTTTAGCAAGTTGAATAGCGAAATAAATTGCTGCTTTAGAATTAATAGAAAAGTCTGTAGTAACTAAAATATTTTTCATTATTATTTTGTTTAAATGCCTTTAAATATCTGTTGATGCTAATTATCCTCAGCACCCGAATTTTTTATAAAGCTATGATATATTCAAATGTTTTAAAATGAGCAATGTCATATTAAAACTAAAAGTTTTAATATGATCCTAATACAAAAATACCGGCAAGTAATGTTGCCGGTATTTTATAAATAGATACTTATGCTTGTTTTTTAGCAGGCTCTTTATAAGTGATATCTAAAGCATTCTTAACTTTTCTATCTAAAAGTGCAATATTGATAACTTCAGACATTTCAGAAACGTAGTGAAATGTAAGGTCTTTAATGTAACTTTCTTTTATTTCCAGGATGTCTTTTCTGTTCGCTTTAGAAAGGATAATGTCTTTGATATTTGCTCTTTTGGCAGCAAGAATTTTCTCCTTAATTCCACCCACAGGTAAAACTTTTCCACGTAAGGTAATTTCGCCAGTCATCGCTAAATGCTCTTTAACGGTTCTTTGAGTAAAGGCCGATACTAAAGAGGTTAACATAGTAATCCCAGCTGATGGACCATCTTTAGGCGTTGCACCAGCAGGAACGTGGATATGAATATCCCATTGATCGAAAACCCTGTAATCTATTCCAAAACTTTGTGCATGAGCCTTAATGTAAGCCATGGCAATGGTTGCAGACTCTTTCATTACGTCACCAAGATTTCCTGTTAAGGCCATCTTTCCTTTGCCGGGGCTTAGTATTGCCTCAATAAATAAAATATCTCCGCCAACCTGTGTCCATGCTAAGCCTGTTACTACTCCGGCAACTTCATTGCCTTCGTAAAAATCTTTATCGTAAATAGGTGCACCCAATGTTTCTTCAATATCGGCATTAGAGAAAGAAGGATTGTATTCTTCCTCCATAGCTATTTTAGTAGCAGCGCCTCTAACAACAGAGCCTATTTTTTTCTCTAAACCACGCACACCAGATTCTCTGGTATAATCTTCAATAATTTTTTCTATTACTGATGATTTTAAGGTAATGTCTTTCGCTTTTAAACCATGCTGCTCTTTTTGTTTAGGCAATAAATGTTTTTTAGCTATCTCAATTTTCTCTTCTATCGTGTAGCCGTTTACTTCAATAATCTCCATCCTGTCTAAAAGTGCAGGCTGAACATTGCTCAGAGAGTTAGCTGTTGCGATAAACATCACATTAGAAAGATCGTAATCCAGTTCTACAAAGTGATCGTTAAAGGCATTGTTTTGTTCCGGATCTAGAACTTCTAAAAGGGCAGAGGAAGGATCGCCTCTGTGGTCGTTGCCAACTTTATCAATCTCATCCAAAACGAAAACCGGATTTGAACTTCCCGCTTTTTTTATGGATTGAATAATTCGGCCAGGCATAGCACCAATATAGGTTTTACGATGGCCTCTGATCTCGGCCTCGTCTCTTACACCACCTAATGCCATTCTTACATATTTTCTGCCCAATGCTTTTGCAATAGATTTCCCTAGAGAAGTTTTACCTACTCCCGGGGGGCCCACCAGGCAAAGTATTGGCGCTTTCATGTTGTGTTTAAGTTTTAAAACAGCCAGGTACTCGATTATACGTTTTTTAACTTTATCTAAACCATAATGGTCTTTATCCAGAATCTTTTGCGCTCTTTTAAGATCGAAGTTATCTTTTGTGAATAACCCCCACGGAAGATCTAATAGTACTTCCAGGTAATTAATCTGAACAGAATAATCTGCGGCAGCAGGGTTCATTCTTGCCAGTTTATCCAGCTCTTTGTTAAAATGATCTGCTGTTTCTTTTCCCCATTGCTTCTTTAAAGATTTCTTGCGTAAATCTTCAATTTCCATATCCGGAGAATTTCCTCCCAGTTCTTCCTGAATGGTTTTTAGTTGCTGGTTTAAGAAATAATCTCTTTGTTGCTTATCTAAATCTACCTTCACACGGTTCTGGATCTGGTTTTTTAATTCCAGCATTTGCAGTTCTGTACTTAGATGTTGAAGCACCATTTCGGCCCGGTT
The DNA here is from genome assembly GCA_045629485.1 of Pelobium sp. Classification (GTDB taxonomy): domain Bacteria; phylum Bacteroidota; class Bacteroidia; order Sphingobacteriales; family Sphingobacteriaceae; genus Pseudopedobacter. The sequence goes on along the minus strand of JAZQRF010000338.1, from coordinate 4,828 downwards.
TCTAAGATTCGCAACTTCCAGCATCTTCTGTTTATCTTCCACAGAAGCATTCATGTTAGAAGAGATAAAGTTGATGAGAAAAGGTACGCTATCTATATTTTTGATAGCAATTCCAGCATCAGAAGGGATGTTGGGAGAAAACTGGATGATTTGCATAGCCAGTTCTTTTACAGAAGAAACCATGGCCTTAAATTCTTTATCAACTTTAGGTCTTATTTCTTCAAATTTAGTAACAATGGCTTTAATGTAAGGTTCAGATTGAACCTGTTCTGCCAGTTCAAACCTGTTTTTTCCCTGGATAATTACTGTGGTATTGCCATCAGGCATTTGCAGCATTTTTACAATAATGGCTACGGTACCTACTGTGTTTAATTCTTCAAAAGTTGGGTCTTCTATACTTACATCACGCTGTGCAACAACTCCAATAATCTTATCTCCTTTATAGGCATCTTTTATCAGTTTGATAGATTTATCCCGGCCTACAGTGATAGGGATAACAACTCCCGGAAACAATACTGTATTTCTTAAAGGCAATATGGAAAGTATTTCTGGAGTCTTCTCATTGTTCATTTCTTCCTCATCTTCCTGAGACATTAAAGGAAAAAACTCGGTATCTTCATTTATTAGTGGCATAGCGTGGTTAAAATCGAACGGATCGAATTTGCTCATAAATAATTAATTTTTTTGATAACGTCAATATGACAGTTTGAAACTGGAATGCTGAAGTTTATTTCTGAGTTTTAGTAAAGTCAACAGTTATGCCAATCCCATTTCTTCTAATATAATTAAAAATATAACATTAAAAACATATTTATATAGGCAATTTCATGCAATTTAGTCAGGTATATATTTATGATAGAAAGAAATATTTTAATTTTAAAAGCGTTTAGAAATTTTATAGCTTACAAAAATTACCAGAGCTAATGTTTCTTTTGAAATGATTATGAATAAGAAAATCTTTATTTTATTTAATTTTTTACTTCCTGCTATTGTATTAGCGCAAACTCCTTATGAAAGATTAGGCCAGAAGGCAATGATGAGTGGAGATTTTGGTGAAGCTGCTACCTATTTTGAAAAGGCATATGCTACAGATAACTCCAATACGAATGCTTTGTATTTAATGGGTTATGCATTTTATCATGCTAATAATTACAAAAAATCTGTTGAGTCTTTTGATAAACTCATAGCATATAAACCTGCGGAACCTACAGCATATTATTACCGGGGAAAAGCAAAATTACTATGGAATGCCCAAATTAAAGATTACAAATCCCCCGAAAAAGAACCCTTACTGTTAGGTGCGATTAAAGACTTCTCAACAGGAATAGAACTCAATCCGGCTGATATGAAATTCTATCAGAATAGGGGTATGGCCTACCAGGAATATGGGATTTTTAAAAGCCAAAGAGTAAATAACATATATAATAAAAATGCTGCAACAATGGCAGTAAATGCTTCTATAGTAGATTTAAGGAGAGTCTTAGCAGATAATGGAGCAAGAAAAGATATAGTAGCCCAGATTGAGAAGTCTAAACAATTGCTTAGTAATATTAGTAAATAATAAGTTCCGGGATTAGAAATCCCGGAACTTATTATAGTTCTATCATCGCCTTTATCACTCCGTTTTCGGGGTTAAGCCAATTTTTAAACTCATTTTTAACATCATCAAAATCCACCCGGTGGGTGATATAGTTTGTTGGGTTTACCTCCTTATTCCTCATAGAATGGATAACATGTTCGAAATCCTGGATGGTAGCATTTCTGCTGCTCATTAAAGTAGCTTCCCTTTTATGAAACTCCGGATGGCTGAAGCTGATATCTCCCTTCTGAAGCCCGATCAATACAAATCTTGCTCCATGCGCCATGTACTGAAAAGCATTGTTAATGGCCTTTTGATTTCCGGTAGCATCGATCACTACAGTTGGCATGTCATTATTGGTAATTTCCATTAACCGCTCGGTTACATTTTCTGTTGCCCCGTTAATTGTATAATGTACATTTAATTTTTCTTTGCAAAAAGAAAGCCGGTTCTCGTTAATATCTAATGCTATTACTTTAGCTCCGGCAATTCTTGCAAATTCCATTGTTCCTAAACCTATGGGGCCGGCACCAATTACCAAAACAAATTCACCTGGTGTTATACCAGCTCTTCTTACCCCATGTGCGCCTATAGCTAGAGGCTCTACCAATGCCAGCTCATCAAAACTTAAATCATTTCCATGTAGAAGGGCGTACGAGGGTACAGAAACATATTCTGCCATTCCACCGTCGATATGTACACCAAAAACCTTAATACCTGTGCAGCAATTTGGCTTTCCACTCCTGCAGGCAATGCATTTCCCACAATTAAAATAAGGAATAAAGGTTACTGGTTCGCCTTTCGAAAAACCTGGTGCATTGTCAAAATCTACCAATTCGCCCGCAAGCTCATGGCCTAAAATTCTTGGATAGCTAAAGAAAGGCTGGGTGCCCTCAAATGCATGTAAATCTGTTCCGCAAATCCCTATTCTTTTAATTTTTATAATTGCGTGGTCTTTTTGTAAAACTGGCTGGTCACTTTGTTTATAAGCAAAAGTTCCGGGTTCTGTGCATTCAAGTATTTTCATAAGTATTAGATTAGAGTAATAATTTTCAGAGATTTATGTTTTTGTTGATTAAGATGCTCTAAGAAAATTCAAAAATAATGGGGTTTTTTTATTTACGTGTATAGGAGAAGGTATTTTTTTTATTTTCTGCTTCTAGGATATCAATTTGCGGGCTTGAGCCTATGTATAATTTTTGTTAATGATAACATTGTATAATTGTTAGGAAAAATCTTACAAAGAATAATCTCTATTTAAGCTTAGTTTTGATTTTTTGTGATTGTGTCCAATAGCAATTACATTTATTTAGTCTATAAAAACCTAATAATAGATGATTACTTATTTGCGAATCCTAATTTTATTTGTTTGTATGATGTTTTCTTTTAGTAGCTATGCTACTGAGAAGAACACTAAAACAACAGCTGTAGAAATTGAAGTTCCTGTTGCTTCTGGCATTCGCGTCCAGTTTGGCGCATCTAAATTGTCGGAAGTTCTTACTAAATCCGGTATCAGCAATAAGATCGTGAAAGCCGCCAAAAAAGGTAAATCATCAAAAAGGATCATCAAAGTTGAAGGTATACATAAAGGTGCTAAAGAAAGTTTCTCTATACTTTCTGACCAGAAAGGAGATATTACAATATCTGGTGGGGATGATTCGGGCATATTATACGCTTTCATCGAGCTGGCAGAAAAGGTGAAAGATGAAAAGACGCTGCCACTAAATAACAATATCCAGGATGCTCCTGAAATGGTATTGAGGGGTACAGCTATTGGAATTCAAAAACCTGATTACCTGCCAGGAAGAGAGGTTTATGAATATCCTTACACTCCGGAATCATTTCCATGGCTTTATGATAAACAGCACTGGATAGATTACCTGGACATGATGCTGGAAAATAAATACAATTCTTTGTATTTATGGAACGGTCACCCATTTTCATCACTGGTGAAATTAAAAGACTATCCTTATGCATTGGAGGTAGATGAAGCTACTTTCAAAAAAAACGAAGAACTTTTTAAGTTTTTAACGGAAGAAGCAAATAAAAGAGGAATATGGGTAATCCAAATGTTTTATAACATTTTAATTCCCGAGCCTTTTGCAGAGAAACATGGTTTGAAAACGCAGGACAGAAACCGTCCGATTATCCCATTAATCGCAGATTATACCCGCAAGTCTATCGCTGCATTTGTAGAAAAGTACCCTAACGTTGGTTTACTGGTAACGCTTGGTGAGGCCATGGAAGGGGTAGGTCAGGATGATATAGAATGGTTTACTAAAACCATTATTCCTGGGGTGCAAGATGGTTTAAAAGCTATTGGTTCTGCTCAGGAACCTCCTATTGTACTAAGAGCACATGATACCGATGCGCCAGCAGTAATGAAAGCATCTTTGCCGTTGTATAAAAACTTATATACTATGGCAAAGTATAATGGTGAAGCATTAACCACTTATGAAACTCGTGGCAAATGGGCTGATCTGCACAAAAGCTTGAGCCGTATTGGTACGGTACATATTCAAAACGTACATATTTTAGCCAACTTAGAGCCTTTCAGATACGGATCACCGGACTTTATCCAAAAATCTGTTCAAGCTATGCATGATATCCACGAGTCTAATGGTTTGCATCTTTATCCTCAATCTTCTTACTGGGATTGGCCATATACCGCCGATAAAGGAGAAAAGCGTACCATGCAGATAGAACGTGACTGGATTTGGTACAAGGCCTGGGCAAGATATGCCTGGAAAGTAAAACGTGATAAAAAAGAAGAAGAAGCCTATTGGTCTAAACAACTGGGTGAAAAATATGGCGCATCAGAAGATAAAGCAAAACATATTGTAGAGGCTTATGATGCCGCAGGAGAAATTTCTCCTAAAATCTTAAGACGTTTTGGTATTACCGATGGTAACCGCCAGACTTCTACATTAGGAATGCTGATGACGCAATTCATCAATCCTTTCAGATACGGTGTATTTACTTTAATGTATGAATCTGAGGCTCCGGAAGGAGAGATGATTATAGATTATGCTGAAAAGCAATGGAAAAAAGAGGCGCATATAGGTGAAACACCTATGCAGATTGCCAATGAAATTCTTGTTCATGGTAGAGATGCAGTAGCAGCCATAGAGAAAGCTGCGCCTTTTGTAACCACAGATGTTGAAGAGTTCAACCGTCTTAAGAACGATATGTACATCCATAATGAGATGGCTAAATTTTACTCAGATAAGGTGAAAGCTGCCATCCAGG
>JAZQRF010000337.1:0-5198 GCA_045629485.1 Pelobium sp. | reverse complement strand
TACAAACTGACGAATGATTTTTAAAACCTCCTCATTATTATAAGCATCGGTAACCCTAACATCAACCGTAAACTGGCAAACATCAGGAACAACGTTGTGTTGCGTTCCTGCATTTATAATGGTAACCGACATTTTTACTGGGCCCAGTGTTGGTGACACCTTGGTAAAGGTATAATCCTTAAACCATTGAATATCTTTTAATGCTTTGTAGATTGCATTCTCGCCTTCGTTTCTAGCGGCATGTCCGGATTTTCCTTTGGCATAACAATCTAAAACCATTAAGCCTTTCTCGGCCACAGCAAGGTGCATTTCTGTGGGTTCACCAACAATGCCAAAATCCAGTTCACCCAACTCAGGAATGATTGATTCTAAACCACCTTTACCCGAATTTTCTTCTTCTGCAGTGGCGGCAAGTACGAAATTGTATGTTAGATCTTCTCTGTTATAAAAATAAAGAAAGGTGCTGATTAATGTCACCAGGCATCCGCCAGCATCGTTACTGCCTAACCCATATAATTTACCATCGATTATCTCCGGGTTAAAAGGATCTTTTGTATAACCTTTATTTGGTTTTACTGTATCGTGGTGAGAATTTAATAAGATGGTCTTTTTAGCCGCATCAAAATGCTTGTTAAAAGCCCAAATATTATTGCCTTTCCTGTTTAATTGAATCTCTTTTTTTTCCAGAAATGCGACAATTAAATCGGCAGTTTTATCTTCCTCCTTTGAAAAAGACGGGATGGCTATCAACTGTTTTAAAAGTTCCAGCGCATCTTCAAACAAATTATCTACAGACATTTATTAGTCTTGTTTATATAAATTACCAGCTTTTTGAGCTGCTAATGTGATCCCTTTTATTAAAGCAGAACTAAATCCATTATGTTCCATTTCATTTAATCCGGCAATGGTGCAGCCTTTTGGCGAGGTTACCCTATCTATCTGAGCCTCAGGATGGCTCTCTAATTCGATTAAAAGGTCTGCAGCTCCTTTTACAGTTTGCGAAACCATGGCCAGCGCTTCCTCTGCATGAAAACCTAATTCCACTCCTGCTTCTGTTGCTGCTCTAATGGCTCTTAAATAAAAAGCAATGCCACTTGAGCATAAAGCTGTTGCCGCAGGCATTAAATTTTCTTTAATGACGATCGCTTTTCCAACAGTACTGAAAATATTTTTTACTAATTCAACATTTTCAGGCTGAGCTTCATCTGCAGCAATGCAGGTCATAGATTGATTAATCGCAATTGCTGTATTAGGCATTACCCGGATGACCTCTACATTTTTATTCAATCTTGCTTTGATATCCTGGCAAGAAACTCCGCTGATAATAGATATGATTAAATGTCTAGAAGGCTCGATTACTGCTGAGATCTGGTCTAAAACACTATTTAACTGCTGAGGCAAAACGCCTAATATGATGATGTTTGCCTGTTGTGTTGCCGCAATATTATCCTGTGTTACTATAAAACCCTGATCCTGGTAAGAAGCTAAGGCTGATAATTTTCTCCGGGTTAAAGTTATTCCTGATGCCTGATACATTCCGGAATTCACCAGGCCTTTAGCAATGTAAAGCCCCATATTTCCACTTCCAAGAATTGCGATAGTATTATTTTTATCACTCATAATTAATTATTAAAGTGCTTAGCTCAATGATAAACATGTTCCAAAGGCTTTCCCTTCGCTCAAATCGGCTAATTTTCCTGCATGCCCAATATACACTTCTTTTACGCCATTTGTAATAGCATCAAACGCGTTGTGGAGCTTGGGTAACATTCCATCAGCTATAATTCCCTGATGTTTTAATTCCTCGAAATAAGCAGGATTTATTTTTTCTATAACTGATGCATCATTATTGACATCTCTCATTACGCCGTTCTTCTCAAAACAATAAATCAACTTTGTTTCATAAACAGCGGATAAGCCTACCGCTAACGCCGAGGCAATTGTATCGGCATTTGTGTTGAATAATTGTCCATGCCCATTATGTGTTAAAGCCGAGAAAACCGGAATCAAGCCTGCTTCAATTATTTTTTCTAAAATAGAAACGTTAATTGAATTGGGTGTTAAATCTCCAACAAATCCAAAGTCAACTTCTTTTACAGGACGCTTAACAGCTTTAATGGCATTTGCATCAGCACCGGTCATCCCGATGGCATTTACACCAATCCCCTGTAGTTGCGCAACGATGTTTTTGTTTACCAGACCACCGTAAACCATAGTAACTACATTCAGCATTTCCTGGTCTGTAATGCGGCGACCATCTACCATTTTAGTAGTAACGCCCATACTATCGGCGATTTGCGTAGCTATTTTTCCACCTCCATGCACCAAAATTTTAGCGCCTTCTAATTGTGCGAAATGTCTCAAAAACAGCGCTAAATGCTGGCTGCTATCAATAACGTTTCCGCCAATTTTTATTACCCAAAGTGGTTGTCTCATTTCCCGGCTTCTAAAAGTGTTTTTAATACCGCTTGTGCTGCCCAAACTCTGTTGTTGGCCTGGTTTAGTACCAGAGAGTTAGGGCCATCTAAGATCTCATGAGACAATTCTAAACCTCTTCTTACTGGCAAACAATGCATCACGCCGGCATTATTTGTCAATTTCAGCTTCTCATTGGTCATCATCCAGCCTTTGCCATCTGAGAGAATTTTGCCGTAATTGTTATAAGACGACCAGTTTTTCACATACACAAAATCAGCTCCTGCTAAAGCTTCATCCTGGTTGGTAGTCACAATAGCATTCCCAACAAATTCAGGTGCCAAATCATAACCTTCTGGATGCGTTATTACAAAATCGTAATCAGCTTTGTTCATCCATTCGGCAAAAGAATTTGCTACTGCCTGTGGCAAAGGTTTTACATGTGGTGCCCAGGTTAAAACCACCCTTGGCTTCTCTGTCTTTTTTAACTCTTCTATCGTAATTAAATCTGCTAAGCTTTGTAAAGGATGACGTGTGGCGGATTCTAGACTTACTACCGGAACACCACAAAACTGAACAAATTTATTAAATATCAATTCTGAATAATCTTCGTTTCTATCTTTTAAACCCGGAAAAGAACGAATTCCAATAATATCGCAATACTCACCCATTACGCCTGCAGCTTCACGGATATGCTCTACCGTGGTTCCGTTCATGATAATTCCATCCTGAGTTTCTAAAGCCCAGCCTTCTTTATCCATGTTCATCACCATCACCTGCATTCCTAAATTTAAGGCAGCTTTCTGAGTACTTAAGCGGGTTCTCAAACTCGGATTAAGGAATATTAAGCCTAAAGTTTTATGTTTCCCAAGATTTTCGAAAGCGAAGGGATTAGCTTTGAGCTGGATAGCTTCTGATACCAGTTGGTTAACATCATTAACATCATGTACAGAAGAGAATAGTTTCATTAATTACGTGTTTAAAATTTTAGAGAATGAAGTCAAAAACCTGTCGGCATGCTCCTTAGTTAAATTTAATGCAGGCAGTAACCTAATCACATTAGGTTTTGCTTCACCTGTAAATATACGTTCTTTAAATAGTAAATCTTTTTTAACAGTTCGCAATTCTTCGGGTAATTCGATTCCAATCATTAAGCCGTGACCGCGAACTTCTGAAATTTTATCCATTTTTTTTAACTCAGCAACTAAATAATCGCCTATCTCAGCTGCATTTTGGATTAAATTTTCCTCCTCCATTACTTCAAGAACAGCCAATGCAGCAGCACAAGCTAAATGGTTACCTCCAAAAGTTGTCCCTAACATTCCATGCCATGGCTTCAAATTTGGACTAATGATAATTCCTCCAATAGGAAAACCATTGCCCATGCCTTTTGCCATGGTATAAATATCGGCGTTTACACCTGCATAGTCATGGGAGAAAAATTTACCGCTTCGGCCATAACCGCATTGGATACTATCTGCAATGTAGTAAGCCCCATACTCGTCACATAAAGAACGAATAGCTTGTAAAAATTCTACATCAGCAACTCTGATCCCTCCAACACCCTGGATTCCTTCTATAATTACAGAAGAAATTTCGTTTCCATAATCGGCAAATGCTTTCTTTAAAGCATCCACATCGTTATGAGGTAAAAAAATAATATTATCTGTTTCGTTTACAGGTGCTACAATTTTAGGGTTATCTGTTGCTGCAACAGCTAAAGATGTTCTTCCGTGAAATGCTTTGGTAAAAGCTATAATTTTCTTCCTTCCGTTTGCAAACGAGGCTAATTTTAAAGCATTTTCATTTGCTTCTGCACCAGAGTTACATAAGAATAATTGGTAATCTTCTTTACCGCAAACTCTGCCTAATTTTTCGGCCAGCTGAACCTGCAAAGGTATTTTAATCGAGTTGGAATAAAATCCTAATTTATTCAATTGTTCGGTGATACGATTGACATAATGTGGATGCGTATGACCGATAGAAATTACGGCATGACCTCCATATAAATCTAAATATTCCTGTCCATTATTATCCCAAACCAAACTTCCTTGTCCTTTTACAATTTCAATATCGTTAAGTGGGTATACGTCGAATAGTTTCATGTTTTTGAGTTTTAAGTTATAGGTTATTAGTTTTAAGTAACTGAACCTCTAACTTTTTGTATTAATACAATTAACATTGCTTTAATTTCATTAATCAATTTTTCTGATTCTTCAAACTGATCTAAATTAATATAATCTAAATCCCTGCTAAGAATTAAAAAGTAATCGATTTCATTTGCAGACCCTAAAGCAATATTTAAATATTTAGCAAAATCTAGCTGAGTTAATTTCCCACAGCCTTCGGCAATATTTGCAGGTATTGAAGCGCTTGCTCTCCTCATTTGGCTAACTAAGCCGAATAATTCTTCTTTAGGAAAGGCTTTAGTTATCTCATAAATTTTAAGCGTTAAGTGATGTGATTTCTCCCAGACCTTTAATTCTTTGTAGTTCTGCATACTTAAAACTTATTACTTACAACATAGAACATTAAAAATACGCTGCCTTTAATCTTAGTCCTTCCCTCTCATCCAAGCCAAACATCAAGTTCATATTCTGTACTGCCTGACCAGAAGCTCCTTTTAATAAATTATCTGTTATGGATAGAATCATCAGCTTATTACCATGTTTTTCTAAATGAATCAGACATTTATTGGTATTCACCACCTGCTTTAAATCTATATTCTTTTTGCTGATATGCGTAAATGGAGCATCAGCATAAAAATCCTGATAAAGTTTTTC
>JAZQRF010000336.1:0-5631 GCA_045629485.1 Pelobium sp. | reverse complement strand
GAAAGTAAGATGGCAATTTATATTGATACTGATGATAACTTAAAGACTGGGTATAGGTCAAGTTATTATCCACTAGGGTCTGGATTTGATTTTTGGTACGATGGCAGACTTACTGGTGGTCGTTTCTATCAATTTACTGGTGAAAACCAAAGTACTTGGGGCTGGACGGCTTCTACAGTTCACACATTCGCGGCAAATTCGATAATATATTCTTCTGTAGTAAGCGATTCTGATAAAAATATTATTGAGTTTTCTATTAAAAAGGAAGCTCTAGGGAATTTAGGACCTTATATAAATTTTGCATTTAAAGATGGATTTGGCGGAGAGCTGCCAGTAGCCAAAACACGATCTTCCAAATTAATTAAGATTGCAACTATTGGAAGTACAGCTATTAGTAATTAAGGATTATTGAGAATAAGGGCATACAATCGTAATGATGTGACCACACACGAATTAATTAACCTTTTAATAATAATTTTATGAAAAAAAGACTTTTACAAATTTGTTTTTTATTCTTTGCCTTTGTAGCAGCAGAGAACTCAATAGCGCAAACAGTTACTGTTGACGGAAATTTTACAGATTGGACCAATATCCAATGGGCTGGTCAAAATGGAGATGGTTCATTATTAGGGTGTAAGACTTTTGGCGATGCAGATAAAATATACTTTTATATTGAAGGTAATTCTAATTTAGATATCGGAGTTTCTAGTGGTAATAAGTTAACTATTTATCTAAATATGGATGATAATGCTGGTACAGGTAATAATTCAGGAAATTATACAGAATCAGGTATTGATATGTACTATGATGGTAGATTAACCACTGGCAAGATATATAAATTTTCAGGAGCGACTCCTAGTACTTGGCTTTTTGATCAGGTTTCGGGATACGGTTATGCCGAAATTATGAATATCTCTAATTTTGTAACTTTAGGTAATGGAAATAAAGCTGTAGAATTATCATTTAAAAAGAGTATGATTTCTCAGCTAATAAGCCCATTAGCTTTAAATTCTTATTTTTCTTTCGCAATAATTGTTGAAGGAACTCCATCTTATTTGCCTATAAAGAAAACCGCTTCTGAAGCTTCATCATTTATAAAAGTTCCTACAATTGGCGGGTCTTTACCAGTAACTTTATCTTCATTCACCGCGGTAAGTAGTGAAAGCTTTAATGAATTGAAATGGGTAACTCATGCAGAAATAAATAATTCTCATTTTGAAGTTTTTAGATCTGATAATGGAAACGTATTTGAAAAAATAGGAACAGTTTCAGGAAATGGAAATTCAGATGCAATAAATACTTATTCTTTTAAAGATTATAACCCGAATGGCAATATAATTTACTATCAACTTAAACAGGTAGATTTTGATGGTAAAGTAACAGAATTTGACATTATTGATGTTAAATCTAAAATCAAAAACTCTCCATTAACAATCTCTGGAATACAAAGTAATGAAAAATTAGAATTGGGAATTTACAGTGATACAAGTGAAGCATCAACACTTCAGTTAACAGATTTAGCAGGAAATATTATATATAACGCTAAGGTTAATTTAGCCGGAGGATACCATATTATTACTATACCAGTATCTATTACAAGAGGTGTTTATGTAGCAACTTTAACTACACCAGGTAAGCGAGTTTCAGAAAAAATACTATACAATTAATACACTTATTTACTAGATAAATAATAAGATCAAAATTATATTCATGAGAGACAATCGTAGAAATTTTCTTAAGCTAACAGGATTAGCAGGTTTTAGTTTATTAGGCAGTGGAATTGTTAAAGCTGCAGATAAAACTTACGGAGATAAAGGTTTTTTTAGTAAAGGAATTTCCCAGAAACAGCATTTTAATATGTGTGGTTATGCTGCACCTAAGATATCTACTGTTAGAGTTGCGGTTATAGGCTTAGGTATGAGGGTATCTGCTCATATCAGAGGATTATCGAAAATAGAAGGAGTAGAAATTAAAGCTATTTGCGATATCGTTCCCGAAAAAGCTAAAAAAGTGTTGGGCTTATTAGAAAATACAGGCCAAAATCCGGAGGTATATGCTTCTGGCGACTTAAATGAGTGGAAAAAGGTAATTGATAGAAAAGACATTGATTTAGTCTATATATGTACGCCTTGGGATTTGCATACCCCAATGTCTTTATATTCTATGGAGAAAGGCAAGCATGTTGCGGTAGAAGTGCCAGCAGCTTTAACTGTTGAGGACTGTTGGAAATTAGTAGAAACATCAGAAAGAACAAAAAAGCATTGTATGATGCTGGAAAATTGTTGTTATGATTTCTTCGAATTATTAACACTAAATATGGCCAGACAGGGTTTCTTCGGAGAAATTGTGCATACAGAGGGTGCTTATATTCATGACCTAATGGACTTAAATTTCAGTAAAGAAGGTTACCAGGATATGTGGCGTTTAAAAGAAAACGGGCGTCTTAATGGTAGTTTATATCCAACACATGGTATTGGTCCTGTTTGTCAAGTAATGGATATCAATAGAGGTGATAAATTAGAGTTTTTAAATTCGGTATCAAGTGAAGACTTTTCTATGCAAGCAAGAGCAAAGGAATTAGCTGCCAAAGATTCATTTTATGCACCTTATGCGAAAATGAAATTTAGAGGTAATATGAATACCACTACAATAAAAACTTTTAAAGGAAAAACCATCATGATACAACATGATGTATCCTCTCCAAATGTTTATTCTAGAATTCATAAAATAAGTGGAACTAAAGCCTCTGCTCTTAAATACCCATTACCCGGTAAAATATCAACCAGTCATAAAGGTTGGTTGTCACCAGAAGATGTTAAGCTATTAGAAGAAAAATATCAACCAGAGATAGTGAAAAAAGTAGGTGAAATGGCAAAGAAAATTGGTGGTCATGGGGGTATGGATACTTTGATGAATTGGCGGTTGATTGATTGTTTAAGAAACGGGTTGCCATTAGATCAGGATGTTTACGATGCTGCTTTATGGAGTGTAATCGTTCCTCTAAGCGAAGAATCTATTAAAAATAGATCTAATTCTGTAGACATCCCCGATTTTACCAGAGGATCATGGAAGACTAACATGCCGGTGGATATTACTTTAGAAAAAGGTGGCACCACACAATTAAAAGCATAAGAAATTTTATTCCACACCTGTTCAGTTTATATTGAACAGGTGTTTTATCCTCACCAATTTACATGAAACCAGACCGTAGAAATTTCCTTTCTTTTCTTGGCACATTAGGGTTACTTAGTTTAAGCTCATTTAATGGTTTGGCTAAAAGGCCATCAGTACTTTCTGGTAATCAACCATTAAAAACCAAGCCATATTTACAAATGCCAAATCAAAATTCTATTACTATAAGGTGGATAACAGAGTTGCCATCTTTTAGTTGGGTAGAATATGGCGAGAAGTCAGAAAATCTTGGCAAAATAGCAAAAACAATTAATCATGGTATGGTAGAGGCCAATAACACCATACACGCTATTGAATTAGTAAATCTAGAGCCTCAAAAGACATACTACTATCGTGTGTGCTCAAAAGTTATTAAAGAATATAAACCTTATGATATAACCTATGGCGATACAGCAGTGAGTGAGATCTACAAATTCGAAACGTTTGATCCTAGAAAAGATGAAATTTCTTTTTTAGTGTTTAATGATATTCATGATAGGCCTGAGTCTTTCGCTCACCTGCTGCAATTCAACGAGAATGAAAAGAACGACTTCGTTTTTTTAAATGGTGATATGTTTAATTATTTAACCGATGAAGATCAGATTGTAAATAACTTACTAAAGCCATTATCGGTAATATCGCCAGAAACTCCTATAATTTATTCTAAAGGTAATCATGAGAGTAGAGGAACTTTTGCCAGAAACCTTAATAAGTATATTAATAAAACAGACCAGAAGTACTATTTCTCTTTTCAGCATGGTCCGGTGTATATTATAGTTCTAGATTCTGGTGAAGATAAACCAGATGATCATCCTGTTTATGCCGGATTGAATGACTTTGATAACTATCGTGAAGAACAGGCAGATTGGTTAAAACAAGAAATTGAAAAGAAAGAATATAAAAATGCAAAGTATAAAATCATAATCACCCATATCCCTCTATTTTATGGAAATAACTGGCATGCCGAGCAGCACTGTAGAAAAGTTTGGGGACCAATATTTAATAAAGCAAATATAGATCTATTAATCTGTGGTCACAGGCATGTGCATGGAATTCATAAAGCCAATAAAGAAACGCATAGCTATCCAATAGTTATTGGAGGAGGGCCATACGACGGCAAAAGAGCTTTAATAAAAGTTAAAGCAAATTCTAAAAACTTAAAATTAGATATTTATAATGATGAGGGTAAAATAGCCCATCATCTAACAATATAAAGCGCATGAGCGATATTCAAATAAAAAAGCAAAGATTATTATCTCTTGATGTTTTTAGAGGACTTATTATGATATTACTTGCTGCTAAAAGCTGTCAAGTAGTAGCGGCACTTAAAAAGCTGGACTCCAACAACAACTTTGAGGTAATACTTCAACAGTTTTCTCATGCCAAATGGGTTGGATTTACCTTTTGGGATCTGGTACAACCAGGATTTATGTTTATGGCAGGTGCAGCATTATTTATATCCTGTAACAGGAGGTTTGAAAATGGTGTTACCTGGGGGCAAAATTTTAAGAGTATTCTTTCTAGGAGTTTAAAGTTATTTATATGTGGTACAGCTTTACATTGTGTATACGCTGGCGAATTAGTTTGGGAACTATGGAATGTATTAACCCAATTAGCTATAACTACTCTAATTGCTTATTTAATTATCAATAAATCCTACAGCTGGCAAATAGGTTTCACATTTTTCTTATTATTAATTACAGAAGCCATGTACAGGTTTTTTGATATACCTAATTATAACGAGGCTTTTGTACAAGGAAGAAACTTTGGTAGTTATACCGATTTGCTTATGATGGGGAAAATTAATGAAGGAGGTTGGGTTGCTATAAACTTTATTCCTACAGCTGCACATACCATTTGGGGAGTTTTGGCTGGTAAGCTTTTAATATCTGCTTTAAACAATGGTAAAAAAATGACCTATTTAATAGTAGCGGGTTTAGTACTATTATTCAGTGGTTATTTAATTCATTTTTTAAATATCACACCAATTATAAAACGTATAAGTACAAGCTCATTTGTATTGGTTTCTGGAGGGTGGAGTTTGTTAATTATGGCCTTATTGTTTTGGATAAATGATATTAAAAAGCAAACTAAATATGCATGGATAATTACAGTAGTGGGAATGAATGCCATTTTTATTTATCTCTTCTTTGAGACAATTGGCAATCAGTGGTTTAATGGAGTGGTTTTAATATTTGTAGGAGGATTTTTAAATCTTTTACAAGTAAATCCAGGTATTATAGCAATTACCGCTGCTTTAGTTACCTTATTTGCAGAATGGTACTTATGTTATTGGCTATATAAAAGAAAAATATTTTTTAAACTTTAATAGCTCCGTCACAATAGCATGAAACGCTGTCTGAATATTTTTGCTTTACTTTTTTCAATCGTACTTCTATCTTTTACATTCGAAAAGGTAGATAATTCTATAGGGAAAAAGGAAACCTTAGAATATTTCAG
>JAZQRF010000335.1:0-25445 GCA_045629485.1 Pelobium sp. | reverse complement strand
AGAACATGTAGCTGTAGTACTAGATGAGAATAACGAAGAAGATGGGGTTTATTTGATATAAACTTATATATATAAGAATTTTAAGCCTGACATTAATTTATCAGGCTTTTTTGTGCCCAGAAATTCCCCCATTAATTAACAGCAACAACCCGGGATCATTTAAAAAATAATTAATAATTACAATTTGGTTAACCAAATTGTAATTATTAAGTTTGGTTAACCAATATTTGATATACCAATTGTTAAACCCTTATGAAAAAAATATTTTTACTCGCTCTAAGCGTATGTACTATTTATTTCTCTTGTAGCAAGCAGAATGAAAATCCAAACAAAGAAGTCATCATTGATTCGGTTGAAAAGGATATTAATAATTTATCCACAACAGGTGTTACGCTTAGTGCTAACGGTCCAGGTGATACTTATGAATTAATTAATAGTGTTTTTGGCGGGACAGGTAATGTTGTGGAGGCTCCGGATTGTAGTCATACATCTTATGGGAGACATATTACTGAAATTTTTGATAATGATTTACAAACAAACGTTTTTGCTTTTCATATCCATTTAACTCCAGATAATGATAAATGTGTTGATTCTGACAGGCAACGTAATGAAATTAAAATTTATGATCAATCTCCAGCTAATTTAAAAGCTACAAAAAATGAAAGAGTTATATATAAATGGAAGTTTAAGTTAGATGCCGGATTTAAACCATCGGGTGATTTTACACACATTCATCAAGTTAAGCCCATTGATGGAGGAAACACTTTACCTATCATAACTATTACTCCAAGATATAAAGCTTCAGGTGATATATTACAAGTAATTCATACTGGCGATACAGAAGCCACTTCTCAAAAGTATATCGCATCAATTCCATTAGCCGATTTTAAAGGGCAATGGGTAGAAGTGACAGAAAAAAGCACATTCTCTTTTAATGGAAAATATCAAATCTTAATCACTCGCATTAGCGATGGAAAGGTTCTTTTAGATCAAGCTTTTACCGGTATAGAAATGTGGCGGGCAGGTACAACCACCTGTCGTCCAAAATGGGGAATTTACAGAAGAACCTTACAGCCTCAGGTTTTGAGAAATGAAACTGTTTGGTTTAATGATTTTAACATCACAGAATATTAACGAATAATAAGAATGATATGATTAAGAAATTCATCAGTACCTCTTTATTAATTGCAATCGGAACTCTGGTTTGGGCACAATCGAACGAGTTAAAGTACGATTTTGGGGATAGAGAAGCTTCGTTTAATCCTAATCCAGGAACTTCCTCGACTACATTTTTACCAAGGTCAGCTACAAATAAATCTCTTAGAGCCAGAGTAAGGACGTCATCAGATGGAACAGGGGGATTTAATCTTGTAAAAAAAGGAGCAGATTTTATAAAAGGAGCAGCTTTAGAAATACTAGCAGGATCTTCTACAAGTAAATTTTCTTTATACAATGTAGGTAATGCAGCTGTAGCTAAAACTAGTTTCAATATAAAGTTTGATGATTCCCGTGCAGGACAATGGGTTTTTGCTAATGGTTTATCAGAAAATTCTGATGATTTATTCCAAGGGAACAGCGGGATTAAAGAAACATCAAGTGAAGTTTTTGCAGGATTAAGATGGAATTTATCTCCAGCTAATGAAATGAATTTTTATACCAGAAGTGGTTTAAAATGGACTTCGGTAAAATCCTTCCAGTTTTTGAAAAACACAGAATACCTGATCGAAGTATTTAGTAATAATTCTGACGAAGAAGTGAAATATGCAAAAGAAGGGGAGAATACTTTAAAGGCGGGGACTTACCATGTTTGGGTAAATGGTAAAAAAGTTCCTTTTGATTTTGTTTCTGGAGGTTTAGAATCTGGTAAGCATTTGAATGGGCTTTTAGTTTATGGCGTAAAAGCTAAAGGTAGTGAAGATGTAGCGAAAGTTTGGGTAGATAATATCGAGATAAACGAAACATTGTAATACAACAATTATTTAATGCAGGCTGATCCTAAAGCTTCCATTTATTTTATAAACCAATTATAAATTTTTAATATGATGAAAAAGTTACTTTTTACTTTATTAATGCTTGCTGGTGCGAGTGTAGTTCTTGCGCAGAACACTTACTATTGGGTAGGAGGTAGTACTGCTACATCTTTAACAGAGGAAACTTGGAGTTTGGCGCCTAATGGTGAAGCTGTTAGCCGAAATAATTCGGGGGATATACTCATTTTTGATAATGTTACAGTAGAACTTAACATTACAGGTGTAAGTTTTGGAAAATTACAATTGCAGAATAATGCTGATGTTACATTTGAAAGAAAATCACCTACAAACACAGGAGGAACTACTGTAACACTTAATGGAAGCTTAGGGCAAGGTCTTTCTGTTAATAATAGTAAACTAAGGCTTAATAGCTCAACTGATTATAATATGACCATTCTGTTACCTGCAAATGTTACAGGAATCATAGATAACAGTGAAATGTATATAGTTGGTACAGGAACAGGACAAACCCGTATTGTAACAACTTCTATTGGGGCCTTAGGATTTGATAACGGCAGCTTATGTTTTGTAAACTCAAGTTCCAGCCCATTTGGAAACACGGGCGGAAGCAATAACCTAAGTGTAGATAGGGCTGTCGTATTTTCTTCGGGTACAAGTTTAGTTTATCAGGGTGGAAGCAATCCATTTGGAAGTAATGCCGCCGGACATATATTAGATCTAAAACCTGGAAGTAACTTTGTTTTTGAAGCGAATAATGTCTCAAATATGTTTAATAGTAAAATTTATGGGAATTTAACAGTCAAAAGTGATAAAACAGTTGCTTTAACGGAGAGCTTTTATAATATAGATAATCTTACTATAGAAAACGGTGGGACATTTAACATGAGGAATACAGGAGTGTCACCAATAAGTGGGAACGTTGTTAATAATGGAACTTTTGGGGTTAATGGAGCTATAGGTTCTGCAAATTTATTATTTACAGGAAATAGTCCACAGACCATCTCTGGGACAGGAACCTTTAATAATTTGGGAGCAATAACAGTTGGGGCTGATGCTGCTGTAAAATTAGAAACTTCTTTAAATATTTTAGGGGAAGCTCAATCTTCTGTTTTAGGATTGTTAGATTTTGATTTATACGAAATTCGCGGAATTGGTACTGCTGCAAACAGGGGTAGGTTTCAATTTAGAGGAGCTGTAGCCGGAAATACAACAAACCAAGCATCCATCTCTACTGGTAATCATGTAGTTACTATTTCAACTTCTGAGGAATATTCTTCTCTTAATCCAGTTGTTGGTCTTTTAGTAACAGGATCTCAAATTCCAGCTAATACTTATATAATAGCAACTAGTAGTTCAAACCGTCAAATTACCCTGTCAAAAGCCCCTACTGGAAACGGCACAACTCTTATCGTTTCAAGTCAAAGTCCTACATTTAAAACTGCAAATATAGGAGGAGTAGATGGTAGTGTTTTTATAAATGAAAATGGAACATTAAGTTTTGCAGCAGGCACAAATTATATTTTTGGAGCGACCTCAACACCATTTTCTGAATTTAGTAATAGTAGTGTAGGGAATGTTACTTTAAATAATTTTACGGTATTAAATAAAGATGTCTCAATTTCCGGAAAATTAAAATTTAATACAGCAGGAGCTCTGTTAAAAATTCCACTGGGTAAGGTTTTAACAATGCTGCCATCATCTTCATTTGAAAGAATGTTTGACTTGTATAATAGCAATTATATAGTTACAAGCTCAAAACATGCTACAGGTGAAAAAGGAAAGATAATAATTCAGGGTGTTGATGCATCAACGACAAAATTAATACCTATTGGGACAGAGAGTCGTTATATGCCAATATCATTAACGCCCAATTCTTTATCAAGTTTTGAAATTTTTGTTTTTACACATGTTACTAAAGATGGTGAGGTCTCGTTAAATTTTATAGATGATGAAGAAATTAGAAGTAATTTAGTAAACGCTGTATGGAATGTTAAAAGAATTAATGGAAGTGGAAATTGTACAGTTAGTTTAGGGTGGGATAATGATCATGAGGGAGTGAATTTTATTCCGTTGTCAGATTCCGAAATAGGAATAGCGGGATTTATAAATGGAGCATATTCTAATTTTACTGGAAGCGGCAATAATACATTAAATACTGCAACAGCAGAATTTATTGAACTCGGACCATTAGTTGTAGGTAAATCAAATACGACTCTTCCTGTAAAATTATTGAGTTTTACTGCAAATGCAGCATTAAACTCTGTCAAACTATCATGGAAAACAACTTCCGAAAAAGGTTTAGCTAAATATATTATTCAAAATGCTCAAAATGATTTAAATGGATTTAAAAATATTTATTCTGTTGCCGCTCATAATTTAGACGGTACATTTGATTATAGTTATGTTGATTTTAATCCTATTCCTGGCGATAACTATTACCGTTTGATTAGCGAAGATTTAGACGGAACTCAATATATATCTGATATAAAATCTGTAAAAATAAAAGGTAGTTATTTGGTAAATGCCTATCCTAATCCTGTATTAAATTCATTCAATATTTCTGGACTAACAACAGGAGATATTATTAAAGTGTCGGATTTAAAAGGAACGCTTATTATATATAAAATTTATAACGAAAATTCTATCAGCGAAATAGATTTAGAAAGGTTTAATGCTGGTATTTATCTGTTGTCCATAGAAAATGCTGGTAAAATCACCGCTACCAAACGATTGATAAAATTATAGAATGATAAATTAAATAAATAAATTTCAAATGTTTTTTGAATAATCTTGTTAATTACTATATTTGGTAAACCAATTAATTGGTTTACCAAATTGATAAACTAAAAATATGAAATCGCTTATCGATACTATTACTGCAATACAATTAGAATCTCCGGTAGATAAAATAATTGGGCAGTTAAAACAACTTATCACTTCTGGTCAATTAAAGCCCGGAGACAGGTTACCAGCAGAAAGAGTTTTATCTGAAAGATTTGGTGTAGGCAGAAGTTATATCCGTGAAGCGATTTTAAAATTAGAATTTTATGGTTTGTTAAGAACAAACCCCCAAAGCGGCACTTACGTTTCGGGTTTAAGTATAAATGTAATTGACAATATCATTTCTGATATCATTAAGTTCAATAAGGATGATTTTAATGCCTTGATAGAGGCTCGTTACCATTTAGAATTAAATGCCGTAAAACTGGCTGCCGAAAGAAGAACAGAACACGACCTGGAAGAAATTCAAAAAGCTTTAGAAGAGTACGAAAATAAGGTGAATAGCGGAGCAAATAGCGCAGTAGAGGAAGATATGATTTTTCATATCAAAATAGCCAGAGCATCAAAAAACTCTGTGATCGAATCTATGATCCTGATTCTCATTCCAGATTTAATTAAAAATATTGTGGAAAATAAGATTTGTGGAGAGAACAGAGGTAAAACCGCAATCCCGGAACATAGAAAAATATTGGAAGCTATTAAAAGTCAGGATTTGGCATTGGCCGAGCAAGCGATGGCCGCACATCTTGATGAAATTTGGCAAATTAGTAAAGCGGGTTTCGCAGCTCAAAAGATTGTGCGGGAAGCGATAAAATAACCTGCAAAAAAGAGACCTATTTAATTTAAATATCAGCTTAAAAACAACATGATGAACTACTTAAAAAAAGTGGTAATTGTATCTCTTTGTGCTTTTTTTAGTGTAAAAGCTATGGCTCAAAACCATCCCAATATTATGCTTACCAAAGTAAATATAGATGCCGTAAGGCAGGGTTGTACAACATTACCGCTTTTGCAAAAATCTTATCAGGCAGTAAAAGCAGATGCAGATAAAGCGTTGGCTAATCCAATAAATGTACCTGTACCGGCTGATGGTGGCGGTGGTTATACCCACGAGCAGCATAAAAAGAACTATAATAACATGCTTAACTCGGCAGTTACTTATCAAATTTCTGGCGACAAGAAATATGCTGATTATGTTAAAAATGTATTGTTAAGCTATGCATCACAATATGAAAAATGGCCGCTACATCCGAAAAGAAAAAATGAGAAAGATGGTGGTAGAATTTTTTGGCAAAGTTTAAACGATTTTGTTTGGCAGGTGTACACTATACAAGCTTATGATTTAGTTTACGATGGTTTATCTGCTAAGGAAAGAAAAACTATTGAAAACAAGTTGTTCATGCCTATACTTAAATTCTTCACTCAAGACAGGGTACATGTTTTGGATATGATTCATAATCACGGAACCTGGAATTTAGCAGCTGTAGGAATTACAGGTTACGTTTTAAACAAACGCGAATATGTAGAAATGGCACTGAAAGGCTCCAAAAAGGATGGAAAAACAGGCTATTTGACTCAAATTAACCAACTGTTTTCTCCAGATGGTTATTATATGGAAGGGCCATATTACCAGCGCTATGCCTTGCTCCCGTTTGTATTATTCGCAAAGGCAATTAATAATTACCAGCCCGAACTTAAAATCTTTGAATTTAGAGATCAATTATTAGCAAAAGCAATTCAAACATCTTTACAAACTAGCTATACAGATAAAACTTTTTTCCCTTTAAACGATGCCATTAAAGACAAAACCTACGAGTCTATAGAATTAGTTTATGGTCTTAATATAGCTTATGCAGATATTAAACCTCAGGCAGATTTACTGGATATTGCAAACCAACAAAACCGTGTGATCATTTCTGATGCAGGTTTAAAAGTTGCCGAAGATTTAGCAAAGGGAAAGTCAGAGCCATTTAAATACAAGTCCTTATGGATTAGAGATGGAAGAAATGGCGATGAAGGTGGCTTAGGTATTTTAAGAAGCGGACCAAATACAGATCAGCAGGCTTTAATTTTAAAAGCGGCTTCCCAAGGGATGGGCCATGGCCATTTCGATAGATTGAACTTAGTATTTTACGATAATAATTCGGAAGTTTTTCCTGATTATGGATCGGTAAGATTTTTAAATATAGATACCAAAGGTGGTGGCGGTTATTTGCCCGAGAATAATTCCTGGGCAAAACAAACCGTTGCGCACAACACTTTAGTGGTAGACCAAACATCAAATTTTAATGCCGAATTAGCTATTGCTGATGTAAATCATCCTGACTTATTATATTTTAATGATAATCCTGATTTACAAATTGTAAGTGCTATAGAAGATAAAGCTTA
This sequence comes from Pelobium sp., assembly GCA_045629485.1. Taxonomy (GTDB): domain Bacteria; phylum Bacteroidota; class Bacteroidia; order Sphingobacteriales; family Sphingobacteriaceae; genus Pseudopedobacter. The sequence goes on along the minus strand of JAZQRF010000335.1, from coordinate 18,285 downwards.
TCCTGGTGTAAAAATGACCAGAACATCAGCTTTAGTAAAAGTTGCGCAACTTTCTAAACCTTTGGTTATTGATGTTTTTCAGGCTTTATCAGACAAAACGCATCAGTATGATTTGCCATTTTGGTATAAAGGTCAGCTTGTTAATTCTTCATTTAAAGTAAAAGCGGTAACAAATAACCTTCAGGCCTTAGGAGATAGCAGTGGTTACCAGCACATTTGGCTAAATTCTGTAAACAAGCTGGATAATAAAGGTGGCTTTGTTAGTATATTAAGAAACAAAAGATTTTATACAACGCACTTTGTGGCAGAGAATCCTTTAGAAGTTAAAATGCTTTCTATAGGCGCTAATGATCCAAATATGAATTTAGTAGATGGTAAGGCATTTATGCTTAGCCAATCGAAAAGTCAAAATCAAACTTTTGTAAGTATAACAGAAACTCATGGCGGAACAGATCCTATTAACGAAACTGTTAATGCTGCTCAGGCATCAATTAGTGAATTAAAGTTGTTGAACTCTAATGATCAGCAAACAGTAATCAGCTTTAAGCTTAAAGGTAAATTATATAGCTACGAGCTGAATTATTCAGACAAAAACAATTTTGTGAAATTTTTAAGTAAATAATTAAAGTTAAGATATATGCAAAGCGATTTATTTCAAATAGAGAACGAAACTACCTGGGAAGATTTAGGGAACGGAATTAAAAGAAAAATTTATGGTTACGATGATCAGATTATGCTTGTAAAAGCAAAATTCGAAGCTGAGGCAGTAGGTGTTTTACATGAGCATTACCATGCACAGGTAACTTACGTAGAAAGTGGCGTTTTTGAAATGACCATTGGTGATCAAAAGAAAACAATTAGACAGGGAGACGGCTATTATGTTCCACCACATGCAGTACATGGTTGTGTTTGTAAAGAGCCGGGCATTCTAATAGATGTTTTTAGTCCACACAGAGAAGATTTTATGAAATAATAATATTTCCCATAATCAATTTAAACTGATGAAAAAATTAATAATGTTTTGCTGTTTCCTTTTGGTTACTGCAAGTTTTCTAAATGCCCAGGAAGCACCACAATTTAAAAAGGTTGTTTATCCTGCTGGTTTTTCTGAACAGCTAAACGTGGTTTACACAATAGCAAAAGGGTGGGAAGGAAAGATGGATTTGTATTTACCATCTAAAGAGAATGGTCCAACTCCAGTAGTTATAAATATTCACGGCGGCGGCTGGAATAAAGGTTCAAAAGAATCTCAAACAGGTTTTAGTACTTTCTTTAAAAGAGGTTATGCGGTAGCAAATATTGCTTACAGATTATCGCAACAAGCTACCGCTCCAGCGGCTATAGAAGATACACGTTGTGCGTTGATATACCTTATTAAAAATGCCAAAGCATTAAATATCGATGTCAATAAAATTGTAATTATGGGTGGTTCTGCTGGTGGTCATTTAGCTTTAATGGGTGGTTTATTAGGCAACGACAATAGATTTGATACCAATTGCCCTGGCGTAAAGAATGTGAAAGTTGCCGCTATTATTAACAAATATGGTGTAACAGAGGTGCCGGCATGGAAGAGCAAGTCTGCTACACAATGGTTAGGAGATAAAGCCGGAGACGCTGAATTCGCAAAATCTGTTTCACCACTTTCTTATGTAAGTAAAAATAATCCTCCGGTATTTATAGTTCATGGTGATGCTGATCCAATTGTTCCATACCAACAATCAGTTGATTTACATAACAAGTTGAATGAGATGGGTGTGAAGAATGAGTTTATGACTGTTGAAGGAGGTCTGCATGGTAAATTTCCGGCAGAGAAAAATTCTGAAGTAAATAAAAGAATTATTGAATTCCTTAAAGGATTAGGATTGTGATAAAGACACTTTTAAATATCTTATTTATAGTGTCTTGTTCAACAGTAGCATGTAGTCAGAAAAAAGCTGTTGTAAATAAAAATACAAGTCAAAAAGCTCTTTTTGTAAAAAATGAGACCGAGTTAAAGAACGCACTTTCTATTGCCAAACCTGGTGATTCCATTATTTTAAAAGATGGGGTTTATAATGGCAAATTTATTATTCCGGCTGCAGCAAGTGGAACGGAAAAACGGCCTATAACCTTGATAGGTACTAAAAATGCAGTTTTAGATGCAGGGAATACCTCAACAGGTTATGTATTGTATTTGCAGGCAAATTACTGGCGAATAAAAGGTATCACAATTACTAATGGATTAAAAGGTCTGGTTACTGATGGCGCTTCTCATAATTTAATTGATAATGTGTTTATTACACAAATTGGCGAAGAGGGCATTCATTTTAGGAAATTTAGTAGTCACAATATATTGCAGAATTCTGAGATTACGCATGTAGGTTTAAAAACTCCCGGTTACGGGGAGGCTGTTTATATAGGCTCTACACATAGTAATTGGGCAAAATACAGTAATGGCGAACCAGACAGGTGCGATTCTAATCAAGTCATCAATAACAAAATCGGGCCTTATGTAGCTGCGGAATGTGTGGATATAAAAGAAGGTACCACAGGTGGAATAATTAAAGGAAATACTTTCGAATCTCAGGGTATTACCGGAGCTAACAGTGCAGATAGCTGGATTGACGTAAAAGGGCATAATTACCTCATAGAAAACAATAAAGGATTTAATACGCAGCCTTCTGTTTTAAAAGATGGTTATCAGGTGAATTGTGTTTATCCCGGCTGGGGAAGTTATAATGAATTTAAAAATAACGTAAGTGATGTCAATGCTTCCGGACACGGATTTAATATAAGACTAAAAAGCAGTAAAGGGGAAGCTATTGGAAATAAAGTTTATTCCAATAATAAGGTAAAGAATGCTGCCAGTGGAATTGCAAACATAGCTCTTACCGATTAATTAAAAGAAGATGAAAGTAAAAGGATTAAGATGGTATATCATTGCTTTAATAGGCTTAGCAACGGTAATTAATTATATCGATAGAAGTGCCATTAACATATTGTGGCCATATATTTATAAAGAATTTGGGATAGCTGATGCTGATAACAAAACCGCACTTGCTGTTATTACAACATTTTTCATGATAGCGTACGCTCTTGGGCAAACATTTACAGGGAAAATGATGGATGCTATTGGTACGCGTTTAGGGATGACTATTTCTATCGTTGGATGGAGTATCTCTATTGCTTTACATGCATTTGCAAAGTCTTTACTATCCTTTAACATATTCCGTTTCATGCTTGGATTTAGTGAGGCAGGAAACTGGCCGGGAGCAACTAAAAATAATGCAGAATGGTTTCCTCCAAAAGAAAGAGCCATTGCACAAGGTATTTTTGGAGCTGGTGCTTCGTTAGGATCAGTAGTTTCTGCACCAATTATTGCTTTATTATATATCGCTTTTGGCTGGAAAGTGACTTTCGTATTAATTGCTGGTTTGGGATTGATTTGGGTTATTCCATGGTTGATAGTTAACAAAGCAACACCAGATAAACATCCCTGGATAACTGATGAAGAACGTAACCATATTCTCGCCAGAGATACAACAGCGGGAATTTCACCTGCGGATGAAGCACCTGTACTTTCCTGGAGAGAACTTTTGAAATTCAGAAATACCTGGGGGATTATTATGGGCAGATTTTTTATCGACCCGGTATGGTGGTTATTTGTAACCTGGTTACCCACATTTTTAAAAGAACAGTTTTTATTTGATATCAAGCAAATTGGAGCTTTTACCTGGGTGCCTTATTTATTTGCAGCAATTGGAAGTTTGGCTGGTGGCTACCATTCTTCATGGCAAATAAGAAAAGGTGTTGGAGCAGAAAAAGCAAGAAAAAATTCGATTGCATTGGGTTGTTTAATCATGATAACTGCTTTAATAGGGATTGTGTATAAGCTGGGAGATCTAAAAGAAACACCAATGTTTGCAATGGTACTCATAGGTATTACATTATTCGGCTTCCAGTTCTTAATTGGAAACATACAAACTTTACCAAGCGATTATTTTAACGGGAAAAATGTTGGCACAGTAGCTGGTTTAGGTGGTACAGCTGCAGTAGCAGGTACTTTATTAACCACCTGGGCAGTACCAGTAATTACAGAAACAAGTTACGTATCTTTCTTCGTGTTGGCGGCAGTATTGGTTCCATTATCCTGGTTAAGTGTGAAATATATAACAACAAAAAAAGTAAAAATTTAAATTATAAGAATATGCGTTTAAAAGACAAAGTTGCGGTAGTAACAGGTGGTTCAAGAGATATTGGAAGAGCGGTTTCTTGCCAAATAGCTGCAGAAGGTGCTAAAGTAGTAATCAACTATTTTGGTAATGAAGAGAATGCAAAAGAGACTCTGAAATTAGTGCAGGATTTAGGCGGTGAAGCTATTATTTTCAAAGCAGATATGACTAAAGCTGACGAGGTAGTTGCCATGGTAAAAGCTACTCAGGAAGCTTATGGGCAGGATATTAATGTTTTGGTAAATTGTGCCGGAGGACTAGTAAATCGTAAATCGACAGCAGAAATGGATGAAGAGTTTTGGGATTATGTAATGGACCTAAACCTAAAATCTGTTTTCCTGGCAGTAAAAGCGATTTCGCCATTTATGCCGGCGGGTTCATCTATTATTAACTTCTCTTCTCTTGCGGGTAGAGATGGTGGTGGCCCCGGAGCCAGTGCCTATGCCACATCTAAAGGTGCAATAATGACTTATACAAGATCCTTAGCTAAAGAATTTGGTCCTAGAAATATTAGAGTAAATTCAGTAGCACCAGGTATGATTGCAACTGCTTTTCATGATAACTTCACTAAACCTGAAGTAAGAACCAGTGTTGCAAATGCAACAGCCCTAAAAAGAGAAGGTCAGGCTAAAGAAGTTGCAGATTTGGTTGTATATTTAGCTTCAGAAGATGCTAGTTTCATAACCGGAACCAATATAGATATTAATGGTGGCTTAAGTTTTTCTTAAAAAATCATTAATGATTTTTTAAGAAAAACCATGAAGATTAATAACCTAAATACATTAAAGCAAATACTTTTAGAAGTAAATTCTTCGCTATTTAGATTGAGGTTTTCTGGATTAATCATTAAAAATACAAATTATTTAAAAGCAGTCATTTTCATATGGCTGCTTTTTGTGTTCATGCCTTATGCATATTCACAGAAAGATAATATTAATTTTGAGCAAATTACGGTAGAAAGAGGGCTCTCGCAAAGCAGTGTTTTATCTATAGCGCAAGATAGTGTTGGTTTTTTGTGGTTTGGTACAAAAGACGGTTTAAATAAGTATGATGGCCGTCAGTTTGAAATTTATAAACACCATCCACAAGATAAATCATCATTAAGCAGCAGCCTAAACGTGAATGCTTTATTAACCGATAGTAAAGGTAATTTATGGGTGGGCACACAAAATGGCCTAAATAAATACCTGCCCGTAAGTAATTCCTTTATCAGATTTCAATACCATCCTAAACAAAATACCATCAGCAATAATGCGATAAGGTGCATTTACGAAGACAGGCAAAATAATATATGGGTTGGTACAGATAGTGGCCTTAATAAAATGGTAGAAGGTAAACACTTCGAACGTTTTATGAGTTCTCCGAATGGAATTCCTAATAATACTGTTAAAGCAATTTACCAGGATAACCATAATACCATCTGGGTTGGAACACAAAATGGTTTAACAAGTATAGTTTTTAAGAATGATACCTATCGTTTTAAAACCTTTATTCATAAAGCCGGAGATGATAAAAGCCTAGCCGCTAATGATATCAATAGCATCACCGAAGATTTTAACCATAATTTATGGATAGGTACACATTTTAAAGGTTTAAATCTTTATGATAGGGATGCCGGAACTTTTAAACATTTTACTGCTCAGCCCGGAAATAAAAACAGTTTAAGCAGCAATGTCATAAGGAAGGTGAGGGTTTTAAAAGATGGAAAACTATGGATAGCTACTTTAAATGGAGTGAATGTTTATGATCCTGTAAATCAGGAATTTGCTGTTTTTAAAAATGATCCGGAAGATCAAACTACCTTAAACCAGAATTCTACTTATGATATTTTACAAGATAACGCGGGTTCTATTTGGGTGGGTACCTATTATGGCGGAATAAATGTTTATCATGCCAATGCTATTCCGTTTAAAGTCTATAAACATTACTCCTACAAAAATTCATTGAGTAGCAATATCATCAGTGCAATTGTTGAAGATCAAAAGAACAATTTGTGGATTGGAACAGAAGCTGAAGGGTTGAATTATTATAATCGGGAGACAGGTAAATTCACGAACTTCAGGAGTAACGCTCTCAAAGAGAATTCTTTAAGTTCTAACCTGATCAAAGCCATATCCATTGATGAAAATGGCGGAGTTTGGATTGCCGCTTACGAAAGCGGATTGGATTATTATTCACCAAAAACAGGTAGGTTCAAGAATTACAAACTAAATCCATCCACCAATAATCAATTATATGCCAACCGAATAACCAGTTTGTTGAATGATAAACAGGGGAGATTTTGGGTAGGCTCTAAAAACGGACTCTATCAATATAATCAGGAGAAGGATGATTTTATTTCGCTACTTAACTCCAAACAAGCAAACCATCTGCCTGCGAAGGCTATCAATTTTATTTTTCAGGACCGTAATGAAACACTTTGGGTATCTACAGGAGATGGTGTTTTTTACTTAAATAAGGAGCGGGAAACCTTTAAAAAAATCACTTTTAAAGACAACAAAGAAATACTAAATAATATCAATTGCATACAGCAAGATATTAAAGGGAATATTTGGTTTGGGAGCTATAATGCAGGTTTAATCTCTGTCAATTTTAACAAAAAAAGTGTTCGTATTTATACCACGCAACAGGGCTTGCCTGCAAACAATATTACCGGAATTATTGAAGATAACGATGGCTATTTGTGGTTAAGCACAGATAAAGGTTTGGCAAAAATGGAAGGGGAGTCTTTTAAAGTTTATACCAGGAGAGACGGTTTGCCAGGAAATGTGTTCAATTATAATTCTTGCTTGAAAGATAATAAGGGCCTGTTATTTTTTGGCGGATACAATGGCATGGTGAGTTTTTTGCCGGAAAGTATTAAAGAAAATAAAAAGGTCCCGACAGTAGTTTTTACAGGACTTAAACTTTTCGGAAAGGCCATTGACATCAATGATGAGTCTCAGCTTTTATCAAAAGCTATAACTAAACCAGAGGAAATTGTTTTTGATTACGACCAGAATATATTCAGCATAGATTTTTCTGTACTCAACTATATCAAATCTGGTAAAAATAAATATGCTTATAAATTAGATGGCTTTGATAAGCATTGGAATTATACACATATCCCAACAGCCACCTTTTCTAATTTGCCCGATGGCGTTTATACCCTTTTTGTAAAAGGAGCAAATAATGATGAGGTGTGGAGCAAGGATCTGGCTAGTTTGGTTATTATTATAAAACCTCCTTTTTGGAAAACCTGGTGGGCATATTTATTTTATTCTTTAGTGGCATTAGGCGTTTTATTCTTATTTACAAGATTTTTACTGGTTAGAGCCTTGCTTAAAAGAGAACACGATGTGAATAAAATGAAATTGGATTTTTTTACTCATGTTTCTCATGAAATCAGGACGCCGCTTACATTAATATTGGGGCCACTGGAAAAAATTATCCAGGAAACGCAAGAAAACAAAAGTATTAACCGGCAATTACTTGGGGTAAATAAAAACGTAAGAAGACTTTCCAGATTGGTAAACGAGCTAATGGATTTTAGAAAAGTAGAATCAGGCAAGATGAAACTGCATATCACCAGCGAAAACATCGTCAGTTTTTCAAAAGAAATCTATCTCTCATTTCAGCAAATTGCTATTCAGCGTAAAATAAATTACCAGTTTATTGCTGATGAAAAAAATATAGAAACATACTTTGATAAAGACCAGTTAGAAAAAGTGTTATATAATCTTTTATCAAATGCATTCAAATTTGTTCCAGATCAGGGAACAGTTACTTTAAGTATCAGCACAGAAAATAGCGAGATCAAAATTAATGTAACTGATAATGGTCCTGGAATCCCCAAAGAATCCAGGGATAAAATTTTCACCGATTTTTACCAGGCAGGAAATTCACAGGAACGAAAAGGTGGTACGGGAATAGGCCTGGCATTATCAAGAAGTATTGCACAATTGCACCACGGAAAATTGGTTTTAGAAGATTATCCGGAAGAAACTTGCTTTAGTTTGATCTTAAAATCGGGAAAAGCACATTTCAAAAAGGAAGAATTAAAAGAACAGGTTAACAGTGAAAGTGCAGCTATGTATACACTACAATCTGAGGTAGATACCATAATTTATGCCCTGGATAATACAGAAGGAAAAAAGGATGTACAAAAGCCATTAGTCCTGGTAGTTGATGATAATGCCGAGATTAGGAATTTTCTTATCCAATCTTTACAGCATAATTATGAAGTTTTGGATGCAGAAAATGGAGAAAGGGCGTTCTTAATTGCAACAAATAAGATCCCGGATTTAATTATCAGCGATGTGATGATGCCCGTAATGGATGGCTTTGAATTTTGCAGAAAGGTTAAATCTGATGAGCGAACCAGCCATATCCCTGTGATTTTGTTAACCGCTCGCTCCGGAGATATTCATGAACTGGATGGCTTAAAAACCGGTGCCGATAGCTATTTGACAAAGCCTTTTAGTATGCAAAAATTACAGCTAAATGTAAGTAATTTACTGATGTTGCAGGAAAATATGCGTAAGAAATTTAGTCAGCAACTTACGTTAGAGCCCTTAAATATTGTCATTGAATCATCTGACGAAGAATTTTTAAATAAAGTATTAAAGCTTTTGGAAGAAAACATCACCAATATCGATTTTAATGTGAACCAGTTTGCTTCGGAAATAGGAATGAGCACCCCTGTTTTTTATAAAAAAATAAAAGCTTTAACAGGTTTAACGGTTAATAATTTCGTAAAATCTTTCAGATTAAAAAGGGCAGCTCAATTGCTGGAGCAAAATGCAGGTACGATTTATGAAATTTCTTATATGGTTGGCTTTAACGATGCCAAATATTTCAGTAAAGAATTTCGTAAACAATTCGGACAATCTCCAACAGAGTATATTCAGAAGTAGATTTCATTATCCAAATTCCTTTTAATAAATTCGAAATCGTCCCTCATCGCAGTTTAAATACAGGTTTTAAAAAAAGCACCCTATTCTTTTAAAAAAATCCTCCCCGTATTTTACCATTTGATTTAGCTTGGTCTAAGCCAATTAGGGATAATAAAATGCTGTTATTTATTAATGAAGTGCTATTAATAATACCGGTATAAATCCTCAAAAATAATTTTGAACTAGAATATATATTATATATATTTGGTTTACCAATTTTTGGTAAACCAATTTTGAAATAGCGAAAACTATTCAAGTTACCAATTTATACTTATAACCTAAATTAATTATGAGATTTAGAATTTACGTTCACAGCGTTTTATTTGTCTTTGGTTCGTGTTTATTATTTTCCTTTAATAATGCAACCGCACAAACAAAATTAAAAGTACAAGGAGTGGTTAAATCTTCTAGAGGGGAAGTGCTGCCCGGTGTTTCGGTAAAAATAAAAGACACCAACCAGGGGACCCTGACAGGAGCAAATGGGGAGTACGCTATTTCTGTAGAAAATGGTAAAATCCTTGTCTTTAGTTATTTGGGTTTTAAACCTTTTGCAAAGGGTATTAATGCTGCCGGAACTGTTGATGTTACTTTAGAAGAGGAGATCAGCGCCATGGATGAAGTAATAGTGGTAGGCTACGGAAGTCTAAAAAAATCGGCAGTAACCTCGGCAGTTAGTAAACTTGAAAATAAGAATTTGGATGAAATTCCAACATCAAGGTTAGATAACGCTTTAATAGGTAAAATAGCAGGGGTAACGGTACAAAACGTTTCTTCTGAAGTAGGATCTGAGCCTGTAATTCGGGTGAGAGGTTTTAATTCTATTAGTGCAGACTCTTCGCCATTAGTAGTAGTGGATGGTTACCCTGTACCAGATGGGATGTCTTTCGTGAATCCTCAGGATGTGGAATCTATTGAGGTATTAAAGGATGCGGCATCAGCTTCAATTTATGGGTCAAGGGCTGCCAATGGTGTTATATTAATCACTACAAAATCGGGTACGCCAGATAAACCTAGATTTAATGTTAAGACATACTACGGAACAAGAAATGCGATAGCATTGCATCCATTAATGAACTTTACAGAATATGCTGAGAAGTTATACAGGGAAGCTGCAATTAGAGCCACAGATCCTGGGGTAACTGGTAATGCAAACCGTATAACTCCGCAAGAAAGAGCGGCATATATTATAGAAAATCAAATTGCGGATGGACCAACAGATTGGCAAAAAGTCGGTTTAAATAACTCTGCGGCTATTTATAATATTCAGTTAGGAGTATCGGGCGGTAAAAAAGATTTAAAGTATTACGTTTCCGGAAGCTTGCAAAAAGATGAAGGCATTATGAAATACAGCGATAATGACCGTATCACCTTTAAAACTAAAGTTGATGGTAATTTAAGTAAGAAGTTGAAGTTTAGTGTGAACTTCAATCCTACTTATATTAAAACGGGCCGCCCTACTGTGAATTACACAGATTATTACAGATGGTATTCTTATGTGCCAACGGTTCATAATGAATTTACAGCAGCATTTGTAAGACAAAATCCTCAATGGGCTAATATTCAGCCCGGAGATTATGCTCAAGCTCGTCATTTTAATAATTTAAATTATGCTGGTTACATGCCAGATGGTACTTTTGTACCAACATATGCCGGAGGTAATGTGTGGAACACCAACAACAACTCCCCAATTTCAATTGCCGACAGAGAAACCAGAAATAGAGACGCTTACAGGATTTTAGCATCCGGAGATTTATCTTACGAAATAGCTCCAAAATTGGTTTTCAAAACATCAATTGGTGGATATTATAACTACCAGGAAGAAAATACATTTACCCTAAGTAACGCAAAGCAAGACGGAGCGGTTAACCAGGCTATTATCACAGGTAGACACTTTAAAGATTTATTATGGGAAAACACTTTAAACTATAGTTTTAGCAAAAGCAACCATAATTTCACTGGTTTGTTAGGCTATACGGTACAACAAACATGGATAGATAATTCCAGTATTACCGGGTTAGATTTCCCTACAGAAACATTTCAAACTATAAACCAGGCAGGACAAATAGATCAAAGCAGAACATTTACCTTAAAAGATCAGTTAGGGCTTGTTTCTTATTTAGGAAGAATTACTTACGATTATAAGAGTAAATATATGTTGGCTGCAAGTTTTAGAACAGATGGTAGTTCTAATTTTGCCAGAGGAAATAAATGGGGCTTCTTCCCATCAGTTTCAGCAGGATGGAATATCATAAGCGAACCTTTTATGAATGATATTAATTGGTTGTCTAACCTAAAAATCAGAAGCAGTTACGGTGCCACAGGGAACAATAAAATAGCAAGTTTTTCTTATCAGGATTTACTATATCCATCTAATTACACTTTTGGAGGAAATGTTGGGTCGGTTAATTTAGGTTTATCTCCAAATTCTGATGTATTAGGTAATCCGAATATAACCTGGGAGCGTACTTTTGAATCAAACACAGGTTTAGATCTAGGATTTTTTAAGAATCGTTTTAACCTTTCTGCAGAGTACTACTATTCTGTTACCGATAGATTATTATTCAATCAGGCCACCATGTCTTTTAGTGGTTCAAACGAATACATTAATAACGTAGGTAAAGTAAGTAACAGAGGTATAGAGTTAGAGTTTAGTTCTAACAATATCAAGTCTCGTAATTTCGAATGGACTACCGCATTAAATTTTGCTAGAAATAAAAATAAGCTTCTGGAATTAGGCGGCGAACCTTTTCAATATAATTATGGTGAAAGAAATGAAATGTATGCAGCCATTGTGGGTCAGCCATCAATCCAGTTTTTTGGATATAAAAATGATGGAATTTGGCTTTCTTCAGCTCAAGTTGCAGAAGCTCAGGCTGGCGGTTTAACATCAGCAATAGCAGATTATTTCTTGCCAGGAGGATTGAAATTCTTCGATGTAAATGGTGATAATAGAATTGACGTGAACGATAGAGTTCCTTTAGGAGATCCATTTCCTGATTTTATTTGGGGCATTTCAAATAACTTCAAGTATAAAGGATTCGATTTAAGTGTTCTTTTACAAGGTTCGCAAGGTGGTAAAATTGTCAATGGTGATGCTAACTATAACGAAGCAAAAAGATTCAATAAAAATTATAATACCGAGAATCGCTGGTTAAGTGATATGTACCCGGGAGACGGAAAAACACCATATTTCACTATAGGTCAAGCTCAATGGATGGTGAGTGATTATGTTTTAGAAGACGCATCTTATATCTCTTTACGTAACGTGATATTAGGATATACTATTCCTAAAAAAACACTTAGCAAATTAGGCGTGAGTTCTCTAAGAGCTTATGCTGCGGCAGATAACTTATTATACTTTATGGGAAGTAATTACAGAGGTATTAACCCAGAGGCCAGAGTAACCAGTGGCCCTTATCAGTCTCCACTTATCTCTGGTTACCAAAGAGGGGCTTTCCCACTAATGAGAACATTTACATTAGGTTTAGATATTAACTTCTAATCTGTATCAAAATGAAAAATATTATAAATAATAAAAGTTTAGTAGCAATTGTAATGACAGTTGCATTCTCTATAACATCTTGTAAGAAGACCATTGATTTAGAACCAATTTCTAACGTTGGTGCAGAAGCATATTACAAAAATTTTAGTGAGGTAAATAGTGCTTTAACAGGTTGCTACAATGGCTTACATGCTGCATTATTAAGAGAATGGATGTTTACTGAGTTAAGAAGTGATAACACTAAGCAAGGTGTGCCAAACAGTTCTGCGGTAGCCAATTTAGAGTTAAACACTTTAGATATGTTTGCTTTAAATCCATTTCACGAGCGTGTTTACGACCATTGGTTGTCAACTTACAAAAATATTAGAGCTATTAACTATGTTTTAAGAAGTGTTGGGGCTAAATATGAAAATGGTGAAATCGTGGTGGCCGCTGGTACTGCAACTCTTACAGAAGCTCAGAAAAATAAGATTTTAGGAGAAGCATTATTTCTGAGGGCTTATCACTATTTCAATTTAGTAAGACTTTTTGGAAGTGTATTTTTAGTAACAGAACCGGTAGATCCTAAACTGGCTAAACAGCAACCAAGAAGTTCTATTTCAGAGTTATATGCTTTTATTAAAGCTGATTTATCAAAGGCTAATCAAGTTTTAGCTAATACACCATTTTCAGGAATTCCTTCAGCAGATTTAGGAAGAGCGAATGTTTGGTCTGCAAAAGCATTATTAGCTAAAGTTTACTTAACTATTGGTGAGGCAAATAATGCATTGCCATTATTAGATCAAATTATTACAACTAGTGGCTATGGTATGCTAAATTCTTATGCAGATGTTTTCTCTATCAGTAATGAAATGAATAGAGAAATTTTATTTGCCGTAAGATATAGAGCAGGTGGCTTTAACTTAGGATCTCCGTTTGCAAATCAGTTTGCTCCGTTAGGTAGCGGTAATGCTGTAGTAAATAATGGCTCTAATGGATTAAACTATCCAACCGAAGAGTTTAGAACAGTTTATAAAGTTGGCGATAATAGAAAAACTACAACTTTAGGAGAGTACACGCCAAATGCCAATACAAATGTTCCTTATGTAAAAAAGTTTATCTCTCAAGTAGTATTAGCATTAGATGCTGAGAATGATTTTCCTGTAATTAGATATGCTGATGTTTTATTAATGAAAGCAGAAGCTTTAGGTTTTGGTAGTGAGGCCGTTGGTTTAATTAATGATGTTAGAGCTAGGGCAGGAGCTTTAGATTATGGTGTAAATACAGATTTCTTAACAAGGTTTTACAAATACCCAGATACAGGGCCATACGCTATTACTGCAACCACATTTGAAGATGCTTTGTTATTAGAGAGAAGGATAGAGCTGGCTTTCGAAAATCATAGATATTTCGATATCATGCGAGCTGGTAAAGCAGTAGATATCATTAGAAATCATTTCGCAGAAGAATTTGATGATCATTACAGCAGGTTGCAAGAGCCAACTACTTTACCGCAATTGCAGGCTAGAGTTACAGAAGAAAGATTGTTATTGCCAATTCCTCAAAAAGAACGTGATACTAACGATCAGATAGATATTGGTCAAAATCCAGGTTATTAATATTAAATAGTAATAGATATGAAAAGTCTAAGAATACTAACTCTCTTTTTACTAAGCATGGTAATATTTACTGCTTGTGAAAAAGATGAAAAAACTTTCGGTAAAAACTCTGGTAATGCGGAGGTTGAAGCTAAAGATTATGTCTTTAATACAGCTACAAAGCAATTTGTAGATGACGGAGATATTAATATAAATGTTAAATCTCAGGATGGTGTGAAATCAATTTATGCTTATTTATTAAGAACAGGTAAAGCAGATTCTGTGGTGCATATATATATACCTGGTGAGGAAGATAATCCAAAAGACCTTACTTATAAAATAGAAGCAACATCTTTTATAAGAGCAATTATGTTTGACGTCACCGGAATTAAACTAATGATTAGAGGTTTAAACAATTCTGGCAACGAACATATAATAAACGTTTCTTCTTATACTCCTGCTGTTCCATCTTTAAGTGGTTTAGCTGATAAGCTAATTGCAGAAAATAATAAAATTACCATCACTGGAGTAGCAAAATCAGATAATGGTTTGCAGAAAATTGAAATTCAGGATGATGCAGAAGTTACCTTTAAAACCATCCATACAGTAGAGGCTCTTACAGGTACAAGTTATAATCTTTCTTATGAGTACACTTTAAGAACCGGAGTAAAACAAATTCGTGTAATATTAACAGATGATGAAGGTTATACTGCCCAAAAGCTAATTAATGTAGAAGCTACCGCAGTAACCGGGCCATTTAAAAAGTATGAAAATGTGATTTTAAATGCGCAAGGATTTGAAACAGGAAATGCTTTCATCGCACAAACAGGGACTCTTTTAGGAGCTTGTGATTTACCTACCAGAGGCGTAGAATCTGACATTATTCTTTATGTAAATAGCGGTGGTGTAGTACAAATATATGCATCAGGTAATGCTGGTAATATTGTAAGTAATTACAGATGTAATGATATACCTTGGGCATTACAACCAGGCGAAACTTTAAAAGCTACAAAACTTAGAATTTTGGATCCAGGAAATACTGCTCAAAAAAGAGTAATTGATGCGTATGCAAATAACTCTATCACAGATATGAGTATGGCAGGCATATTTGCTGGAGCTTCTTTACCGTCAGCTAATACTGCAACATTTAATCATGCGACATCAACCAATTTTGATTTAACTACACGTAGTTTAATTTGGTTATTAATTCCAGGAAGTACTCCTAAAAATGCATTGTTAAAAATCAAATCTGTTACCGCTGATGGTCCAAATACCACCATTACGATGGATATTCTCGTAGAGAATTAATAATAGTTTTTTCAAAATTGACATTCACGAAGGCACATAAAGTCTTCGTGAATTTTTATTACAATATATTTTAATTTATCCAATTACTGTTAATTGTTTCCAATTTTTGATAGACAGCAAAATTCAAGTACAATGCCAATAAACCTAAATATACTATTTGCTTTTATGCTTTTAGCAGGCTCTTCCTTTGCTAAAAATACAACCGTTTCAAGCCCATCAGATTTAAAGAAAGCCGTTCAACAAGCACAACCCGGTGATACCATATTCCTGGAAAACAAAGAATGGAAAGATGCTAAACTAATTGTTCAAGGAAAAGGTTCTGCCTCTAAACCAATTGTAATTGTGCCTCAAACTATAGGTAAAGTTATTATATCCGGAGAATCATCGTTGAAAATTGCCGGAGAGCATTTATTAATTAAAGGCTTACATTTTAAAGATGGTTTTGCTGCAGATAAAGATTTAATCGTATTCAGGTTAAATAACGATAAACTGGCTAATAACTGCCGTTTAACAGAAACTGTTATCGAAAACTTTAGTAATCCAAACCGCTTCCAAAGCGAAAACTGGATAGTTTTATGGGGGAAGAATAACCGCGTAGATCATAATACTTTTGTAGATAAATTAACTGCTGGTCCTGTTCTAATTGCAGAATTAAATGACGAAAGAAGTCAGCAGAATTATCACAGCGTAGATCATAATTATTTTAAAGGCAGACAGCGTTTTGGCTCTAACGGAGGCGAAACCATTAGAATTGGCGTTTCCCGTTATTCTTTAACGCCATCAAGAACTCAAATTGTAAATAATTATTTCGAGAGATGTAATGGAGAAGTAGAAATAGTTTCTATTAAATCCGGAGAGAACAACATCAGCAGAAATACTTTTTTCGAATGCGAAGGCGGATTGGTTTTAAGACATGGCTCTAACAATATAGTTTCAGAAAATTTGTTTTTAGGGAATAATAAGCCATTTACTGGCGGAGTACGTTTAGTAAATCCAGGTCATAAAGTCACCAATAATGTTTTTAAGGATTTAAAGGGAACTGCTTTTAGGTCGCCTTTATCTATCATGAATGGTGTCCCAAATTCTTTAATAAACAGGTACTACCAGGTGGTGGATGCTCAAATAGAGAACAATACATTTATAAATTGTACACCGCTTACTTTTGGTGCGGGTAAGGATGCAGAGCGTACCTTATCTCCGCAAAACGTCACTTTTAAAAAGAACTTGATTGTAAACAGTGAATCGCTTATTTACAATGATGAAAATAATGACGGAGGCGTAATTGTAGCTCATAACGGTATCTCAAATTCTAAAGCAATCCCTGATAAGGGCTTTTTATCGGTAAAAACATCAGCAGTTCAAAAGAACGGAACCACCGTTTCGCAGGCAAAAGGTTATGGCGCAGATATTAAAAAACTGCCTTTTATTACCGTTAATCAGGTTGGAGCCAAATGGTATACACCAAAAGAGGTGTTGGTTAGCCGTAAGCCTGTTGTTATTAACATTAATAAAACCAACATCAATAACATTAATAAAGAAATAGAAAAAGCTTTAAAAGGAGATACCATTGTTCTTACCGATGAAGGTTTTTATCCTTTAGCATCAGAGATCATCATTAATAAACCTCTGATGATCATGGCTTCAAAATCATTAAAAAGTAAGCCGGTTTTGGTGAATGGATCTTTTAAAACTTTACCAGCCTTTATTACCATTGAAAATGGCGGTTCTTTAGTTGTGAAAAATATTGCTTTCCAGGGAGCTTATGAGAGTTTTGGAAATGTGCAAGCAGGGATTCGTTCAACAGATAAACCTATGAACAGGCATTACAACCTAACCATAGATGGCTGCGAGTTTTACGATTATAACGAAAGCACTTTTGCCGGATTTAAAGCTTCTAAAAGCACTTTGGCCGATAGCTTAATCATTAGGAACTCGTTGTTTAGAAATATTTCGGGTACGGCTGTTAATGCGGCAGAGGAGAAAGAAGATAAAGGTATTTATGGAGTAGAAAATACCATTATTACCAATTCGATATTTACAAACATCATGGGCAGCGCCATTAACATTTACCGTGGCGGTAATGATGAAAGCACCTTGGGTCCTTTTGTAACTATAGACCATTGCACATTTAACGAAGTGGAGAACCGCGAGCAAGGTACAGTGGTGCGTTTAGTCGGAGTTCAGCATGCAGCGGTTACCAACAGCAATTTTGTAAATAGCGGACAAGGAGGAAGAAGTATCGAGTTTAGGGAGTTTAGATGGGATAATATTAAAGTTGATTATTGTAATTTTTATAATTCTGGTAAGGTAGAATCTTTTTATAATAAAGTTTTGGGTAGTAATATTTATAAAGAGAAACCAGATTTTGTAGCAACAGACCAATTTAATTTCAATCTAAATACCAACAATATTTTGAACAATAAATCATCTAACCAGAATAGTTTAGGAGCAAAAATCAATTAAAATGATTCATAGTAAAACGCTAAAAAATGTCGCATTATCATCTATACTTTTATTAGCAGTAAGCACTGGTGCTTGCGCCTCTAAAGTTGATAATGATTTAATAAAAGTTAATCCTGTTCCAAACCCTGCTGATAACAAGGCTTATACCGTTTCATCTGCTGCAGAATTATCAGCATTGAAACTCGTAGCCGGAGATAAAGTGGTTTTGAAAAGTGGTGCATGGACAAATCAGCAATTAAATTTTAAAGCTAAAGGAACAAAAGAAAACCCAATCACCCTTACCGTAGAAA
>JAZQRF010000334.1:0-27918 GCA_045629485.1 Pelobium sp. | reverse complement strand
AAAGCCATTAATTAAAATAGCTGTTGTGGGACCCGAATCTACAGGGAAAAGTACCATAACGCAGGCGCTGGCTAAGCATTTCAAGTCCTTTTGGGTGCCCGAATATGCAAGGTATTACTGCGAAGCATTAACCACGCCCTGCACTTTGCAGGATGAAACCAATATGTTTCATGGCCAGGTGGCTTTGGAGAAAGCGATCGAAGTTTTGGTAGAAAACGGACTGCTTTTTTGTGATACTACCTTTTTAACGGTAAAGATCTGGAGCGATTACCAGCTTGGAGAAACTCCCGAAGTTGTTTTAGAAGCTTTAAAAAAACACCGCTACGATTTTTATATTCTGCTAAAAAACGACATTCCATGGGAAGAAGATCCCTTAAGAGACTTTAAAGGAATGAGCGATTATTTTATGGATGTTTGGCGTAAAGAACTTCAATCGCTTAATGCGAACTATATAGAAGTTGGGGGATTAGAAAACCGGATTGAAAATGCCATTGCCGCTGTAAATGCATATTTAAAGAAGTAATAGGCTGTTTATTTATAAATGCTGATAGAGCTTAGGTTTAAAAAACTGGCAATATTACCACACCATACCCAAGCTTTTTAACCTAAAATGGCTTGCTTATTGTATCTTTACCTCATAATATGGCAAGACAGAAGTTTTTTGATACAGCGCCAAAAAAAGAAAGAGCTGTACTCGTTGGAATTATTACACCCGGAACCTCAGAAGCTCAGGAACTCGAGTATCTAGACGAACTGGCTTTTTTAGTGGATACGGCAGGAGGTGAAACAGTTAATGTTTTTACCCAAAAAATGCAGCGCCCGGAAAGGTCTACCTTCGTGGGTACCGGAAAGTTAGAAGAAATACAAGCTTACGTAAAAGCAGAAGAAATAGACATTGTTGTGTTTGATGATGAATTATCTCCTATGCAATTGCGTAATATTGAAGGCGAGCTTAAGGTTAAGGTGCTTGATAGAAGCAATTTAATTCTTGATATTTTTGCCAGAAGGGCACAGACTTCCCAGGCAAAAACACAGGTAGAACTGGCACAATTACAATACCTTTTGCCCCGCTTAACGCGTATGTGGACCCACCTTGAACGTCAAAAAGGAGGGATTGGAATGCGTGGTCCCGGTGAATCTCAAATAGAAACAGACAGGAGGATTATTAAAGAAAAAGTTTCTCTTTTAAAGGAGAAATTAAAAGATATAGACAGGCAAAACGAGACACAGCGGAAGAACAGGAAAGAGCTTGTTAGGGTCTCTCTGGTAGGTTATACAAACGTTGGGAAATCAACCATTATGAACATGCTCTCGAAATCTGAAGTTTTTGCAGAGGATAAGCTTTTCGCTACTTTAGATACTACGGTAAGAAAGGTGGTACTGGAGAATGTTCCGTTTTTATTGTCTGATACTGTTGGATTTATCAGGAAACTCCCTCACCATCTGGTAGAATGCTTTAAATCTACTTTAGATGAGGTAAGAGAGGCGGATATACTCATACATGTAGTAGATATTTCGCATCCAAACTTCGAAGACCAGATTCGTACGGTTAACGAGACGCTGAAAGATCTTGGGGCAATTGATAAGGAAATGATTACCGTTTTTAATAAGATTGATGCCTATAAGCCGGTGCATGCCGAACAAGATTGGGATGTAGATAATGAGGAAGTACCCACTATGACGCTGGCCGATTTTAAAAACAGCTGGATGGCAAAAAACAGTAGTCCGGCGGTGTTTATATCTGCAACAGAAAAAGAAAATATTGATGAATTAAGAGAGGTGATCTACAGCAGGGTAAAGGCGGTGAATGAGAAAATATATCCTTTTAATAATTTTCTATATTAATCAGACAATCTCTTAATATATTTATACGAACTTTAAAAGTATTAAATTTTAAGAAGAGCCATCCCGGTCTTGATACTTGATACTTATAATCTTAATACTTAAAAAAGATGGAATCTAAAAGACAACAAAAATTTGCCCGCGTAATACAGAAAGATTTAGGAGAGATTTTCCAGAGAGAGGGTGCCCAGTATATTCCAAATTCTATGATTACGGTTACTAAAGTAAGAGCCACGGCGGATTTAGGAATGGCTCGGGTTTTCCTGAGTTTTTTTAACGTCGCGGACAATGCAGCAGCGATTAAAACAATACAATCTCATACTTCAGAAATAAGGTATATCCTGGGGAAAAAAATAAAAGACCAGGTGAGAGGAATTCCCCAGCTGGATTTCTTTTTAGATGATACCACCGATTATGTAGATAGAATGGATAAAATCTTTAGTAAAATACAAAAGGAAGACGGGGAATAAACTCTTCCGTTAAATTAAATCACATAGAACCCGATCATGTTTCAGACAGGATCGGGTTCTATTTTTACAGCCTTAATTTTATCAACACAATTTTTAAGTTTTTTACGTTAACTTAATATGATAATGAGTGGGTTACATCTGTTTTTGATTTTTATAATGAGCTTTTTTCAGCAAGATACTCCTTCTTTTAAAGGCGGAAAGCAGGAATTGGAAGCTTTTTTTGCTGAACACATCATTTATCCTGAGTTTTCTAAAAACAATTGTATAGAGGCAACGGTTGTCATCAGCTTTAAGCTGGATAACAGCGGGAACGTATATGATACCAAAGTAGAGAGTGGGCCGGGAATTGACTTGGATGAGGAAGCGCTTAGAATTATCAAACTTACCAGTGGCAAGTGGATTGTTCCAAAAAATAATAATGACCGTTTAACCATTCCCATAAGTTTCTCTTTAAAAGATTACAACTGCGAGAAAAGGAGTGAAGAAGATATCAATAAAGCAGTTGCTTATTATACTATTCGTGATGGGTTGGAGAACACGGTATTTAATTACTACAAAAACAAAGCTGCGGGAAAGGCAGATCTGGATGATGAAGCTAAGATTATCAGCCTTAAAAAGGAATTAGGTTTTGATGAGGAATTTGAGGATGCCAAGCTTAATGAAGCTAAGAAAATGATCAGGCAAAAAGATATAGAGGGGGCTTGTAATACCCTTCAAATCATTAAAAATATAGGTTCAAATAAAGCGGATAGATTGATTGCCGAAAATTGTAAATAATTTATCTTTGAAGCTTAAACTTTGATAAAATGAAGTGGACACTCCGCTTTTTCGCTTTGCTTGATATGATTTGTCTTTGCCTTCTGGCAGATCAAGCTCAAACACAATTTTCTTCCTTCACAGCAAATGAAACATTAACCGTTCTGCAGTTTTTCTCCAGAACCTTATTCCTGATCAGCTGGCTGATGCTTTTCTTTATTGCAATTTTGTTAGCGATTCCTAAAAAGGCAGGCATCATTGCTTATTATTATCATTTGCCTTTAAGGTTTATATTCTATATGTTTTCTTTTGGCTTTGTATCTTTAGCAACATATTTTATTAGAGGCCCCTGGTTTTTAAATGCTCTCACGCCACTAATAATTTTCGGGGAATTTGTAAGGTTATATTTAACTTACCGGATACATAAAGAGTACTTCCACTAAACCATTAAATAAAATCCATTGCAGAAAATTGTTTGTTAAGCACAGAGGCATTATTAATATCCAGCCACTTGTCTAAAACTGTGGCATAAACCTGTCTAAAATCCACCTTATATTTTAAATCTCCTTTATCCAGATTCTGCAAGTCAGGAGCTTCGTTAATAATACCCTGTTGTTTTAATTTTCCACCGAAGAGCAATATGTTATTTGCCGTTCCATGGTCGGTACCGTTGCTTGCATTTTGCTCCACCCGACGACCAAACTCCGAGAAAGTCATTACTAGCGTATCATCAAAATTCCCTGCAATTTTGAGGTCGTTAATAAAAGCGCTAATCCCCTCGCTGTATTGCTTTAGCAGCCGCCCCTGCTGGTTGATTTGAGACGTATGGGTATCAAATCCGCTTAAAGAAACATAATACACTCTGGTCTCTAAACCAGAATTGATAAACTTAGCTACAGTTTTTAACTGATTGCCAAAAGTCCCTTCTGGATAAGAACCTGAGTTTTTATAGGTTTTCGACTTGTTGAGGATATATTCTGCTGAAGAAGAAGTTTCTATCATGGTTTTATAAAGATAGCCCAGATTGTCTTCATCCAACATTTCTTTATGATCAGCAATTACATCCTTAAAAAAAGGTTCACGGGTATTTTTGTATAGCTGGTTGGGATCCTGTACGGCAATTCCTTTAATATTTTTACCTTTCATGGCCAAAGAAAGCGTATCATCTACTTCTACTGCGGCGTATGGGTTTTTGCAATCGTGGCAATTAGAATCCAGGTAACGTCCAATCCATCCGGTAGAGAGGTACTGATCCGAATCGCTGGCAGTATGCCAGATATCCATAGATCTGAAATGTGACCTGTCTGGATTTGGATAGCCTACACTATTGATAATGCTCATGTGTCCCTGGTCGTAAATCTCTCTCAGAGCTGCCATATTGGGGTTTAAACCCTGTAGGTCATTTAAGCGAATGATTTCGTTTTTGGGTATTGCAATAGTTTTACGCTTTTTATAATACTCATCCATACCAAAAGGGACCACGGTATTTATTCCATCATTACCACCAGACAGCTGAATGATGACTAAATTTTTATGGCCGCTAATTTTATTCAGTCCTAAGGCCTCTAAAGGTTTAAGGAAGGAGGGTATAAGAAACGCTGCGGAAGCGAGGCTGCTATGTTTTAAAAAATCTCTTCTTTTCATCACTTTATAATATATGGGTGATTAATGATTAACAAAGCTGATATTCGGGCGTACTTAAAATCTGTACTACTTTTGTTTTCAGGCTTTCAGAATTCGAAATATTGTCCAAAAGGGTTTTACTCACTTTTGGTTGCAATAAAAAGCCAGCCAGTTGTTCTTTTGTAATGTCGGCCGGAATTTGATCTGAAAATTTATCCCAGTTTACAGTGGCTTTAATCCTTTGTGCAACCTGTTTACTTTGTTTCTTCGAGAGTGCGATAAAAGCCTCATCATCCGGATCGGCTTTTCCTTCAAATTCTATGATGCCATTGTTTATTACGGTTGATGGGATTTTTAACCGCAGCATCAGCGAAGAGCTGTCGATATAGTTTTTCCCGCCAGCCCATCCCGCAACATTTGGCGGATAAAAAAGCATTTGCCCCAGCGCCTGCTGAAACCTGATGAGTACACCTGGCTCAGAATAATCTATGTAGAATTGCCTGTTTAGGCCAGCAATAAATTCTATAGGTGATTTTACTTTATTACCCATATTTTCATTGGCATAAAACCAGTCGGAAGTGAACATCTTTCTTAACATGGGTTCTATTTCATAGTTCTTTTTATAAAGTTCCTCTGCTAATTCTTTTACGTGGCTTGAATTTGGGGTGTCGTTCACGAAAAATTGGTATAGCTTTTCAGAAATGTAATAAGCAGTTTGCTTTTTCTCAAAAATCATGTTGATGATATCATCACCATTAAAATTACCTGTTTTACCAAAGAATGTTTTGGTACCCTCGTCATGCAACTTCTCTCTAAATTCAAACTTTCCTTCTTTGTTATACATCCAGCCGGTGAATGCCCTTGCAGATGCTTTTATATCTTCTTCGGTATAATTACCCCTTCCCAATGTAAAAAGCTCCATCAATTCCCGGGCAAAATTCTCATTTGGCTTTCCTTTTCTGTTTTGTTGATTGTTTAGAAAAGATAACATGGCTTTTGATTGAGAAACTTCGGTGGTTAGCGTTTTGAAATTGCCAAGCGCATGGGATCTGTGGATATTATTTAACTCCTGGATAGCATAGGGGTTTTGCGGCGATCTGCAGGCAAAATGACCATGCCAAAAGAGTGTCATTTTCTCTCGTAAAACAGCTTCGTCATTACTTAAACGGTTTAGAAATATAATATTGAGATCGCGTGTTTGTTGTCTTTCGAATTTTTGCCTTTCTCTTCTTTCTTCGGGTGTTAATAAGCTATACTCCTTTTGCAAAGGTTCGTTTTTTACAAAAACGATAGACTGATTCTTCTTAGAAGTATTAAATAAACCATCTACAGATTTATTTATAGACTGCCGGCTAAGTTTCTTAAGTTGATTGTAATGCAAACCAAAACCCGCCCTTGAGTATAAGTGCTTCGTTTTTATAAAATCTCTATTTTCCATATAAAAGATGTATAGATTTTATGACTGTAAAATTTATGTTAAGTTTAATACCAACGAAATATGAAATTAATTAAATATAATCATAAACACATTTTTTGAAGGAAGGGTTTAACTTTGAAAATGATTTTTCAATTAGGGGAGGGTTTGGTATTCCCTCCCGTTCATCTTGCAGAAGAAGACGGTTTGCTGGCCTTAGGTGGCGACCTACGTACAGAAAGGTTAATTATGGCATATAAGAACGGAATCTTTCCGTGGTATGGAGATGAAAGTCCCATCCTTTGGTATGCTCCCCACGAACGATTTGTTTTATTTCCTGATAAAGTGAGGATCAGTAAAACTATGAAGCAGATCCGGAAGTCGGGAAAGTTTGAAATAACGATTAATAAAGCATTTACTGAGGTGATTAGGGCATGTGCGGTAATAGAACGAGCGGATCAGGACGGAACCTGGATCACCAATGATATGCAACATGCCTATACCCAACTTCATGAATTAGGATATGCACATTCTGTGGAAGTATGGCAGAGGGGCCAACTAGTTGGCGGATTGTATGGAGTATTAATCAACCGTGTTTTTTGTGGCGAATCTATGTTTTCCAAAGTAAGCAATGCTTCCAAACTTGCGTTGATCTGGCTTTGCGAAAACCTGGATATTGATTTAATAGATTGCCAGGTTTATACCGAACATTTAGAAAGTTTAGGCGCAGAGATGATTACAATGGAAGAATATTTAAGCATATTAAACTCTAGCCCACAATCTCTCTGATGTCTTCATCTGATAGCGATTTAATAAAACTTTCCTCTGTGGTGATTAAAGATTTTGCTACCCGAAGTTTTTTATTCTGGAGGGCAAGTATTTTTTCTTCTACCGTATCCTTAGTAATGAATTTATAGATGAAAACATTTTTGGTTTGCCCAATGCGGTGGCTCCGGTCAATGGCTTGTTGTTCAACTGCCGGATTCCACCATGGATCTAGAATGAAAACATAATCTGCTTCTGTAAGATTTAAACCCACGCCCCCAGCTTTTATAGAAATCAGGAAAATTTGAATGTGTTCTTCTGTTTTAAATTCTTCCACCACTTTCCCCCGATTTTGAGTTGCCCCGTCGAGGTAAGAGTAATTGATATGATTCTGGTCGAAGTATTTTCTATAGAGATCTAATTGTTTTACAAACTGAGAAAACACCAAAACTTTATGCCCTGCTTCTACAACGCTTTTAAGCTTATGAATAACATCTGTAAATTTACTCGATTCGCCTTCATAATCAGGGTCAATCATAGCCGGATGATTGGCAATTTGTCTTAACTTGGTTAAACCCTGCAACATTTGGATTGGAGATTTGGAAAAAGTGCCGTTCTCTAAAGATTGCAAAAGTTCGTTTCTGTATTCTGATTTGGTTTTCTCGTAAAAATCAGCTTGTTCTGTAGTCATTTCGCTATAAAACAGGTTTTCTATTTTAGGCGGAAGCTCCGAAGCAACCTGTTCTTTCGTCCGTCTCATCACAAAGGGCTTGATTAAAACCTGTAATTTTTGGGCCCTTTCCTCGTCTTTCTTTTTTTCTATAGGTTGTACAAAATCTGTTTGAAAATAAGTTTGTGAGCCCAATAAACCAGGGTTGATAAAGGACATCTGGGTCCAAAGGTCGTTCACGGTGTTCTCTACAGGTGTACCAGAAAGTATAAGTTTATATTTAGATTTAAGCTGTTTAACGGCTTTAAAAGATTTCGATGACGGGTTTTTAATGTTCTGGCTTTCGTCTAGAATCACATAATTAAAGTAGGCCTCTTTAAAAACATCAATATCAATTCTGCTGATGCCATAAGTGGTGATCACCAAATCGAAATTTGAAAAGAAGTCTGCACTTTTTTCCCGGTTAGATCCTGTATGGGTGTGTATCCTGATATCAGGAGTGAATTTTCTTGCTTCATTAATCCAGTTATAGATCAGGGAAGTAGGCATAATGATTAAGGAGGCGACGTGAATCCCCTGACTTTGCTGTTCCTCTTTAGACTTCTGTAAAAGAGCTAAAGTTTGGATGGTTTTCCCCAGTCCCATATCATCCGCAAGACAACCGCCAAAATGATATTTCTGTAAGAAATGAAACCAATTGTAACCTGCCTGCTGGTATGGGCGTAAAGTGCCATTAAAATTTAACGGAGGAGCAACTTCTTCAATATCTTCAAAATCAGCCAGGCGCTGTAGTTTCCTGTCCATTGTAACGGTAGCCAGCTCGCTGTTTGCAAAGTCGTGTACTAAACCTACATGCAGTTTTTTTAAGCGGAGGTTTTCTTCTCCTTCTGAAAAAGAAAGCAGGTTGCTGTACTGAGAAAACCACTTTTCGGGTATAATAGCTATTTCGCCATTGGGAAGCAGAAATTCTCTTTTTTTATGAAGGATATGGTTTCTAAGCTGAATAAAAGGGATCCTGTAGGCCCCAAATTGTACAATGGCATTGATATCAAACCAGTCGTTATTTTCCTGTATTTCGAGGTCTATTTTGCTGTTTCCAATAATATATTTTTTAGCGCTGCTATCCTGTTCAAACTCAAAACCCCTGGAAATTAAATCTTCGTGATGCTCGCTTATCCAATCAAAAACAGAAAAAGAGAGATCTGTATCCTCACTGTTTAGAGCGACATCTAAATGTACAAAGAGGGCACTATTCTTTTTTAAACCCAGTTCCAGCAGTTCGTTTAATTTGTTTTTCTCCCAGGATAAGGATCTTTTAATGCGATGGAAGATATAATCGTCTCCGGTTTTCTCCATCCTTACGGTCACCTGCCTGTCGCTCCCTGCGGCAAAAACATAATCAGCATATTTAAAATAGAGCTGTAATTCTGATATACCGCCAGGTACATAAACCACTTTTAGGATGGGCTTTGCCTCGTACTTTTCGGTATTGATGATAAATCCTTCGGCGTAAACGTGGTATTTCTCTATTAAAGGAGCTACGAATTTTTCGAAATAAGTCGCCTCAGATGATTTTGGGATCGATATATATCGCTTATTTAAAAAAGGCTGCAGCTTTTTACCTTCCAATTCCTGGTCGAAAGAATAGAGGGTATTTTCTAACAAGAGCAATGCCGGCTGATTGATGATCACCTGGGCATCCTTAAACATAAAATCTATTCTTAACCCTTGATATTTTATAGTAGGGAAGTAGCGGGTTTCTGTTTCGCTACGTCTGAAATGAAAAAGGATGGTGGCAGGCTCTTCTGCAAAAAAGATTTGTTTTTCTACAGGCCAGCCTTCTTTACTCATGCTAAAGAAATCCTTATTCCTGATGAGCGACAGCGCTTCGGCGAGCTTTTTCTCAATCTTAGGTCTGATGGTTTCAAATTGCTTCTCGTCCCAGTTTTTACTAAAGAACTCTAAAGGCCTGATGGTTTTTTTAAAATACTTTTTAATGATATTATTCTGTTCGAGGTCTTCCAGTATTTTAATCACCTTCAAATCTGTAGCATCAATACAAGAAAGAAATTCTTGTGCAGTATTGGAGAAAATGCGTTGGTGAGTTAAAGAAAACCCGCCATTCTGATTTAACTGAACAACATGAGGCTCAATTAAATATCCCAGAAATTCATGCTTCGCCAGTGAATAAACCAGTCTGCAGGGCTTGTCGCTTTCAACTCTTAACATTAGAAAATACCGTAAAAAAATTAAAGGAAGGTAGCAGAGAAAAAATGCTAAGGTAACAAGAGAATTTGGCAAAATGAAAATAAAGAAATATTCGCAGGGTGCATTACAGGAAGACTCGTCTTATACTCGATGATAATTGAAATGTCTTATCCAATTTTTATTGTGGTTATCTATCATTCAGCTGTTGATAGTCTTTCCTTTAAACCGGGTTTGGAATAACCGGAATATTAAATTTTCTGTTAGATATTGCTGCTATGGGACAAGTTACTGCTGCTTTGAATAAGTTTAGAATTAAAAAAAGAAGGAGAAGAAAAGATTCTCCTCCAACCCATTTATTAAACTAAATCAAACGATATTCCTGAGCTATTTATGGCCTGGATGGGTAAATTTTCCAGTCCTTTATTTTCAGCACAAGACATTTTATTGATTAATTAGTGCGATTATTTCGTTATTTACTTTTCTAACCCTTGCTTCATCCAGTTTAATAACTTTTCTATCATAACTAATTAAGCCATTAACTTCTCCTTCAACATCTGTAGTTTGTGTATATACGGCAGCTGAAAAACCCGACTTCAACATTTTTTTTAGTTCTTCTGCATATTTAATGTACTCATCTGTAACTTCTTTAGAATCTTTAAACTGAATATACCCCCAATTTTTGTCTGTTTGCCATAAATGACCCATTAAGGGTAAGCCAATTCCACCATATTCTCCTAAAACTGTAGCTCTTTCTGCATCATATAAATACATTTCAGGGCCAGGATAATTATGTAAATCAAGCATATCGCCGGTACGATAATGATTCCCGCCACTAGCTGGATTAACTAAGCGGGATGGATCATAAGTTTTAGTCCAATCAGCAATTTCTTCTGTTTTGAATTGGCCCCATGCTTCATTAAAAGGTACCCATGTTACTATAGATGGATTTGAAATTAGATAATCCATGATTCCTTTCCATTCTTTACGAAAATTCGCTTCCGATTCACCACTCCTAATTAGTTCGCTACCATTAAAGTAGTTTCTGTTTTGCCATTGTGGAGATTTATCACCATTAGGCATATCTTGCCACACTAAAATACCCATTCTGTCGCAATGTGTATACCATCTTGCAGGTTCTACTTTAACGTGTTTACGAATCATGTTAAAGCCAAAGTCTTTTGTTTTTTGGATATCATAAACCAAAGCTTCATCCGTTGGAGCAGTGTACAGTCCGTCTGGCCACCAACCCTGATCTAAAGGACCAAACTGGAAGTAATCTTTATTATTCAACTGTAGCCTCACAATACCATAATTATCTCTTTTTGTTGAGATCTTACGCATGGCGGCATAGCTCTTAATCTGATCCTGGGATTTTCCTTTTTGAGACAAAGTGATTTCTACATCATAAAGAAATGGCGACTCCGGGCTCCAAAGTTTTGGATTTGGAATGGATAATTCTAATGTTTGTCCGGCTGCCGCTTTTGAAAATGCCACTAACTGACCTTTGTCTTTTACTTTAACCTCTACAATAGTAGAAGGGGTTACATGATTGATATTAACATCAAAACTTAGTTTTTTAGTATCAATGTTTGGAATTGTCTTAACAGATGTAATATGCTGATTGTTAACCGGTTCCAGCCATACAGTTTGCCAGATTCCGGATACTGGTGTATACCAAATACCATGAGGTCTTTTGTGTTGTTTTCCAACTGGCTGATAGCCATCTGTGGTTGGATCCCAAACTTTAACAACTACTTTTTGGTTTCCTGTTCTTAAAAAAGGAGTAATGTCGAAGTTGAAAGGGGTAAAACCTCCAAGATGAGTACCCACTTTTATATCATTAATAAACACTTCTGTTTTCCAATCAACAGCACCAAAGTGAAGAATGATATTTTTGCTTTTCCAGTTTGAAGGAATATTAAAGGAACGTTTATACCACAATTCTTTTTCTGAGCCTAATTCTTTTTGTACACCGGAAAGACTTGACTCTACCGCGAACGGAACCAATATATTGCCATCGTAATTTTTAGGCTCTGTGCTGCCAAGAGGTAATATTGCATATTCCCATAAGCCATTTAAGTTGCTCCACTCGGGTCGTTCCATTATTGGCCGGGGATATTCTGGTAATACGTTATTTACATCAATTTTGTCTGCCCAAGGTGTTTTTATCTTATCACCAGCGGGTTTCCATTGGGCGAATGCACCCAGACCGATTATGTAAAAAAGAAAAGCAAGTAAGTGTGTTTTGTGTTTTATCATGTTAATCTATTTTAATTGAAAATTTATATATACAGGTATGATTGTAAGTTTCTCCTGGTTCTAATCGTGTAGAAGGAAAATTAGGCTGGTTGGGGCTATCGGGAAACTTCTGAGTTTCTAGGGCAATCACTTCTCTGTAACTTATAGGCTTCCCAAATTTTCCCTTTGTTTCTCCATCAAAAAAGTTTCCGCTATAGAATTGTAAACCCGGCTGATCTGTATAAACCCGTAATAATCTTCCGGTATTTGGTTCAAATAATTCAGCAGCTAGTTCTACTTCGCTTTTTGTCTTTCTATCCAAAACCCAATTATGGTCATATCCCATACCGTTTACTAATTGGGTATTATTAACACTAATTCTATCCCCAATTGCAGTAGGTTTTCTAAAGTCGAAAGGGGTATTGCTAACTGTTGCAATCTCCCCTGTTGGAATTAGAACGCTATCGATAGGAGTGGTCTTACTGGCATAAATGGTGAGTAAATTGTCTGTTATTGTTCCGCCTGCTTCTCCTTTTAAATTAAAAAAACTATGGTTAGAAAGGTTGACAAATGTGGGTTTGTCTGTTATTGCAGAATAAGAGATTTTAAATTGATTTTCGCTGGTTAATGAATAACTTACCTTGATTTTTAAATTCCCCGGGAAGCCTTCTTCCCCGTCTTTAGAAAGGTAAGAGAAATGAATTGTATTATTGCTTACATTATCTACATCCCACACCACCATATCCAAACCTTTTAAACCACCGTGTAAAGTCTGTCCGTTATTATTTATTGGTAAACTATATTCTCGACCATCTATTTCGAATTTGCCCTTTGCGATACGGTTCGCATAGCGACCAACTATAGGACCCAAAAACCGTTCGCCCGTATTATTAATGTATTTGTCGATATTTTCATAACCAACAGCAACATCAGCATATGTGCCGTTTTTATCAGGTGTCCATATAGAAACCACTCTTAAACCAAAATTGGTGACCTGCACCGTAAGGCCATTGCCAGATTCTAAAGTATATAAAGAAATCTGTTTACCATTTAGCTCTTTTTCAAAGGCTTTTTTATCTATTAGAGAAAAAGGGTGGTTTTTTTTGCCGGAGCAAGATATACATATTGCCAATATTGGCAGAAGAAATGTGTATTTCATTAATAAATATTTGGATTAAAATTTTGGTTTAGTAGCGCTAAGTGATGGAGAGCCTCCTTCAATGTATGGCCATTGGTTTGTATCCCATTTAATTTGATCCATTAATAAAACTCTACTTTCTGGCTTGGTTTTGTCTATTCCATGATAGAATACCCAGTCATTTCCGTCTTTATCTTGTACTATTTCTGAATTATGACCATTACCCAAAAATTTAGAATTAGAGTTTATAACTATAGTATGGCCGTTTTGCATCATGTCTTTTCCATTTTTATCCAGATATGGCCCTAATAGTGATGTTGACCTGCCAACTACCAGTTTATAAGTACTGTTTACGCCGTTGCAACAAGACCCCGTGGAAGCAAAAAAGTAATAGTATTCTCCTTTTTTGTGGATGTACGTTCCTTCAAAAGCGGTCCCGGCTATTTGAAGTTTTTCTGTCCCTTCCTTTACAGATAATCCATCATCAGCTAATTCAATGGCGTAAATTCCTCTGAAGCTTCCCCAAAATAAATATTTCTTGCCTCCTTCTTCAATGTAAAACTGATCTATAGAGTTTTGTACATTTATCTCGTTACTTCTAAAGAGTTTACCTTTATCAACAAATGGGCCTTCTGGTTTTTCGGCTACAGCTACTCCAATTCCGCAAGTCCATTCTCCTCCCCAAACAGACATGGAATAATACAGGACATATTTGCCGTTAATGTAATTAATATCCGGGGCCCAGATACCACCATTTGGCTCAAAACCTGGGCGAGAATTATTTGTAAAAGCGGTTCCCACAAATTTCCAGTTGATTAAATCCTGAGTTTTATAAATGGGAACATTTCTTGTATCCTCAGTAGCATACATATAAAAGTAACCATCAGCTGCTTTTATAATTGTTGGATCTGGTAAACTCGTATTAATTACCGGATTAGCATAAGTGTCTTTGTTTGATAGCTCAAAAGGCTCGCTTGTTTTACTTTTACTGCATCCAAAGCAAGTAGAAAAGAAAAGAAACTGCAGTAAAAATATTTTAAATAAGATGTTTTTCATGGTCTTTTATTTTTTATTAAAGAAATCGCTCACTCTTGTTGGACTTAACATTTGCCATAGGGAAGCTACTGTCCAGCCAGGTGCAAATATATCATTGTAAAAACCTTTACCGTTTTTACCATAATCCCAGTTGGTGTGTTGTACAACTTCTGGGTAATATCCCACCTTTCCAATATCGAACATGTGACCTTTTACCGGCATTAGTTGTAGCATAGAAGATTTTATTACTGAAGAAAAGTCCGACAATCTAGCTTCTTTCCTTTCTTTTGCTAACCAATCTAGCACTGTAGCAAATTCAAATATAAAGACATCAATATGGTTATTCTCTACCGAAACATTTCCCCAACCTCTAGATTTAAAGTTAACATCTCCTAACATTTGGCCTTGTGCAAATGGCACATCCCAGGTATAATACCACGATAAACAGAAGTAAGCGGCTTTTAAAGATTGGTCTATATAAAACTGTCTTTCTTTTCCAGACGATACCATTGAAAGGTAATACATCGCTGTTGAAGCATATAACGATGCCTCTTTATCTTCGCAATTAGCATCTAAAGTAGAAGAAAAATAGTCAGATTTAGAGATGATTTCTTTTTCTAAATAAGTAGCAGTTTCTTTGGCACTTGTAAAATAGGATTTGTCTTTGAAATAGATATAAGCCATCGT
The DNA here is from genome assembly GCA_045629485.1 of Pelobium sp. Taxonomy (GTDB): domain Bacteria; phylum Bacteroidota; class Bacteroidia; order Sphingobacteriales; family Sphingobacteriaceae; genus Pseudopedobacter. Next base: position 13,072 of record JAZQRF010000334.1, on the reverse strand, counting down.
TAATGGAAGCGTTGCTGACGGAGTACTTCCGCCACTTGCATCTTTAACTTTTAAATCATCACTAAATTTTCTTGGGAAGCTTCCGTCTGCTTGTTGAAGCTTTTCAAATTTTGATAATAGTGTTTTAATTTTTCTCTCCCATTGAGGATGTTTTCTTCCTTTTTTCTTTTCGTAATTTAAATAATTGAGGATTGCAAAGGCACCTTCAGATTGTCTTCTAATGCTGTAAGTTTGTTCTTCTTTATTGCGTTCAAAATCAATAACCTCTCTAAAAAATCCTCCTGGAGTAAATCCATTGGCTAAATAACTGTCAAAGATAGATTTGGCATTATTCACCAACATCTGGTCGTTATACTGTTCGCCATATTCCAAAGCATTAAAAGCATTTAGCAATACTCTCCCTACAAAGCCAACTTCTGCAATTCCTGTACTGTTGCAATTGTCTGTGTGCAGCTCTACGCCAGAATAATACTTCACCGGATATTTATCTACATAGCTTTCTTTAAAAAAGTTTGTTAGTACTTTCTTAGCATTATCATTGTTATAGCTGCTTTTAACAGGAACTGGTTTATAAGTATCATAAGAGTAGACCCAGGTGCTGGCAATAAAGCCAGAGTAATCTGCTGCTTTTCCTTTTTTAATTTCCCAGACTAATTGTTTGGTTTCATTTTTCTCTAGCTTCTCGAAAGCTTGTACAGCAGGGGCAAGGGTTAATTTTCTGATATAAGTTTTTGGGGCTTCGCTATATGGAAAACCAAACACTAAAGACGATGAGCCATTCACATTACGGAATCCGGTTGAGCCCAAAGATGTTTTACTGTTTAAAAGAATCTCACCAAAGTTGTGGGTTGATAAACTTTCGTTTTCAAATTTGTCTAACCTGATTACAGTATAATAATTACCAGTTTTTTCGTTAAATATTCCCGTAAGTGGGGTACTTAATCTATCTTCTCTAACCTGCCAACTATCACTTGTTGCAAAAGAAGGAGCTTCTTTTGGTGATCTTAAGTTTTTATGATACCAAAAACCAGGCATATAAAACTGAGACTCACTATGATTAAAGGATGCAATTTTTAAAACTTCTTCGAAATTGAAGTAAACTTTTTCTTTCCCTTTTATGGTGACCTCTATTTTTATCGTTTCTCCGTTTTCTGTTCTTTTTTGAGTGACTTCTACCGGGATGTCTTCTTTCGATTTTAAAATGCCTGCGGCATTGTCTTGTAAAATATATGTGGAAGCTGGATTTCCCGGAGATTTCAGGGAAATTTTAGACTCGAATATTGTTTCTTGGGCAATTACTGCAAAATGAAAACAAACTAAGGCGATGGCGATTAACAATCTCTTTCTCATTATTTATATAGTTATAGTTCAACTTGTAACCAGGTTTCTGGTAAATCTTTATCCATATTAGGAAGGTATTCCATATACCTGTTTTGTTTATCATCATAGGCTGATAGACCAATTCCTAATTTCATATCTGTAAGTGTCTTTAAATTTTCTAGGCTTTTAGGTATAATAAGCCTCAAGGTGTAACCATCATTGTTGATTGTGGAGAATAAATCAACTTTATTAGTGTGTTGAGAGGCCTTCCAGTTATTTTTATAAAAAGTCCATAATTGCTTTTTACCATCAGGCAAACCTCTTATCTTAAATAATTTCTCATTAAGCTTAAGATAAAAAACTACACCAGATGAATCTTGTTTTTTAGCCTCTTTAACCATCGATTCTATATAAATAGATTTTTTATCTGCTCTTATATTTCCTCGTAAATTCGTATTACTTTTCGACCCAATAAAAATGGAATGAGGATTGTTTTTTTGTTTTAAAGATTGCTGCGGGATAATGTAACCTTTAATAAGCCAGGGTGCAACCTGTGTAGATTTGAAGTTGGTAGAGGCAAAAGCCACTACGGTATTGTTATCCCATAAGGCCAAAGAGTTCCATTTTGCTTCTTTGTTTAAAGGGACATTAAAAGGTTGTGTTGTTCTATCGAAATTACTCGCTGTTTTATCTCCAATAGCGACTTCCATTGTAGAATATTCCCAATCATTATTTCTATTTTCATTACTTTGATAAGAAATGAGGGTTTCTCCGTTAGGTAGTTTTAAAAAGTACGGAGCACCCATGTAAACGCTATCCTCTACGGGTTTAGAGAGAGCGTAATCCCGGTTTTCAGAATTTGCTAAAACCGGTTTAGACCAATTGTCTGATAATTTTGTTCTTACAGTATAAGGCTTAAATCTATCTGTTTTATTGTCTTCAATAACAACTACAATCTCATCTCCAATGATTTGTGCAACTGGCATTCCGTCTCTTCTCTCTTTTCTAAAACTTACTGTTTTTGGAGTTTTCGTCCAGGAATTGCCATTATCTGTTGTGCTTAACATAGAAATTTCCTGTTCATCAGAATTTCTGTAAGGATTTTCGTTAGCAAAGTAAACTTGTAATTCGCCATTAGGAAGTTGAAGAAATGAAGGTTCCCAACAGCCATCACCAAAGCGTGGCGCTGCGGTATATAAATTTTGAGGAGCCAACCAGGAATTACCAAAATCTGTACTTCTTCTAACAACGATGGTATAAGGAGCAATTTCTGCTTTTGCTGGGCGATAATTGCATCCAATAATTATATCTCCATTTTGTAGTTGTAAAATTTCTGGATTGGCGATATTGACAACGGTAGAATTCCCGTCTAAAGTAGAGTAAACAAATTTAGAAAAGACTTCTTCCGGTGAAGACCATGTTTCTCCATTGTCTGTACTTTTTTTTAGATGAATATTCCCCATTCTTGTTTCGTAGATAACGATAAGTGTTGAGTCTTTTAATCTTGTTAAACGAGGATAGCCTCCTTGTTCTGCGATTTGTTGCATAGAGCTGTAATCCCAAGCAATGCGTACCCCTTTAGAATAAGTTTGACTTTGAGTAAAAGCATTGTGAGGTTGTATTAACAACATAACAATGCCCGTAAAAAGGATTTTTACTCTATTAATTATCATTATTTAGCCATTTTTGGTCTTAGAATCTGATTAGAGATTTTCATTATTGGAAGAGCATCATTGGTAAAAGAAACATCTGCGATATACATGGCTCTTGGATGAATACGATCTTTACTATGATGAGCATGGAAAACTATTTTTAGATTTCCTGATTTATCTTTAAACATGGCGCTATGGCCAACCCCAACTAGGTCTTGTGGTTTTTGAAGGATTGGATTCTCGTTATATTTTTTCCACGGCCCGTACGGAGACGTTGCAGTTGCAAATCCAATTCCGTAGTGGGGACTTTCATAACTGTTACCAGAATAGGTTAAGTAATAAATGCCTTTATATTTTGTTATAAATGCTCCTTCGTTAACACGGGGCCAAACCTCTTCCCAGGACTGAGATACGTTTATGCATTTTGTTAGGGTAGATTTTTTTATCGTTTTTAGATCCTCTTCAACTTCTGCAACCCAAATATTAAGTCCATCATTAAACCTATCGAAATAGGTGTAGGCTTTTCCATCATCATCAATAAATAGCGTGTTGTCTATACATTTTTCGTCAGCGATAAGCGGTGCTTGAATATCTTGTTTAAATGGACCTAACGGAGAGTCTGAGGTAGCCACCGCGATATGTTCATCTACTGTATAATACATGTGAAACTTGCTCTTAGACTCGAAGTAATATACCTCCGGTGCCCAAAACCAACGATCTCCCCATGAATCCTCTTTACTTAGGGCAAGTTTAGGTTCCTTTTTCCAGGTAATTAGATCATTAGAAGTGTACACTTCTATACCATTTTCAGAATTGGTTCCATAAGCGTAATAAGTATCACCATGTAACATAATAAACGGATCAGCTAGTGGAACTGCTGCTTCGAAAATGAAATTGGTCTTGTCTTTACTAGCGCAAGAGACGGAAGCTGTAGTTATAAAAAGGAAGAGGTAAAATAACTTTTTCATATTGATTTTTATACATCAGGTGGTTGAACTTAACCACCTGATGATTGAGTGTTAGTAGTTTGGATTTTGGTCTGCGTTAGGATTGTTGTTGTCCTCGTCTGAAGGAATTGGAAGACGGCTATGGCGACCAATAACAAAGTTGTTAAAGTCTGGATCTCTGGATTTTAACTCATCAATACCAGTTTGTGTTTCGGTTAAGTCCCAGCGTTTAATATCAGCCCAGCGATGGCCCTCTGTAGCTAATTCTAACACACGCTCGGTTTGTAATCTTTTTAAGAAAGTAGCTCTATCTGTTGTTGCTAAGAAGTAGTTTATTGCTAGTGCCGGCATATTTACCCTTGCTCTAACACGGTTTACAAGCTGAACAGCGTCAGCTAAAGGGCCGTTTGATTCTGCAATACACTCGGCATACATTAATAGCACATCGGCAAATCTTATTAACCTAACATTTGTTGGGTTATGATAATCATCAAAATCACGGTAATGTTCTGAAGAATATTTACGGAAAAACACGCGTCCTGTCCAGTCACTTCTCCCCCAGGTTGCTGCATTACTTGTTTCTCTGTAAATGCGTGTATTATTAGCGAAATCGTTGTGCATGTCGCTATAAAAGGCAGTATATTTTAACCGGATATCATACCCATTATTTAAGTCCCTTTCTTGTTTAAATGCAGTAATTATCCATGGGCGAAGCTCACCGTCTGTCCACCCAATGCCTGGGGGGGCAAAAAATTGGCCTCTGTTTAAGCCTAAGTTAGGATCCACACTAAAGTCATCATCTCCTGCCGGGGCTTTATTAGCATCAGAATATTGAATTTCAAAAACAGATTCAATGTTATTTTCATTACTTGTTGTAAAGTTATCCTGATAATTTGCTACAAGATTATAATAGGATTGTCCGGCACCATCTATCAACCAGCTAAGGTCAGTTTTTGCATCATCCCATCTTTTTAGTTGCATATAACATTTTGCTCTGAAAGCTAAAGCAGCACCTTTTGTTGCTCTGCCTTTGTCAACACCTCCCCAGGTAGGAGGCAATAAGCTTTCAGCAGCCGTAAAATCATTAATTGCCTGCTGATAAACTTCGGTTCCGGTATGGCCTGCCGGCTGCATCCCGGGGGTAGATATTTCCAAAACTATAGGCAAACTTTTGTTTTCACTACCCCATAATAAGGCTAGGTTGTAATAATATAAGCCTCTTAAAAAATGTGCCTGACCCATAAGCCTGTCTTTTTTTGCTTGATCAGCGAATTCTATCTGCGGAATATAGTGTAGCGCTTGGTTTGCTCTGAATATAGCCTCATAGGAATCTCTAAAAGTCCAACCGTTACCTTCCCAAAAGTTATAGTTGTTGTATTTAAACTGGGTCCATTCTTTTAATTCTCCCCAGGGGCTCGAGCTAAAACCTTCGTCTGAAGTTAGATCCAGTCGAAACCATAGCCATCTGCTGTAGGTGCCTGGTTTATAGAACATGTTATAAATTGCATTTACACCATATTCTGCATCCGTTTCTGTTTTCCAGAAAGTAGTAGTAGTAATCGTATTCGGATTCTCCACCTCCACCTTACATGCACTAACTAGAAATGCTGCAAGTATTGCGAATATATATTTTTTCATTGCGTCCATTTTTAAGATTAGAAAGTGATTTGTGTTCCAAAAGTAAATCCTCTAGGGTTAGGGAATGCGCCTCCGTCATAGCTGCGCTCCCAGATACTTGAATTTAAAAACTCGGGGTCTAAGCCAGTGTATTTTGAAAATGTAATTAGGTTTTGGGCATTTATATAAAATCGAACCTGGCTTAAAGTAGTTCCTAAAGCAGATTTTGGGATGCTATATCCCAGAGCCATTTGTCTTACTCTTAAATAATCCCCTTTTTCTAACCACCTATCCTGATCTCCACGTACGTTACGAGAATCTCCAATAATTGGTCTAGGGTCTTTGGCATCAGGGTTTTGAGGTGTCCAAGGGTCATAATCTGCTCTATAGTTAGAGTTATCGTCAAATCTATCAAATCCGCTTCTAGGCCCGTTGAAAGATTTAAATCCAAAAGCTCCTGTGAACTGCAACTGTAAATCGAATCTTTTGTAATCAAGGCCAAAATTCATGCCTAACTGGAATTTAGGAATTGTAGAACCTACGTGTTGTCTGTCAGCGTCAGTAATCACGCCATCATCATTAAAATCAATAAATTTTACATCACCTGGTTTTGCATTAGGTTGAATTACAATGCCATTACTGTTTGTATGTGTTAGTACTTCTGCATCTGATCTAAATAGCCCGTCGGTTTTTATTAAATACCATTCTCCAATAGGTTCTCCAACTTTAGATTTCGTATTCCATTGTGTAAATTCTGTTCTTCCATAACCCAATTCTAATATTTCATTTTTAAGAGTAGAGCCGTTTATATTTAGACTGTAACCTAAATCAGAACCTATTCTGTTTCTCCAGGTAGCAGAGATTTCAAAACCTGAGTTTAAAAGGGTGGCTGCATTAACAACGGGATTGCCTCCATTATTACCGGTTACCATTAAAATCTGCATTGGGGTTAAAACATCTCTGGTTTCTTTTCTAAAATAGTCGAGAGAAAGTTCTAATTTGTTTTTTAACATGAAAGCATCAAGCCCAATATCAAGTTGAGAAAGTTTTTCCCATTTTAAGTTTTCATTTGCTAGCCTAACTTGAGTCATACCAGTATTGATGTTTTGATCAACGCCAAAAACAGCCTGAGGAAAAACATTTATAAAGGACGCCCAGTCCCAAACACCAATATTTGATGTTCCTAAGAGACCATAATTGGCTCTTATTTTTAGATCATCAATCCAGGAAACATTAAAGAAGTCTTCGTTGCTAATTCTCCAAGCCGCCGAAACAGAAGGAAAATACCCAGAGCTATAAGCCGGATTGAATTTCGATGATTCGTCTCTTCTTATGGTAAAGCTGAACAAATATTTGTCGTCGTAATTATAATTAACACGACTGAATAAGGAAAATAATTTTTCCAGATCTTGATAACTACCAGTCTTAGGATTGGATAAAGCTGCGTCTAACTGCTCGTAGTACCCACGTGTACTAGAGAAAATCACATCGTTTTTGGTTCCCCAAATTTGCTCATAGGTAGATGTCTGATAGCTCATTCCAAACACGGCTGATATATCGTGTTTATTAATTTTTTTGTTGTATTCTAAGGTGTTATCAAAAACTAAACCCCTGTATTGGGCTTGATTTTTATTTAAGGATGAGGGATCGAAGGGTTGGTTATATTGCCAATCGCCGATTTTCCTTAAATATACATGATTATCATTACTTAAGTCGAATCCAAAATTGAATCTGTATTTTAAAGATTTATAAGCTTCTAATTCGGTGAAAATATTACCTCTTGTTCGTAAGTTGGAATTAGTAGTATTTTCAAAATCTTCTCTTGCAAATGGGTTGGTTCCAAAAGTAACATCTCTTGATCCATTACCAAAACCGTAGCCGCCTTTTGAAGCATTGTTAGGATCGTAAATAGGAATTGTAGGTAACATTCTGTATACATCAATAATTGGATTTGTATTGAGCTCATCTACAGAGAAATTGCTTAAAACAATGTTTTCGCCTACGCTAAATTTAAAATTATCTCCAAAATTACGTGAGGTTGAAGAATTAGAACGCAAAGTAAAACGTTCGCTTTTAGTTCCTATAGTTGTCCCGGAGTTTGATTGGTAATTCCCAGAAATAAAATATCTATTTTCTTTGCCACCTCCAGAGAAGGAGATATTATGATCTTGTACAATCCCTGTCTTAAAAACCTCTTCCTGCCAATCTGTATTTGCTTCAAAGTGATTTGCTGGTTGTCTGCCACCATTATCAAATGCTAAATCGTTAAGATTAATCCATTGGACTCTGTTGGTGAGATTATAGCGTGGTAACCATTGCGAAGTAACTCTTGAAGATGCATCAATCTTCATTTTACCTTCTTTACCTTGTTTAGTTGTGATGATAATAACACCATTACCCGCTCTTGAGCCATAAATAGCTGCGGCAGAAGCATCTTTTAAGACCTGTATACTTTCTATGTCATTGAAGTTGAAATCTCTGTTAGCGCCAGAAACTATACCGTCTACAACATATAAAGGGTTGCTATTACCAAAAGTTCCGGTTCCTCTAATCTCTACCTTTCCTTCGCTTCCGGGAGAACCAGCGGTTCTCACGTTTACACCAGCTAAAGTTCCTAAGGCGTCTCCTACAGTACCCGTAACAGTTGTGTTTCTCATTTCGCTTGGATTGAAAACAGCAACTGCTCCGGTAAGATCAGCTTTTTTAATGGTTTGATAGCCGATTACAACAACCTCTTGTAATGTTTTTTCATCTGTTGATAGTGTTACATTAATAGTGGGTTGGTTTTGAAAGGTGACTTCTTTGGTTTGCATACCAATGAGTGAAAATACCAGGGTTTGTCCGGCCGAGGCTCTTATCAAATAATCCCCGTTAGCATTAGTAGTGGTCCCCGTTGTGGTTCCTTTAATGGTTACACTAGCGCCCGCAAGAGGTAAGTTAGAATCGTCTAACACTCTCCCTTTTACTTCAACATCTTGTCCGTAAGACAGACCAGAGCACAGCGTGAATAATAGAAATAGAATTTTCTTTAACATGCGGTTGATTTTTTGGTTTATAAAATTGAATTAGTTAGGCAATAAATAAGTTTTTAATGCTCTATTATTGCAAAACATGTAGGTTCTAAATTGTTTACCTTAAAAGTTTATATTAGCTTGAGAAGTAAAGCTAAAGTTACTTCTAAAACTTAACAAATACATTTTAACCATAAAATGGTAAAAACGGGTACGTTACACTTAATGGTTATATATTACAATCTTTGACCATTTATTACCATTATTCATTTTAACCAGATTTAGAAACCTCTGTCAAATAATATAAATTTATCCTTGTGAGAGTAATATATATATACATCGCATTATTGTTTTTGTATGGAGCATCGACTTCGCTTGCTCAGGAAAATTCAAGTTTTCATTTTAAGAAATATCAGGTTGGAGATGGTTTGTCTGAAAATGCTGTATACTGTACTTTGCAGGATACCGAAGGGTTTATGTGGTTTGGAACCAAAGATGGACTAAACAGGTTTGATGGTAGTAATTTTAGGCATTATCAACACAAAGCAGGTGATGAAAACTCTGTAGGGAATAACTTTATAAGAAGTATTTCACAAAAAAACAGAGGGCATTTATATATAGGCACTGATGCTGGCCTGTATATTATGAATATTAAAAACGAAAGTTTTAAAAAATTAAACCTCAGGACTAAAGATAATATAGCTATTAATACCGCTGTTAATTCTTTATTAGTAGACAGCAGAGGGATTTTGTGGGTGGGGACCATGTTTCAGGGTATTTTTAAATATTCTCCTAATGAAAACATTTTACAGAAGGTTAAAATAGAAAATGATCTTGGATTGAATGCCACCTGGTCCATTATAGAAGATAAATCTGGAACTGTTTGGGCAGGAACAAGACTTGGATTGTTGAAATACCATTCCCAGGATGAAACGTTTGAAAGCGTTAAAAATCTTTTTAGTAAGACAGAAAATTCAGATAATGAAGTGCTATCTATTTTGGAGGACAGTATAGGTAATTTGTGGCTTGGAACTTGGGCAAATGGATTAAGATGCTTTAACAAACAGTCAGGAGAATTCACGGCATATTTAAATCAGCCTGCTAAGAATTTATATGTAACACATATAAGATCCATTTTCCAGTATACAGATAAGTCTTTACTAATAGGATCTGATGATGGATTATATCTATTTAACACTGAAACCAAAATCGCTAAGCGGGTTGATATTCCACAGTATAAATATAGTTTAAGCGACCAAAGCATATATTCTATAACCAGAGATAAAGAGGGAGGAGTGTGGATTGGAACTTACTTTGGAGGAGTAAATTATCTAAATACTTCTTTATTATCAATCGAAACTTATTATCCTGATGTTTTGCATGGGTTTTTATCAGGAAAAGCAGTTAGTCAGTTTTGTGAAGATAAGATGGGTAACCTCTGGATTGCCACAGAAGACGGGGGGGTAAATTATTTCAATGTTAAATCAAAACTCATTACTCAGCCTGTCAAAGCAACGTATCATAATACACACGCTTTATTATTAGATAATGATGATTTATGGATCGGCACTTTTTCGAGAGGTTTAGATATTTATAATACCAAAACAAAAAAGCTCACCAATTATAGGTTTAATGCTAATAATTTAAAGACCATTAATGACGATTGCATTTTTTCAATTTACAGAACCAAATCAGGAGAGATTTATGTTGGTACGCCTGTTGGTGTTAATAAATTTGACAGAATAAAAAAGCAGTTTATAAGAATTCCAGAAATTACCGGTTTTATTTACGATATGAAAGAAGATGATACGGGTAACTTATGGCTAGCATCTTATGGTACCGGGGCAATCAAATTGGATGTTAAAACCAAAAAATGGCTTCATTACGATAAAATAAAAAAATCAAATAATCCTATTGTAGGAAGTAAGCTTACCAGTATTTATATCGATAGCCAAAAAAGAATAATTTTTACTAGCGAAGGTAGGGGAATTTTTATTTACAAGCGAAAAACAGATGAATTCGAAAATATTTCAGAAGCCGATGGCTTGCCCAATAACGTTATATATGGCGTACTTGATGATCCTAGTGGTAACCTTTGGTTAAGTAGTAATAAAGGTTTAATTTGTGTTAATGCAAAAAATCCGAAGGGCTATAAACTTTACAATATAGAAAACGGCTTACAGAGTAATCAATTTAATTTTAAGTCGAGTTATAAAGCAAAAGACGGTAAGTTTTATTTTGGGGGAATTAATGGGTTTAATAGTTTTTATCCTCAAGAACTAAATAAACTACGGAATCAAATTATACCACCTGTGGCAATCACTAAGATCAGTATTTTAAGTAATACAGATACAAAGTTAGAAAAGGACATCCAGGCCAGGTTAAATAATAAACAAACCATAAAATTGAAATATGATAAATCTTCTTTTACCATTTCTTTTGTAAGTCTAAGCTTTATTTCTCAGTATAAAAATGAATATGCTTATAAGTTGCAGGGTGTTGATGCCGACTGGAATAGCGCCGGCAATAATAAGAATGTCACCTATGTTAATCTGCCACCTGGAAAATACAAGTTTAAAGTAAAAGCGTCTAATAACGATGGTTTATGGAATGAAGAAGGAAGCGAAATTGAAATTGAAATATTGCCTCCTTTTTGGTTATCTAATGTCGCAAAAATTATTTATGCTATTCTTATAATTTCTCTACTATACTTCTTAATCAAATATTATATTGATAGAAATAAAACCAGGCAGAAGAGGCATTTAGAGGCATTTAAAGCCGAGCAGGAAACTAAATCTTTCAAATCCAAAATAGAGTTCTTTACAACTATAGCTCATGAAATAAGAACCCCATTAAGCTTGATAAGCGCTCCTTTAGAAGAAATCATAGCTGTTGATGAAGGGAGCGAACAGACTAAGAAAAATTTATCTATAATTGAGAAAAATAGAGATAGGTTAAGTGTATTAATCAACCAACTACTTGATTTTAGAAAAATGGATTCTTCTGAGTATATTATTCATCCGGAAAATATAAATCTAAGAGAACATACGCAAGAAATGTACGAAAGATTTAAAAAAACAGCTCAGAGCCAGAAATTAGATTTTAATTTGATTTTACCTAAGCAGGGAGAATTATTAACTTGGTCTGATTCGGATGCATTGACCAAAGTCATAAGTAATTTATTAACCAACGCTATAAAATTTGCCTATAGCAGAATCATTTTTAAGTTAACTAAAAATAAAGATAATTCTTATACAATAAGCGTTGAAGACGACGGAAGTGGTATTCCTGATGATTTAAAAGGTTTAATTTTCGACCCTTTTTATCAAATTCAATCTGGTAAGGGGAATATTGGCACCGGTATAGGCTTGTCTTTGGTAAAACATCTTACAACGGTTTTAAAGGCTAGAATAGAAGTTGTAGATGCTAAAAAAGGCGGTTCTGTATTCCTATTTACTTTTTCGGATCTCCCGGTTGTATTAAATAAAGAAACTAGACAAGCAGAGGTTAAGCAGGAAGAAAATCCTTTCTCTATTAATACAGACATTAGTGATGACACTATCTTGGTAGTTGATGATAATCCTGATATGACGGACTTTATTAAAAATTGCCTTTCTGCAGATTATATTGTTGATACTGCAAAAGACGCTTCTGAAGGGTTAAAATTATTAGAAGAAAAAAATTATCATCTCATCATTTCTGATATTATGATGCCAGGGGTGGATGGGATTTCTTTCATAAAAGGGCTTAAAGAGGATTTAAATTATAGCCATATCCCTGTAATATTACTTTCTGCAAAGGTAGAAGGCTCTACTAAGATAGAGGGACTAAGATCTGGAGCGGATGTGTTTATGGAGAAGCCATTTTCTACGCTTCATCTTAAAGCTCAAATAGCAAGTTTGCTAAAGAACAGAAAATCATTACAGGAGTTGTTTAACAGATCTCCATTAACCTCATATTCCAGCCTTGCTACAAACAAAAGTGACGAATACTTTTTGAAAAAACTGAACGAGGAAATCGAAAAGCATATTGCCGATGAGACTTTCTCGGTAGAATCTTTAACAGGGATATTGAACATCAGCAGATCTAACTTACAAAGGAAGCTTAAAGGCATCAGCGGATATTCGCCAGGTGATTATCTTAGAAATTACAGGCTGAAAAAGGCGTGTAAACTTCTACTCGAGTCGGATATAAGAATAAATGAGGTGGCATTTAATGTAGGTTTTAGTTCTGCTTCTTACTTTACTAAAGCATTTTACAAATGTTATCATATGTCTCCAAAAGAGTTTATCAACTATCATTTAAAAAACGGGAAAAAAATAAGAGAGAAATAATTTTAGCTTTAGGAAGGAGACATTGGACATCTTACATTAAAAGAAGAGGCTGTCTCAAAATGAAGTGAACCCCAAAAGTTAGACAAAAACTTTTGGGGTTCACTTCATTTTGGTGTGACCCCAAAAAGGCGGCCTCTTTTTATTTAATTTTAAGATAATAAACATCAGATATTTTTTTCTCTTACTATTTG
>JAZQRF010000333.1:0-6069 GCA_045629485.1 Pelobium sp. | reverse complement strand
CCCTTCAATAGATTTGCGGCCATTGGCATAAGCATTATTGAAAGAGAGTGAAACTTCTTTCAAAGAATCCAGGAATGGCGTATAACCTTTATAGGTTCCGCCGTCGAGATTCTTGTTAAAACCGCCCAGGTATTCCCTGCTAAAACTCTCCAGGATCAATATCACCACATTCTTCTTGATGAAAGTGTTGGCCTTGTCCGGTGTTTTTATAGGATTATACAGGCTGTCTAACAGTTGTTCATTATCAAAATAGGTTGCCTTTTTTAGTGGTTTAGTTTTGATGGTTCTGATGATGGAGAATGGCGTATTGATTACAATATTGATCTCGGCAGGATCTTCCACAAACTCCCCGGCATTGCTAATGGTTATTGGCCTGGTGCTGTGCCTGAAACCGCCCCGCATCCCTGCGATGGCAAACCATACCAACAAAAGCATGATGATGATGGATGAGGGGTAATAGATAAATTTATTTTTAACAAAAGGTTTTCTTAACCTGATCTTTTTATATCCCCAAACCATCATCACTAATAAAGCAATAAAAAGAAGGGTGATGTACCAGTAATCTACAAAAATAAATTTAGTAAATAAGCCCAGAAGATTAACCTCGTTGGCAAACTGGGAGAAAACAGAAAAGGTAGTTCTTTTAAGTGTAAAAGGATAATAAGCAATATCACCAACATTAAAAGCCAGGCCTATACCATTAAAAATAAAGAACACGTATGCACAGATTTTTTGATAAGTTTTGCCATACACAAAACGAAATGGAATAATCTGGCTGGCTATAAATATGAGATTGGTATATAAAATAGCACTTAGGTCGAATTTTAAGCCACCCAATAAAATGGTCAGGAAGCCTTTGAGGCCGATCCCATTAAAAGAATCGAGGTTAAAAAGGTAGAATGCTATTCGGCAAAGGGTATATAAAAAGAATATTAAAAGCAGTCTTAAAAGTAAGACAATATAGATATTGCCTTTTAGATTTTTTATCATTTATCACACAGGCTTTTGTTTAATAAAAAGCTGGTGCCAAATATAAATAATTTAATCTGGTGTTAACGCTGGCTGATAGTGATAACAGGCACCATTTAGGATGGAGGATCAGAATGTTTTTTTGATTTCAACAAAATAGTCCTCCTTAATCTTGAAATCTCTAGCCCTCACTGTTTTCCATTCGCTACTCGCATTCACTTTCTGATAAATACCATTTCCCATGTCAATCTCCAGTGGCATATCAAAATTCCTGACATCGCAATTCCATCGATAAGAAAAAGATTCGCCCGATTGTTTGAGTTCTAAAACAGGAATACTGATATACCTTAAATACTGATCGAAAACTTTGGTAAAATCATAACCAGATTTTCTATTTACATAATTAACAATATCATTTGTAGTTACTGTTTGTAATGCAAAATCAGTATTTAAACCTGTTAAAATGCTGCGCCATTTTTTATCATCATTGATAATGGTCCTGATGGTATGCAACATGTTGGCACCCTTGTAATACATGTCTCCAGAACCTTCTTTATTCACGCCGTAGGTGCCAATAATAGGAAAGTCGTTCAATATGTTTTTTCGGAGGCCAATTACATAAGCAGTGCCAGCATCTTTTCCATACCAGTATTCTGTAAAAAGGGCTTCAGAATAGCTGGTGAAACTCTCATGGATCCACAGGTCTGCAATATCTTTAGAAGTGATGTTATTGCCGAACCATTCGTGGCCCGACTCGTGAACGATGATGAAATCCCAGTTTAAACCCCAGCCTGTGCCTGATAGGTCTAGTCCCTGATACCCTTTTTTAAATTTATTCCCGTAAGCAATGGCACTTTGATGTTCCATCCCGAGAAAAGGTGTCTCAATCAGTTTATACCCATCCTTATAAAAAGGATAAGGGCCAAACCAGTACTCAAAAGCTTCCAGCATTCTTTTTACATCTGCATCAAAATGGTTTTTTGCAGTAGAACTGTGCCCGGGCAACACATAATAATCAAGGCTTAAGTTGCCGTTCTTTCCTTTAAATGTATCTTGCAAATGTACGTAATTGGCAATATTAATACTCACGCCGTAGTTATTTATGGGCTTAGCAACAAACCAGTTGTACTGTTTATAGTCTTTACCGATTTTTTTTACACTTCTTAATCTTCCGTTAGAAACGTTTCGAAGGTTTTTTGGTACGCTTACGCTGATGAGCATACTGTCCGGTTCATCTGCTTGCTGATCTTTGTTAGGCCACCAGCTGCTTGCTCCTAATCCCTGTGCTGCAGTAGCAATGACCGGATTCCCGTCTTTATCCTGAGAAAAAACAAAGCCGCCATCCCATGGAGCATTTTTTGCAACTATCGGTTTACCCGAATAGTAAACTTTAAAACTGTCTTTTGTTCCCTTTTTGATATTCTTGGGAAAACTTACAAAAACAGCATTATATTCTCTTTTGTAGGGTAGCTTTTTATTTTTGTATACAATTTTATCGATGTTGAGATTATCAAATAAATCAAACTGTAATACTTTAAAATCCTGGCTTGCTGTAAACTGGAATTCGTTGTAGCCTTCAAGAGATTTATCTTCGGGATCAATTTTAATGTTGAGGTGATAATAATTAATGTCGTAGCAGTTTCGTAAAGGGCTGGTTGTAGAACCCCTCAGGCTATCAGCTTTTGTGAAAGTTGTATTATGATTTAATTGGGCAGAAGAAGTAAAGAAAGTAAAAGTTAAGATAAAGATGAACAAGCTTTTTAGAGCGAAGATTTTCCGGGATTTTGTATTCACCATCCTATATAGTTTTATCAATAATATTTTAAAAATAATGTAATTTCAATTTAAGCAAACTCCTTAAATAAAAATCTGTTATTTTGCTATACATCACAAAAAATTATATGAAGATAAAAGAGGTTAATGATAAAAAAACAAGAAAAGCATTTTTAGAGCTGCCTTTAACTTTATATAAGAACGATCCTAATTTTATACGACCTTTAGATAATGATGTAGAATTTGTATTTGATGCCAAGAAGAATAAATATTTTCGTCATGGAGAATGTATACGCTGGATTTTACTAGACGACAATGAAAAAGTTATTGGCCGAATAGCAGCTTTCATTAACCGCAAAACAGCAAAAACTTTCGACCAGCCTACCGGAGGGCTTGGCTTTTTTGAATGTATTGAAGATAAAAGTGCTGCATTTTTATTGTTTGATACTGCGAAAAGTTGGTTGTTAGAACGTGGAATGGAAGCAATGGACGGACCCATCAACTTTGGCGATCGTGATAAATGGTGGGGTTTATTGGTAGATGGGTTTTACGAGCCTTGTTATTGCAGCAATTATAATCCACCTTTTTATCAGCAATATTTTGAGGAATATGGTTTCCAGGTTTATTTTAAGCAATATACCTACTACCGCAAAGTACGGCAAGAGCTTGCACCAGCCTACCAGGAAAAGGCCAATCTCATTTTAAATAATAAAGATTACCATTTCGAGCATATGCGGGTGAAGAACCTGGAGAAATATATAGAAGATTTCAGAACTGTGTACAATAAAGCATGGGTGCGGCATGCGGGTGTGCGGGAGATGTCGCCTCTACAGGCAAAGGTAATTATGGGGCAGTTAAAGCCGATTTTGGACGAGCAGATTATGTGGTTTACCTATTATAAAAATGAGTGCGTAGGCTTCTTTATTAATATCCCCGAGTTGAATCAACTTTTTGTAAAATATGTAAACGGGAAGTTAGACTGGATTGGCAAGCTTAAGTTTTTGTACCATAAATGGATGAAAACCAACAAAGCGATGTATGGGATTGTTTTTGGCATTACTCCCGAGCACCAGCGAAAAGGAGTAGAGGTTGCGATGATTGTAGCTGCGGCAAGAACCATACAAGACAAAAATAAAGTGCCTTATGAAGATTTGCAAATGAACTGGATCGGAGATTTTAACCCGAAGATGATGAATGTTGCAGAACAAATAGGGGGGCGCATTTATAAAACTCATCATACTTACCGCTATCTTTTTGATAGGGAAAAGGAATTTAAAAGGCATCCTATATTGTAGCAGTTGCAATGCCCTTTGGTGATGGAGTGCTGAAAAGACAATTAATTGAAAAGAAGCTTTTAATACCGCAAACATTATCCTTATTTTTAGCCCAAACAAAAAACAAAAAAGATGCAATACGACGTTATCGTAATAGGTTCTGGTCCGGGTGGATATGTAGCAGCAATTCGTTGTGCCCAATTGGGAATGAAAACTGCTATCGTAGAAAAATATTCGACTTTTGGAGGCACATGTTTAAATGTTGGATGTATTCCTTCTAAAGCACTTTTGGATTCTTCTGAACACTATCACAATGCTACGCACACTTTTGCCGAGCATGGAATTGATGTTAAAGATGTAAAGGTGAATATTCAGCAAATGATTAAAAGAAAGAACGATGTGGTAGCTCAAACTACTGCAGGTATTACTTTCTTAATGAAAAAAAATAAAATTGATACCTACGAAGGTTTAGGTTCTTTTAAAGATAAAAACACTGTTAAAATTGCTCTGGCAAAAGGTGGAGATAAGGAAATTACAGGTAAAAATGTGATTATAGCTACAGGTTCCAAGCCAACAGAGTTGCCTTTCTTAAAAACTGATGGTCAAAGGATTATTACTTCTACCGAAGCTCTAAATCTTACCGAAGTGCCTAAGCACTTAGTCTTAATTGGTGGTGGGGTAATTGGACTGGAGTTGGGATCTGTTTATGCCCGTTTAGGTGCACAGGTAACAGTGGTAGAGTTTATGGATTCTATTATACCAACAATGGACAAAGGCTTAGGTAAAGAATTACAGAAATCGCTGTCTAAATTGGGAATGAAATTTTTGTTAAGTCATAAAGTAACCGGAGCATCTGTAAAGGGCAAAAAAGTAACAGTAACCGCCGATTCACCTAAAGGTGAAAAAGTTGTTATCGAAGGTGATTATTGCTTGGTAGCAGTGGGGCGTACTGCTTATAGTGAGGGCTTAGGCTTAGAGAATATTGGAATTAAAGTAGAAGAGAGAGGAAAGAAAATTCCGGTCAACGAGCATTTAGAAACTTCGGTAAAAGGAGTTTATGCAATTGGTGATGTGGTTGCTGGCGCTATGCTTGCGCACAAAGCCGAAGAAGAGGGAACTTTTGTTGCTGAAACTATTGCCGGGCAAAAGCCTCATATTAATTACAACCTTATTCCTGGGGTGGTTTATACCTGGCCGGAAGTTGCTGCAGTAGGTTATACCGAAGAGCAATTGAAAGAAAAAGGGGTGAAATATAAAACAGGTAATTTCCCGTTTAAAGCAAGTGGAAGAGCCAGAGCAAGTATGGATACCGATGGTTTTGTAAAGGTACTGGCAGATGCCGGGACTGATGAAATTTTAGGAGTGCATATGATTGGTCCGCGTACTGCAGATATGATTGCGGAGGCTGTTGTTGCAATGGAGTTTAGAGCAAGTGCAGAGGATATTGGCAGAATTAGCCACGCACATCCAACTTTTACAGAGTCGTTTAAAGAAGCTGCACTGGCCGCTACTGAAAACAGAGCGATCCATATTTAATCTTTCTTTACCCTCATAAATAAAAAAGTTCCGGATGCAAATCCGGAACTTTTTTATTGGATCAAAGTGTTTAGCCCCTAAAAATTAAATGTTACTAAAAAGGCGGCCCTTTTAAAGAACAGCCAAATTATCATCCACATTTTTTACATTAAAGAGCAATAGATAAAAGGGGTACTTCGCTTTTAGAAGCCATTATCCTGGTCTTGCTTTGATGAATGATAGAATTCCAGAAGTTGTACTTGTGCGGAATCATAATCAGTAAATCTGCGTCAAAGGCCTTTACTTCTTTTTCTATTTCTTTAATGATCTCAGTAGATTCTATATTTTTATACGAATGCGCCACATCTTTTAAAGTTTCATCAATGCTTAATAAATGCTTCTCTTTTAAATCTTTTATCTTTTGATGAACACTAAAAATTTCTATCTCTGCACCCAGGCTTATGGCAAAAACTTTTATTTTTTCAAGCATCTTTTGCTCCACACCGTGTAACATATCACAAGCAAATAAGATCTTTTT
>JAZQRF010000332.1:0-12785 GCA_045629485.1 Pelobium sp. | reverse complement strand
ACCGACCTGAATGTTGGCTTGTCTAAACGCTTACTTAATGACCGTTTACAGGTTTCTGTAGGAAGTAGTTTTGGTTTGGAAGGTCCGAAACAAAGTAACCGCGAAGCCAATAACATAGCCGGAGATGTGGAAGTCAACTACCAGTTAACCAAAGATGGAAGGTATTTATTGAGAGCATATCGTAAAAATCAATACCAAATGGCTATTCAGGGCCAGGTAGTAGAAACTGGTGTTGGTTTTATTCTAACTATGGATTATAACAGGTTTAAAGAGATATTTGATAAACAAAGGAAACAAAGACGAAGAGAAGAAAGAGAAAGAAATCTCGAAAATTAAAATCATGAGCAAAAGAAGAATTTCATATCTATATATTATAGTTGCGCTGCTGCTAACCTCTTGTAGTAATATTAAATATTTACCACAAGGAGAGAAATTATATATTGGTGCTGATGTTAAATTAACCGGAGATAGCCTAAAAAGAGGGGATAGAAAATCTCTCGAATCTGAATTGGTTAGTTTGCTCAGACCACGTCCTAATAGTTCATTTCTGGGTCTCAGGATAAAGCTATATTTCTATAACATAGCCGGCACACCAAAAAAAGAGAAAGGATTGAAGCATTGGCTTAAAAATAAAGTAGGCGAGCCTCCAGTTTTAATGAGCAAGGTTGATTTAGACTATAACGCTTCTTTAATACAAAACCGTTTAGAAAACCGTGGATATTTTAGGGCGCAAACACAAGCCGATTCGACAGAAAAGAACAGGCGTGTAAAAGCGCATTATACTGCTCAAACTGGTGTTCAATACAAAATGAGGAAGGTGGTGTTTCCGGATAGTGTAACACAACTGCAAGCAGCCATTAAAGAAACAGAAGCCAATTCCTTTTTAAAAGTTGGCGAAGCTTACGATCTTGATAAAATTAAAGCAGAGCGGGAAAGAATTGATACCCGTCTAAAAGAGAATGGATTTTATTATTTCGGTCCGGATTATCTTATTATGAAGGTAGATAGTACAGTAGGGAATTATCAGACCGATATTTTTGTAGATGTTAAAAAGGAGGCACCAGCCAAAGCCAAACAAGTTTATTCTATTAACGATATCTTCATCTATCCGAATTACTCGTTAAGAGACACTGCTTTAGCAAAAAACAGGACAGTGGTTTATGGGGATTTTAAAATCCTGGACAGGAGAAATACTTTTAAACCACAGGTTTTCGAAAGGACATTATTCTTCAATAAAGGAGATATTTATAATCGTACCGACCATAACCTATCCCTAAACAGGCTGGTAAATATGGGGACTTTCAAATTTGTGAAAAACCAGTTTCAGGATTCAGATTCTTTAGAAAATACGCTTGATGCCTATTATTACCTTACACCGCTCCCAAAAAAGTCTATCCGGTTTGAAGTTTTGGCAAAAACAAATTCTGCTAATTATTCCGGTACAGAGTTAAATGTAAACTGGAGCAACCGAAATACTTTTAGAGGTGCAGAATTGTTAACCATCTCTGCCTTTGGCGGATTTGAGGTACAGGTTGCTGGTCAGTATAAAGGATACAATGTTTTCCGTTTTGGATCAGAAGCCAGCCTGATTTGGCCAAGATTTATTACGCCATTTAACATCGGTTCCAAAAGTGCATTTGTACCCAGGACTAAAGCCACCCTGGGGTACGAATTTCAAAGAAGAATGAAGCTATATACTCTGAATACTTTTAAAGGTTCTTTTGGTTATTTATGGAAAGAAAATGTGCGTAAAGAGCACCAAC
This sequence comes from Pelobium sp., assembly GCA_045629485.1. Lineage (GTDB taxonomy): Bacteria > Bacteroidota > Bacteroidia > Sphingobacteriales > Sphingobacteriaceae > Pseudopedobacter. Next base: position 11,022 of record JAZQRF010000332.1, on the reverse strand, counting down.
TGGAAGTAATAGATATTACGTATGTAAATTCCTTTGGCGTAACAGAAGAATATAGAAGAATAATAGATTCTATCCCTTCTTTGGAACGAGTAATTGAGAAGCAATTGATCATTGGTCCACGCTATACCTACACCTTCACCAATACCATGGAAACAGCAAGGACCCACACTTTTTATTATAAAGGAGGTGTAGATTTATCGGGTACTTTATTGGGCTTGATAAAAGGTGGAAATGTAAAACAAGGTGATACCGCCCGGATTTTTAGTGTACCTTTTAGCCAGTTTGCAAAAATGGAACATGATTTCAGGCATTATTTAAAACTTAATGACCGAAATAAAATAGCCAGCAGGATTTTTGTGGGAGCAGGTTTTCCTTATGGGAACTCTTCCGCTTTACCATTTATCAAGCAATTCTTTTCAGGAGGAACAAACAGTATCAGGGCATTTAGAGCCAGATCTGTTGGTCCGGGAACTTACCAGCCGGTCGTAGATGAAAATTCTTTCCTTCCTGATCAATCAGGAGATTACCGCTTAGAATTAAATACAGAATACCGGGCAAAACTATTTTCTGTTGTAGAGGGTGCCGTGTTTGTTGATGCAGGAAATATATGGCTGGCCAACGAAGATCCAAGCCGGCCAGGAGCCAAACTTTCTAAAGAGTTTTTGAGTGAATTAGCCGTAGGTACGGGAGTTGGTTTGCGTTTAGATCTTTCTTTTTTAATATTAAGAGGAGATTTAGCCTTCCCAATTCGTAAACCCTATTTACCTAAAGGAGAGCGTTGGGTAATGGATCAGGTCGAATTTGGTAACAGAGATTGGAGAAAAGAGAACCTGGTATTTAACTTGGCGATTGGCTATCCATTTTAAAACAACAAGAGCGGCTTAGGTAAGTTCAAGCCGCTCTTGTTGTGTTTTTAAATCAATTTAACTGATAGGTCACTTCCAGCTCATTTAATTTAGCAAGCAATTCGTTAGAAATATTAATTTTTTGAGTTCTACTTGGCATATCCAGCCATATTTTTTCTCTGGTATCAATAATCGTGAAATTCAATTTTTTAGAACCAGCGTTATTATTGAAAATCTCCTGAAGATTTTTCGTCAGCTCTTCAGAGATCTTATCCAACTCTAGTTTTATATCTAAACTAACTGATTGCTTATCTAAAACATCTCTTAGATCTACAAAGTCTCCGTAGCTGATCCTTGGTTTTTTTGACCCGTCAGGATTGGAATAATAACTTACATTTCCCTTAATCTGTAAATAATTATTAGGCTCCAGGTGATGTTTAAATTTAAGATAATCATCCCGATAGATCGTGAACTCATAAGCATCGTCATAACCCTCGAGCTTAAAAATTCCCCAGCCACGGCCATCTTTGGTAACCATGTGCCTTACCGATGTAATGATGCCTCCCACTTTAAATGTGAAGTCAAGGCCTCTTTCTATCTCATTAAAAATATTCAGGTTGCCTTTAGAGCAATATTTATTCAATACAAATTTGTAATCGTCAAGCGGGTGACCAGAAATATAAATTCCAACTACTTCTTTTTCTTTAGCTAATTTTTCCATGGTACCCCACTCTTCACAAGGAGATAAAGTTGGTTCAGGCATTTGCACTTCACTGCTGCCTCCAAATAAACTTGCCTGTGATGAATTTTCATTTTCTTTGTACTTCGCACCGTATTTAATGGCTTTTTCGAAAGGAATAACACCATCTCCATCGTCATAGAAGTATTGCGCTCTATGCGCATCAAAGCAATCAAAACCTCCTGCCAGCACCAGGTTTTCAAATGCTTTTTTATTGGCTGCCCTCAAATCAATACGCTTTGCCATATCAAAAATAGAGAGATATTTTCCGTCTTTTCTACACTCAACAATGGTTTCTACCGCACCACCGCCCACACCTTTTACTGCACCCATTCCAAACCTGATAGCATTTTGGTTATTAACTGTGAATTTATAGAAAGACTCGTTAACATCAGGACCTAAAACCAAAAGACCCATTCTTCTGCATTCTTCCATAAAAAAAGAAACCTGCTTAATATCGCTCATGTTATTTGATAGCACTGCTGCCATGTATTCTGCTGGATAATGAGCTTTAAGATAGGCAGTTTGATAAGCAATCCAGGCATAACAGGTAGAGTGGGATTTGTTAAATGCATAACTTGCGAAGGCTTCCCAATCTTTCCATATTTTTTCCAGTACTTTTGGATCATGACCTTTATTTGCGGCTTGTTCTACAAATTTAGGTTTCATTTTGTCCAATACGTCTTTTTGCTTTTTACCCATCGCTTTACGTAAAACGTCGGCTTCACCTTTAGTAAAGTCTGCCAATTTTTGCGATAGAAGCATCACCTGCTCCTGGTAAACTGTAATTCCGTAAGTCTCTTTTAGGTATTCTTCACAAGCATCTAAATCGTATTTAATCTCTTCTTCTCCATTTTTCCTTCTTACGAAACTCGGAATATATTCTAGTGGCCCGGGCCTGTAGAGAGCGTTCATGGCAATCAGGTCTCCAAAAACGGTTGGCTTAAGCTCCTTCATGTATTTTTGCATTCCGGAAGACTCATATTGGAAGATCCCTATGGTTTCTCCTCGCTGGAAGAGCTCATATGTTTTTTCATCGTCAATAGGGAAGAGGTCTGGATTTAAATCAATTCCTAAACGATATTTTACCAGTTTGACGGTATCTTTAATCAGCGTAAGCGTTTTAAGACCTAAAAAGTCCATTTTTAGCAGGCCTGCACTTTCTACAACCGAGTTGTCGAATTGGGTAACGTATAAATCTGAATCTTTCGCGGTGGATACCGGAACGAAATTGGTAATATCATCCGGAGTAATAATTACACCGCAGGCATGAATTCCTGTATTTCTTAAAGAACCTTCTAAAACCTGGGCTTGTCTGATGGTTTCGCCTCCAAGGTCTCTTCCTTTTGATAAAGTAATTAATTGCTGAACATTCTCCATTTCTTCTGAACGAAGAACAGATTTTAAGGACTGCTCGTCCATACTAAAAATCTTTTTCAGCTTAAGATTTGGGATCAGCTTGGCAATCTTATCAGCCTCAAATAGCGGTAAATCCAATACGCGGGCAGTATCTCTGATAGAAGATTTTGCTGCCATTGTACCGTAAGTAATAATTTGGGCAACCTGGCTCGCACCGTATTTATTAATTACATAATCCATTACACGCCCACGACCTTCATCATCAAAGTCGATATCAATATCGGGCATGGATACACGATCCGGATTTAGGAAACGCTCAAAAAGAAGGTCGTATGCAATTGGGTCTATGTTGGTAATGCCGAGACAATAGGCAACTGCAGATCCGGCGGCAGAGCCCCTGCCGGGGCCCACGGAAACGTCCAATTCTCTGGCTTTGGCAATAAAATCCTGTACAATAAGGAAGTATCCCGGGTAACCGGTGTTTTCAATAGTTTTTAGCTCAAAGTCTAAACGCTCTCTTATTTCTGGAGTGATTTCTTTATATCGTTTTTCGGCACCTACATAGGTGAGGTGTCTTAAGAAATTGTTTTCACCGCGTTTACCATTGTCTTCATTATCTTCTGCAACAAGGAATTCTTCCGGAATATCAAACTTAGGGAGTAATACATCTCTGTATAAAGAATAGATCTCTACCTTATCTACTATTTCCTGAATGGTGATAATTGCTTCCGGGAGATCAGAAAACAATTTTTTCATTTCATCGCCAGATTTAAAATAATACTCATTGTTTGGGAGCGCATATCTAAATCCCCGGCCTCTGCCCTTAGGAGTTGCTAATTTTTCTCCGTCCTTAACACATAATAAAATATCATGTGAATGCGCATCTGCCTTATCTATGTAATAAGTATTGTTGGTAGCAACTAATTTTATATGATGTTTACGAGCAAGTTTTATTAAACTTTCATTCACCCTGTCTTCGTCTTCCTGGTTATGACGCATGAGCTCCATGTAAAAGTCATCACCAAAAGTTTCTTTCCACCAGATTAAAGCTTCTTCTGCCTGGTTTTCTCCCATATTCAGGATTTTGTTGGGTATTTCACCATACAAGTTTCCTGAGAGCACTATAATATCTTCTTTATATTGCTTAATGATTTCTCTATCAATCCTGGGGACATAATAAAAACCTTTTGTATAGGCTATAGAGGACATTTTAGCGAGGTTATGGTAACCTTTTTTGTTCTTAGCCAGAAGCACAATTTGATAACCATTATCCTTGCGCTTCTTATCTGTATGATCATCACAGACAAAGAATTCGCAACCCACAATAGGTTTTATAATGGTTTCTGTGGCCTGTTGACCAGCCTCAACAGCAGCTTTGTTTTTTGCTTCTGCTGCTTTATTATGATTTAATACATTGCTAACAAAATGGAATGCCCCCATCATATTTGCATGATCCGTCATCGCAACAGCGGGCATTTTATATTTTGCTGCGGCCTTTACCAGATTAGGGATAGAAATGGTAGATTGTAATACCGAAAACTGTGAATGATTATGGAGGTGAACAAAATCTACAGCGGCTAAATCTTGCAAACCTGCTTTTTCTGTCACTTGTATTGCGGCAGCATCTTCTTTTTGAAAACGTTTTGCTATTTCTGCTGAAGCCTGCTTTAAATTAAGATGTTTTAAACCGATAGGTTGAATAACATCAGCATTTCTATTCTTAAATTCCTGGAAATAGGGAAGCTCGACTTTTAATTCCTCAGAAGTAAAAACTTCTCGTTTAATCAACTCTAAAAAGCAACGGGTAGTTGCTTCTACGTCGGCAGTTGCATTATGGGCTTCAGAGAAAGGGATTCCAAAAAGATATTGGTGTAATTCTGTTAAGGTTGGCAGTTTAAATTTACCACCACGTCCACCAGGTATTTGTAATAAGCTTGCAGTAACTTCTGTACATGTATCTAAAACGGGCATTTTTGTGAGGGGCGAATCTTCCTCCATTCGATGAAACTCGGCACCCATTATATTCACATCAAAACCTAAATTTTGACCAACAATAAATTTAGCTTTAGAAAGTGCAATATTAAATTTCTCTAAAACATCAGCCAAATATTCACCTTGTTCTTGTGCTAACTCTGTAGAAATACCATGAATTCTCTCTGCATCGTAGGGAATATTAAAACCTTCTGGCTTAATTAAATAGTCTTGATGCTCTATAAGATTTCCCCACTCATCATGCAATTGCCAGGCAATTTGAATACATCTTGGCCAGTTGTCTGTGTCTGTATATGGGGCGTCCCATCTTTTAGGCAATCCGGTAGTTTCTGTATCAAAAATTAAGTACATAGCAAAAAATATATCCGTGTAAATGAGGAAATTATAACCACGTCGTGAGTGACGGCGCTCTCATTCAAATTTACCAAAAAAAAGATGTGTTTTCGCGGTGTTGATAATTAGTTTTGAGGAGTGTAATTGATGATGAATGCTTACAAAATACTCTTAATTGATAATTCCAGAATCCAATATTATTAATAACAAAAAGTAATATTTAGCTGTTGTATTCTTATGCTAAATAAATTAATTGGGTAGCGAAATGTTTGTTCTGGCGATTATACCCATTTTATCTCTGATCACCCTATCTTTATGGAAAGGTATTAGGCCGGCCGTAATGATAAGTTGTGTTCTTACCCTGGTCTTATTTTTATACTGGGGTGCAGATTTTAATCATTTGTTAGCGGTAGTAGGAGCTTCGATCTTAACCACAACCCCTATCCTCCTTATCATATTCGGTGCCTCGTTTTTGTATAATATCATGGAAAGCAACGGGTTGATTGATGAAATTAGCCACTCGCTAGATCATATACACCCCTCAAAAGACATCAGGTTTTTTATATTGGCATTTGGGCTTACCGCTTTTTTTGAAGGTGCTGCCGGATTTGGTACTCCGGGAGCAATTGTTCCGCTTATTTTGATTGCTTTAGGTTTTGACGCTATTTTGGCAGTCTCGGTGGTGGTATTACTGGATAGTTTGTTTTCTCTGTTTGGTGCAGTTGGAACACCTTTATTTACCGGGCTCCAAATTCCGTTAGGTTTATCTGAAACTGATACACAGCAAATAGCCATAATTGCAGCCGTTTTGATAGTGTTGGTTGGCACTGTTTTAGTGATTTTGGTTTTTAGGATGATAGAAAAGGAAAGGCCTCCCCTGGAACATAAGCTAAAAATGCTTTTGTTTTATGTGTTTTTCACAGTCCCTTTTTGTGTTTTTGCATGGTTTGCTCCAGAGCTGGCAACGTTTTTAGGAGCACTTGTGATGTTAGTTTTATCTGTGCTTTATATCACTAAAGGGAAATCCAAAGTTAAACTTCTTCCCTGGGTGCCTTATGGTTTGCTTGCCTTACTTTTGTTAATGCCCAAATTATGGCAACCTTTGAAGCAGAAGCTTGAGTGGAAAATGGAGTTCAATCATATCTTAGATACGGAGATTAGCGGAGATCTTAAATTGCTACAATCACCCATTATTCCATTTTTAATTGTGGGATTTGGGGTTGCATTTATAAAAAAAAGTAAATCTCTTTATTGGAAAAAATCCCTTACAAAAGTCGGAAAAGTTTCATTAGTCCTGTTGCCCTCTATATTAATTTCTCAATTAATGATTTATTCTGGTGTTAATCAACCTTCAATGATTAATTATATAGCAGATATGTTGAGTAAAATGGGGGCAAGTTATACGTTTATCTCTCCATTTCTTGCGGCCACAGGTACTTTTATAACCGGTAGTACAACCATATCTAATCTTATATTTGGAGCATCCCAATTAGAAACTGCAAAGACTCTTTCTTTAAATACCCAAATGATTTTAGCCTTGCAATTAGCAGGTGCAAGTTTAGGAAATGGGATATGTTTGTTTAATATCATAGCAGCAGCAGCCATAGCAGATATTAAGAACTATAGCGATATCCTTATCAAAAATCTTTATCCTACTTTAATTGTTATTTCTATTTTGGGGATAATTGGAACCATATCTATGGCAATAATAGTTTAAATACTCTTATATTGTGTAATGAATAAATAAGGCAATAGATGCAGGTATAATTGATCAATAATACATAAACATGAAGATTATATGCCTATCTATTTCTGATTAGTTTTGGTTTTTATTAACTTCGGGCGACAAATAAATATACTTAAATAAATCTATATAATATCATGAAAATTACGGTAGTAGGAGCAGGGGCAGTAGGCGCAACCTGTGCGGACAATATCGCCAGAAGAGAGTTAGCAGAGGAACTGATTTTGTTAGACATCAAAGAAGGTTTTGCAGAAGGCAAAGCTATTGATATGATGCAAACTGCTGCTTATTTAGGTTTCGATACCAAGATAAAAGGCGTGACAAATGATTATGCAGCTACTGCAGATTCTGAAGTGGTGGTAATTACTTCCGGTTTACCACGTAAACCAGGGATGACTCGTGAAGAGTTAATAGGTACCAACGCTGGTATTGTAAAGCAGGTTACAGAAAACATTCTGAAGCATTCTCCTAATACCATAATTATAGTGGTTTCTAACCCAATGGATACCATGAACTACTTAACATTAAAAACTTCTGGTTTACCTAAAGAACGTATCTTAGGAATGGGTGGCGCTTTAGATTCTGCTCGTTTCAAATACTATTTAAGCCAGGAATTAGGATGTTCTCCTGCAGATTTAAATGCAGTAGTTATTGGTGGTCACGGAGATACTACGATGATCCCTTTAATTAAACATGCAACCTGGAACAGTATCCCGGTAACGAATTTCTTAACAGAAGAACAACAGGAAAAAATTGTTGCCGCTACTATGGTTGGTGGTGCTACATTAACAAAATTAATCGGTACTTCTGCATGGTATGCGCCTGGTGCAGGAACTGCTGCAATGGTAGAATCTATTGTACGTGATGAGAAAAAATTAATCTCTTGTGGCGTTGCTCTAAATGGTGAGTACGGACAAAATGATATTTCTCTTGTTGTGCCGGTTGTGCTTGGTAAAAATGGATGGGAGAAGATCCTTGATTTCAAACTATGTGCAGACGAGCAAGCTGCTTTTGACAAAAGTGCAGATGCTGTGCGTAACATGAATCAGGTTTTAGTAGATGATAAACATATTTAATGTTATCCTGTAATATACCTCTGGAGTTAGTGAATCTCCAGGGCGACGGCTTCCACCTTTTGGTGGAAGTTGTTGTTTATGGCCAAAAATTTAATGCGGTTCTAGATACAGGCGCTTCTAAAAGTGCATTCGATAAAGAATTAATCGAAAGTCTATCTGATGATTTAATTCAACATATTCCAGATCAGCATGCTGTTGGTCTTGGAACTACTACTATGGAAAGATATGTAGCCATTTTCTCCTCTTTAACAATAGGTGATATTATTATTCCAAATTACGAGGCTCCTGTTTTTGATTTATCCTCTATTAAGTTCGCATATTCACAATTAGATCTTCCACCGGTTATTGGAGTAATAGGAGGTGATGTTCTAATGGATTATAAAGCGCTGATCAATTATGAGACGCTAACCTTAACATTACATCAGCTTTAAAAACTGATCAAAGTCATGTTTTGTGTAGATTTTTTTTCAGAGCTTTATCTTTTAATACAGCTAGCTGTTTTACAGAATTAAGTTATTGATTTTAAGCGCCTGGAAAAATGAAAAATGATATTCGCAATATAGAAGATATCAAACTTTTAGTAGATACTTTTTATAACAGAGTTGGAACTAACACTTTACTTGGGCCAATATTTAATGATGTGGCTAAGGTAGACTGGGAAAAACATCTTCCAATCATGTACAGTTTTTGGGATTCGGTACTTTTTGGTACTCGGGGATATACAGGAAATCCTATGGATGCTCACTTTCGTTTAAATCAGAAAAGAAATTTAACAAGTGAAGATTTTAATACCTGGAAATCAATTTTTATGGAAACAGTTAATGATCTATTTGAAGGAGAAGTTGCAGACCTGGCAAAAAAGAAAGCTGTCTCCATCGCGGATCTGATGTTCTATAAAATTCAAAACTATCAGCAGTCTGCAGGAGTAAATATTGGTAAAATAAGAAGGGACTAATAAATTAAACAAAAAAAATCCCTCTTTTTTAGGAGAGGGATTTTAAAAAGGTTTTACAAATCTATATTTGCATATTTTGCATTCTTTTCAATAAACTCTCTGCGTGGAGCAACTTCATCTCCCATTAGCATAGAGAAAATATGATCTGCTTCTGCTGCATTATCAATAGTTACTTGTTTCAAAGTTCTGGTAGCAGGGTCTAAAGTGGTTTCCCATAGTTGTTCTGCATTCATCTCTCCAAGACCTTTGTAGCGCTGTACATGTACACTATCTTCTTTTCCGGCACCTTTTAAACGTTGGATAGCAAGGTCTCTTTGTTGGTCATTCCAGCAATATTCTGCTTCTTTACCTTTTTTAACCTGGTAAAGAGGAGGTGCTGCGATGTAAATGTTTCCAAACTCTATAAGAGACTTCATGTATCTGAAGAAGAAGGTAAGAATTAAAGTAGTGATGTGGGATCCGTCAATATCAGCATCCGTCATGATGATCACTTTATGGTATCGTAGTTTTTCGATATTTAAAGCTTTATCATCTTCTGCTGTACCAATGCTAACTCCCAATGCTGTAAAAATATTTTTAATCTCATCGTTTTCATAGATTTTGTGCTCCATAGCTTTTTCTACGTTAAGTATCTTTCCTTTTAAAGGTAGAATGGCCTGGAAATCACGATTACGGCCTTGTTTTGCAGTACCACCCGCGGAGTCTCCCTCCACAAGGTAAAGCTCACAAACAAATGGATCTTTATTAGCACAATCGGCCAGTTTTCCTGGTAAACCAGAACCGCCCATTACGTTTTTACGCTGCACCATTTCGCGGGCTTTACGGGCCGCTGCTCTTGCTGTTGCAGCAATAATTACTTTGCCTACAATTAGCTTTGCTTCTTTTGGGTTTTCTTCAAGGAAATTTCCTAAAGCTTCTCCAACCGCAATATCAACCGCTCCCGTAACCTCATTATTTCCTAATTTAGTTTTAGTTTGGCCTTCGAACTGAGGTTCCTGTACTTTAACAGAAATTACAGCGGTAAGCCCTTCTCTAAAGTCATCTCCGGTAATTTCTATTTTAAGATTTTTTAGTAATCCAGATTTTTCTGCATAAGATTTTAGGGTACGGGTTAAACCTCTTCTAAAACCTGCAACGTGAGTTCCGCCTTCAATGGTGTTAATGTTATTCACGTAAGAATGTACGTTTTCGCTATAGGAGTTGTTGTAGGTAAAAGCAAGCTCAACGGGAATACCATTTTTTTCGCCTTCGATATAGATTGCATCAGGTATTAAAGGAGATCTTGTTTCATCAAGGTATTTTACAAACTCGCGTAAGCCGCCCTCACTGTAGAAATGTTCTGATAAGAAAGAACCGTCTTCCTGAGTTTCTCTTTCGTCGGTAAGGGTCAAACGGATACCCTTGTTTAAGAAAGCTAGTTCTCTTAATCTTCCCGCAAGTGTGTCGAATTTATATTCTGTAGTTTGTGTGAAAATAGTATCATCAGGTACAAAGGTCACAATTGTTCCTGTATCATCAGCATCGCCAATGGTTTTTACAGGGTAGAGAGGTTTTCCGCAAGAATATTCCTGAACAAATATTTTACCGTCTCGGTGTACCTCTGCTTTCAGGTTGATGGATAGTGCGTTAACGCAACTCACCCCAACTCCGTGTAAACCTCCAGAAACTTTATAAGTGTCTTTATCAAATTTACCACCAGCGTGTAAAACCGTCATTACCACTTCTAAAGCCGATCGTTTTTCTTTGGTATGCATTGCCGTAGGAATACCACGGCCGTTATCTTTTACAGTGATCGAGTTGTCTTTATGGATGGTAACGAATATATCAGTACAATAACCTGCTAAAGCCTCATCAATAGAGTTGTCAACAACCTCGTAAACTAAATGGTGTAATCCTTTAAAGCCAGTATCGCCAATGTACATCGCCGGACGCTTTCGTACAGCTTCTAAACCTTCCAGTACCTGTATATTATCTGCCGA
>JAZQRF010000331.1:0-15094 GCA_045629485.1 Pelobium sp. | reverse complement strand
GTATTCTTCATCTGGTAATTTAACCTTTTGCGGGTTCATCTCAAACACGCCACCAAAGCCATATCCCTCTTTGTATTTAGGTACTACGTGAAAATGTAAATGCGAAATGGTATCTGCATAAGCACCATAATTTATTTTATCCGGATTAAAAGCAGCTGCAATGGCTTTGCCTGCCTTAGCTACATCTCTCATAAAAGCATTGCGTTGGTCATCGCTCAATTCATGGAATTCTACACCATGATCTTTGTAAACTACATTACAACGCCCGGGATGAGATTGTTCTTTAAACAAAAACAGCTGAGACACCTCCAAATCTGCTATTTTAATCATTAAACTCTTTAATGTATCGTTGTTTTGGCAATACAAACATTCTGAAACTGGTGTAGGCATAGTATTGAATTTGATAATAATTGATCCTGAATTTCAACAAATAAACAAATTTTATAAATACTTATTCCTATAGAAGAGAAACTTAAAACAATTTTGCAGGGTGGCTTTGGCCTACTAGTTTAAGTCTGTTGAAATCTCTGCCTCCTGATGAAGTTAACATAAACAGATAAAAATGCAGCTAAGGCGAAACTTATTACGGTCACTGCATCAATAAAATCAGAAGAGATGTCCCTGCCACTCCATTTATCTGCATAGTATTTTATAAAAGAGTTAGGCAGATTGGTTTCGCCCAGTTGCTCTTTGATTTGCCATTGCCAGTCGGTAATTGGGCAATAGCCCAGGCCATACCATATTCCTAAAATTAGCCATGAACCCGCTGTAAGTAATACAACCACAAAGTGAAGTTTACGGGTAGCAGGCCAGATCCATCCCAATAAATTAAACCCTATGATAAACAGATGCAATAATGTAAAGAAGAAATCAAGGATATGTTTGGCCATTTTACTTCAGCTTATTAAATCCCCAGGATCAAAACAAAATCAGCTTGTACATTATCTTTATACCGCATTAAAATCTTACCTATCAGTAAAGTAGCCAATTTCATAGAATATGTAATAAGTGATCTTAATACGAAGCCGAGGCAAGGCCTATTTCCAAACAACCTGCCCGCTTCCAGATACTATATCATCCTGCCCGTTCCAAATCACCGGAATTACACCCGGAGAATTAGGAGCAAAAGGGTCTACATTGTACTGCTCTCCATTTGCAGGAACAATTTTCATATCCCATGAATGGCCCATTATAGAGCTTTGCCTGTAATTGCTGCCAACCATCAGGTATTTCCCGTCTGGTGAGAATACTGGCCAGCCCTCTTTAAAGTCGCTGGTTGTCACTTGTTTTAAGTTATTCCCATCTATATCCAGCATATGGATATGGTTGCCAATACGCACCGCCAGTTTTGTACCCTGCTGGTTTACGGAGAGGTGTCCCCAATCTTCAAAATCCATTTGTTTCACTAATGTACCTGTATTGTACGGTGGTGTTAAACGAACGATATTTTTCCCATGAGTGAGCAGTAGTTCATTATTCGGTAGCCACATTTTCATATCATGAATATCGAAAGGTACTCCTCCTAAACCATGGATAGTGTACAAGAGCTCTCCATTTGTTTTTAATATGGCAATGCCATCAGCCTGATCATTCGATTCGACCAAAATCATGGTATGATCAGGTGACAATTGTCCCTTAACGAAACGGTTCCTTGCCGGGCTCTGATAGGTGAATTGGTTGACGATGTCTCCAGTTGTATTATTGCTTAGGGTAAATTGTACATTGTCGTTACCTAACGTAGCGACATTTACTGCAGTAAGACGGTATTGCCCGTCTCTTGAAATATCAAAACTGTTTAATTTGGTATAATCCTGTATAAAAGACCCCCCCGTAGCTGAAGGAAAAGATACTTTTAAAATCCCTTCGGTTGTCCACTTATAATATATAGTTCCTTTAAGATCTGAAGTGGGGTTATTCGAATCGTTGTTTTTTGAACAAGATGAAAATAGGAAGAGGCAAATGATTGAAGTTAACAAAGCATTTTTCATAGTAACAAAATTCTGTAATGTAAAGATTATATTGTTTGATTTTCACAATTGATGTGCCAGTTAACAAAATGGTAGGATAATAGCTTTTTAGACTTAGCGCTAGTCATTTATGAAAATAATTTAAGCGATGAATAAGTCACGAGTAGTAAAGGAGATAAAGAAATTGGTTTAGAGGAGGGAAATGTTAGCCTTGATTATCAGAATAATGATTACCAGTAATAACAAAAAACCTCTGTAGTTTGAATTACAGAGGGTTTTAGATTTAATGTAGCCCGTAGGGGAATCGAACCCCTGTTTCCAGAATGAAAATCTGGCGTCCTAACCCCTAGACGAACGGGCCAAAAAAAGAGTTGTCTTTCAAACTCTTTAGGTAGCGGGGACCAGACTCGAACTGATGACCTTCGGGTTATGAGCCCGACGAGCTACCAACTGCTCCACCCCGCACTATATTTTTTAGCGTTTAAATCTTTCAGTTTGTACAGAAAACACGTTCTGCTTTCTCTTTTTTTATTGCCGCTTTAGAAACAAATGAACTCCTAAATTGGACTGCAAAGATATAATTCGTTTCTTTGTATTGCAAATGAATTTTAAAATAAATTGAATGTCGCATAAAGCAGGCTTTATAAGCATCATTGGAAAACCCAATGCAGGTAAATCAACATTAATGAATACTTTGGTAGGAGAGAAAATGGCAATTATTACGCCAAAGGCTCAAACTACCAGACACCGGATTATAGGAATTGTAAACCAGGAAGATTATCAAATGGTTTTTTCGGACACACCTGGGATAATCAAACCTGCCTATAAGCTCCAGGAAACCATGATGGATGCAGTAGAAGGGTCTTTAGAAGATGCCGACATCCTGCTATTTGTTACCGACATTAACGAAAAACACGATGAGCAGGATGTATTGGAAAAAATCACAAAATCTACCGCTAAGCTCATGGTCATCATCAATAAAATTGATGAATCTAACCAGGGCCAGGTTGATGAGAAAATAAATTACTGGAAAGAAAAATTAAATCCGGAAGCCATCCTGGGGATCTCTGCACTGCATAACTACAATGTAGAGCCTATTATGGATTTCATTCTTGAAAATCTTCCGGTACACCCCCCTTATTACGAAAAAGATGAGTTAACTACCAGGACAGAACGCTTTTTCGTTTCTGAAATGATTAGAGAAAAAATCTTTAAATTCTACAAAAAGGAGATACCGTATAGCACAGAGGTTATTATCACTGCTTTTAAAGAGGCAAAGGACATCATCCGTATCAGTGCCGAAATTGTAGTAGAAAGAGATTCACAAAAAAATATTCTGATTGGACCCGGCGGCGCCATGCTTAAAAAAGTAGGGACCTATGCCCGTAAAGACATGGAAGAATTCTTACAGAAAAAGGTTTTCCTGGAGATTTTTGTAAAGGTTATTCCTGACTGGAGAAACAGGAGTAATTATTTGAAGAGTTTTGGGTATGAAGAGCATTAAGTCGGAAGATTAGACTGAAGCTTTAGACGACCAAAGCTGGAGGAGTGGAGATACACTTCACCAGACTCGGTACTTCAAGCATCTTAACCGATTAATTTAACTACCTTTGCAGAATTATCAAATTATGCCGGCAAGATAAGGCTGGGAAAAGAATAAATTATGAGTAATATAGTAGCGATCGTCGGGAGACCGAACGTGGGAAAATCAACATTGTACAACAGGCTTACAGAAACACGTAAAGCGATTGTAGACGATATGAGCGGGGTAACCCGCGACCGCCATTACGGTGTAGCCGAATGGACGGATAAACACTTTACCGTAATTGACACGGGCGGCTATGTAGCCAATTCGGAAGACGTTTTTGAAGCTGCCATTAGGGAGCAAGTATTAATCGCGATAGAAGAGGCATCTACTATCGTTTTTATGGTTGATGTGATTACAGGGATAACCGACCTGGACGATGATATTGCCAAAATTCTTCGTAAAAGCACCAAACCTGTCTTTGTTGCAGTAAATAAAGTAGATAATTTCCAGTTACAATCTGATGCTTCTGAATTTTACAGCTTAGGCCTGGGAGAAATCTATTGTATTTCTTCGATGTCTGGTTCTGGTACAGGCGAGTTATTGGATGCCATTATCGAAACTTTCGAAGAAGAAGAGGCTAAAGTGAATGAACTGCCTGCTTTTGCAATTGTAGGTAAGCCAAACGTAGGTAAATCATCCATGATTAATGCTTTAATTGGAAGAGACAGGAATATTGTAACGCCTATTGCTGGGACTACCAGAGATTCTATACATATTCATTACAACCAGTTTGGACACGAGTTTATGCTGATTGACACTGCAGGTTTACGTAAGAAAACCAAGGTGAGAGAGAATATAGAATTCTACTCGGTAATGAGAACCATTAAGGCTTTGGAAGAATCGGATGTTATTATTTTAATGATTGATGCCACAGAAGGGATAGAAGCCCAGGATATCAACATTTTCCATTTAGCAGAGAAGAACAAAAAAGGGGTGGTTATCGTAGTAAATAAATGGGATATTGTAGAAAAAGACCATAAAACTGCGAAAGAATTTGAAGCTAAAATTCATGAAAAATTAGCTCCCTTTACTGATGTGCCTATTATCTTTACTTCTGTAACAGAAAAACAACGTATTTTCAAAACTGTTGAAGCTGCTTTAAAAGTTTATGAAAATAAGGTTAAAAAGGTGCCGACCTCTAAGCTGAATGATGTGTTATTGCCTATTATAGAAAAAACGCCTCCACCGGCAACAAAAGGAAAACATATCAAGATCAAATACATCACCCAGATTAATGCATCATCACCAATGTTTGCCTTCTTCTGTAACTTACCTCAGTATATTAAAGAACCTTACAAAAGGTTTATTGAAAATAAATTGAGAGAGCATTTTGATTTTAGTGGTGTTCCCATTCAAATCTTTTTCAGACAAAAATAATATTAAAGGATGAAAAGGCTTTTACTGATATTTACCCTGGTTTCTTTAAGCCTGGTGTCTTGTAATAATGATGCGGAAAAGGAAAAGGTGATTGATTCTATCAATCAGGCGAAAGCTGATTCTTTGTTAAATGATGCTTTGCAGGATACCGTAGTTCAGGAAAACAATTCGATTATACAAACAAATTCTCAATAATAAAAGCCGGTTAAGCCGGCTTTTCATCTCTATAATTAAGTCTTCTACTTAAGAATATTGCGTAAATAATCCTCGTTGGTTGGCTATCAAACCTCAACCAACAGTTTGCTTATTCTGTAGTTTTTAACAGCTCTAAGGCTTTCAACACAGCCGGGTCGCTGCTGTTCAGTACACTATAAAAACCTTCTTCTTTAAAATAATACCTTGCCAGCATTGCTTTCATCTCCTTTTTTATTTTTGGGATGGATAACTGCAAATCGGCAGGTTTAACTTCTATATTTTTTTCTGCAAAAGAAATAAAGCTCTTCACCACATCATCGCTTACTGAGAAGTTACGGTTAAACTCATCAGCATTAGGGTATGCAGAAACTTTTTTATCGGCTAATAATTTCCTGTAAACAAATTCCGGCAATAAGGAGCTGGCATTTACTTTTTTGTAAAAAGGACTATAAAAAGAAGTGTCCAGGGGGATAAAGTAATCCGGCATGATTCCACCACCGCCATACACTATTCTGCCTTTTTCGGTTTTAAACTTTTGTGCAGGGCTTGAAAATGTTGTATCGGCATTCACGCTATCCAAAGAAATGTATTCACCTTTCACAAAACGCTTATTCAATTCGTCTCTATACTCCTTCGCCCCCTTTTCATATGATTTTTGAATAGACCTGCCTGACGGAGTATAATACCTTGCAACAGTCAGGTTCATAGCAGATCCATCATCAAATGCGAATTGCTCCTGTACCAATCCTTTACCGAATGACCTTCTGCCTACGATGATCCCCCTGTCTAAATCCTGAACGGCACCAGCAACCACTTCGCTGGCAGACGCTGTTCCCTCATCAATTAAAATTACGAGCTTTCCCTTTTCGAATAAACCTTCACTGGTGGCATTATAATCTGTTCGGGGCTCATGCAAACCTTTTGTGTATACGATTAACTTTCCGTCTTCTAAAAACTGATCTGCAAGGCTGGTGGCCGAGTTTAGGTAACCTCCCCCATTTCCACGTAAATCAAGGATAAGGTTTTTCATTCCTCTCTTTTCTAACCGGGTAAGCTCCTCTACAAAGTCTTCATCGGTATTGGCGCCAAACTTGCTGATTTTTATAAATCCTGTAGCAGGGTTAATCAGGTAGGCGGCATCAATACTGCTTACCACGATTCTATCGCGGATGATTTCAATATTTAAGGGTTTAAGATCAAAACTTCTTAAAACAGATACTTCTACTTTGCTGCCTTTTTTCCCTTTTAGCTTATTGATTACATTATTAGCCAGTAGCCCCTTCCCTGGCAACGACTCGCCATTCACAGCAATAATTTTATCTCCTTTAAGTAATCCAGCTTTTTCTGAAGGCCCACCATTTCTTACATGGGTTACAAACAGCGTATCAGAGAGCAAATAATATTCGATTCCAATTCCCTCGAAATTTCCTTCCAGGTTTTCTGATTGTTCTTTTGCAAGAGTTGGGGGCAGATAAAGAGAGTGCGGATCAAGATTCCTAAGGATCTCGTTTATGGCCAAGTCCTCCATAGAATCTACATTTACAGAATCTACATAGCTTTTCCTGATGAGGTTTAAGATCTTATTTACTTTGTTGTCTTTTCCAAAGTTTAAAGAGATCATACCGTTCCCATCCCTGTCTTCTGTATAGCGGGTTCCAAGGAAAAAACCCAAAAACAGGATAACAGATAAAGCGCAAAAAAATAAGAGAATTTTGGTTAGAGATTTCATTAAAAATATTCTACACAAATGTAGTTACTAGTATGTTAGAAAATGCAAATTCTGGTCCATGATTTGAAATATTTTACTCTTTTTTGATCTTCCCATGAAGATTTAAAAAAACCAATATAATTTTCGGTAAGATTGAATATTTCCCGACCTTTGCTAAATTCTTAAATAACATGAAAAAAGTAACTGAAGAAGCATCTGCCTATAACCATCTTGATAAAATGTCTGTTTCAGATTTGCTTTACAACATCAATAAAGAAGACAAAACTGTTCCCTATGCGATAGAAAAAGCTATACCTCAAATCGAAAAATTAGTAGAAGCTACCGTTGAAAGAATGCAACAAGGCGGGCGCTTGTTTTATATTGGAGCTGGTACCAGCGGCAGGCTGGGTGTGGTAGATGCTTCTGAATGCCCGCCAACTTTTGGAGTAGATTTTGATACCGTTATTGGGATCATTGCCGGTGGAGATTCGGCCATACGCAAAGCTGTAGAATTTGCGGAAGATGATACCGAACAAGCCTGGCTGGATTTGCAGCAATACCATATCCATTCAAAAGATGTTTTGGTCGGGATAGCAGCATCGGGCCAAACCCCATATGTAATTGGTGGTTTACAGAAAGCTAATAATGAAGGTATTTTAACAGGATGTATCGTGTGTAATAACGGGAGTGAAATTGCTAAAAATGCTAAATATCCTGTAGAGGTAATTGTTGGCCCGGAGTTTTTAACCGGTTCTACAAGAATGAAAGCCGGTACAGCCCAAAAGCTGGTGCTGAATATGCTGAGCACCGCGGTAATGATAAAATTGGGAAAGGTGAAGGGTAATAAAATGGTGGATATGCAGTTAACTAATAATAAGCTGGTAGACCGGGGAACAAAAATGGTGATGGAAGAAACGGGCCTGAGTAAAGAAGTTGCGGCTGAGCTTTTGAAGAAATATGGCAGTGTTAGAAAAGCATCGGAAGCATTTTTAGCAACATTAGAATAAAAATATGCATCAAATAGAACCTTATTTTAGCTGGCGTGATGATTATATAGCAGCTGAAGACGAACGTTCGCCGTTTTACGACACTCAATACAACGAGTTTTATTATGATAAGCAGGTGTACAATTACCTATTGCACCCGCAGTGGGATTCTTTTGGATCTAACACCTTGTACATAAAAGTCCTTTTCGCCGATTACGACAGGCAATATGCCATAATTGAGCTGATTGGAGAATGGAACGATGCCATCAATAATGACATTATGCTCCTCAAACGCGAGATTTTAGAAAGCATTATTGGCGAGGGTATTAATAAATTTATCCTTCTTGGTGAAAATGTACTAAACTTCCACGCATCGGATGACTGCTATTACGAAGAGTGGTTTCAGGACGTAGACGACGGCTGGATCGCAGGAGTCAATTTCAGAGAGCATGTGATCGATGAATTTAAATCTATCAACCTGGATTACTACATTAATTTTGGAGGAGAACTGGATGAGTTAAACTGGCGACAGCTAAAACCGCTGCAATTCTTTAAAAAAGTAGAAGAACAGTTAATGAGGCGGTTGAACTAGACTGTTAACGTAGACGCGTTATACCTTTCTTTAATAGCCTTCATCAGGTTTTGACAGTCTGCAGATCCAATTCTAACAATTTTACTTTTAGTTTCATTTTTAAAATAAGATAGCTCCACGCTTTTTGTCCCCTGAATATTATACAACATCCCTCCAGGGATAAACCTTATTCCCCATCCATACAAAAGAGAAGTTTTTGTTTCCTTCACATAATTTATCTTCTCAGGATTTATCGTGAATCTTATTAATCCTATCCCGTATATAATGCGAATCCCTTTATCGTCAACTTTTATTCTCAATTTATATAAAAGCAATAATAAAGCAATAAATAGGAAGAGTAAAGTATAATATGCATTTTCTGTTAAGGGCCTTGCTCCAACTTGCTTAAAATAAGCAATGGAAACACTAAAAATAATTAAAAGAAAAACGGCTATTAGAAACCATCCAATCTGAGTTTTATCGTATTTCATATTTAATAAAAATAGCGCAATTTTAATAGTCTTCAAAATTAGAAAATTTGCTTTTGATCAAACTATGTTGCACCTTTGCAACGCTTATAAAGAAAGACGGAGGGATTAGACCCAACGATGTCTTAGCAACCTGTGCTTACAAGGTGCTAAATTCTACTCTAAAAACTAGTTTAGAGGAAGATAAGTAAAAGTCAAAGCTAAAAAACCGGACTTTTCTAAATAAGCATTTAAGAGTTTGAGATATTTGATTTGAGAATTGAGGCCTATCATGCCTTTCAATATTCTCCTATCTCCTGTCTCCCGTCTCATATCTAAAAGAAATGATCAGAGAAGAATTAAAGAAAAGAATTTTAGTAATTGATGGTGCCATGGGAACCATGATCCAGCGCTATACCTTAACGGAAGAAGATTTCCGGGGAGAGCGGTTTAAAGATCATCCATGTGATGTGAAGGGCAATAACGATTTGCTTAACCTTACCCGTCCGGATATCATCAAAGCTATTCATAAAGAATATTTAGAGGCTGGTGCCGATATTATTGAGACCAATACCTTTAGTACACAGCGTATTTCTATGGCCGATTACCAGATGGAAGATCTGGCTTACGAACTAAGCTATGAAGGAGCTAGAATTGCGTTGGAAGTTGCTGCCGAAATTACAGCTTTAAACCCTGATAAACCTCGTTTCGTTGCAGGCGCTATTGGCCCAACCAACAGAACTTTATCTTTATCACCGGATGTTAACGATCCGGGCTACCGAGCCATCACTTTTGACGAACTGGAAGCTGCTTATTACGAACAGGTAAGAGGCTTGGTTGATGGCGGTTGCGACATTCTTTTAATAGAGACCATTTTTGATACACTAAATGCAAAAGCGGCCATTTTTGCTATTAAAAAATACGAGAAAGTAATTGGTAAAAAACTGGAGATCATGATTTCCGGTACCATTACTGATGCATCAGGCAGAACATTATCCGGCCAAACCACAGAGGCTTTCTGGAACTCTATGCGCCATGGCGACTTGCTTTCCATAGGCTTAAATTGTGCTTTAGGCGCAAAAGATATGCGTCCTTATATACAGGAACTTTCGGGCCTTGCCGATGTATATGTTTCTGCTTATCCGAATGCCGGCTTGCCTAATGAGTTTGGCCAATATGACGAAACTCCGGATGAAACTGCCGATTTGGTAGACGATTTCCTGGCATCTGGTTTTGTGAACATTATTGGCGGCTGTTGCGGTACTACACCGCAGCACATCAACAAAATGGCTCTTAAGGCAGCAAAATATCCTGTAAGGCAACCAGCAGAACAGGAACCTTACATGAGGTTATCTGGACTGGAAGCTTTTAATGTAAAGCCTGAAACCATGTTCATTAATATTGGCGAACGTACCAATATTACCGGTTCTCCAAAATTCTCTAAATTGATTTTAAGCGGAGATTACGAAGCAGCATTATCAGTGGCCCGCCAGCAGGTAGAAGGTGGTGCACAAATCATCGACGTGAACATGGATGAAGGGATGATTGATTCTGAAGCCGCTATGACCAAGTTTTTAAACCTGATTGGAGCAGAGCCGGATATCTGTAAGCTACCTATCATGGTGGATTCTTCTAAATGGACTGTAATTGAAGCGGGTTTAAAATGTTTACAGGGTAAAGGAATCGTAAACTCTATTTCTTTAAAAGAAGGAGAAGAAAAATTTAAAGAATACGCACATAAGATTAAACAATACGGTGCAGCTACTGTTGTGATGGCTTTTGATGAAAACGGGCAGGCAGATAACTTAGAGCGAAGGAAAGAAATTTGCAAGCGTTCTTACGATATATTGGTAAACGAAGTGAATTTCCCGCCTCAGGACATCATCTTCGACCCCAATATTTTAACAGTTGGTACCGGCTTAGAAGAGCACAACAACTATGCAGTAGATTTTATTAATGCCACACGCTGGATAAAAGAGAACCTTCCTTATGCAAAAGTAAGCGGCGGAGTATCTAATATTTCGTTCTCTTTTAGAGGGAATAATCCTGTAAGGGAAGCCATGCACTCCGCTTTTTTATACCATGCCATTAAGGCTGGTCTAGACATGGGGATCGTTAACGCCGGAATGCTGGAAGTTTATGAGCAAATAGAGCCCGAACTATTAATAAAAGTAGAAGATGTTTTACTAAACCGTCGCCCGGATGCTACTGAAATATTGGTTGATTTTGCAGAGACTGTAAAAAACAAGGGTAAAGCAGTTGTAAAAGATGAAGAATGGCGAAAAGGAACAGTAGAAGAAAGATTATCTCATTCTTTGGTAAAGGGAATTATCGACTATTTAGATACTGATGTAGAAGAAGCAAGATTACAATATCCAAGGCCTCTGGAAGTCATTGAGGGACCTTTGATGGCCGGAATGGGAATTGTAGGAGATCTTTTTGGTGCAGGAAAGATGTTTCTGCCACAGGTAGTAAAATCTGCAAGGGTAATGAAAAAAGCTGTTGCTATTTTGATGCCTTATATTGAAGCAGAAAAAGTTGAAGGCGAGAGCAGCAGTGCAGGAAAAGTGCTGATGGCTACCGTTAAAGGCGACGTACATGATATCGGGAAAAATATTGTAGGTGTAGTACTGGCTTGTAATAACTTCGAAATTATAGATTTGGGAGTGATGGTGCCAGCCAATAGAATTATTGAAGAGGCAAGAAAACATAACGTTGATATTATCGGATTGAGCGGATTAATCACTCCGTCTTTAGACGAGATGGTTCATTTTGCCAAAGAAATGGAACGTGAAGGATTTGATATCCCTTTATTAATTGGAGGCGCAACTACTTCAAGAATACATACTGCTGTAAAAGTAGACCCGCATTATCATGGTGCAGCTGTACACGTTTTAGACGCATCAAGGAGCGTTACGGTTGCCAGTGATTTATTAAATCCGGAAACGAAGGAAGCTTACATCCGGAAAATTAAATCGGATTATGCAACAACCCGCGAAAACTATAACCGCAAGAAAGTAGAAAAAAACTTAAAGCCTATAGCCGAAGCGAGGAATGAGAAGTACAAAATTGACTGGACTAAACCGGTAGCACCTGCTCCGAAATTTACAGGAACGAAAGTTTTTGATGATTATCCGCTGGAAGAACTGGTTCCTTATATAGACTGGACTCCTTTTTTCCACACCTGGGAATTAAGAGGATCTTATCCTAAAATATTTGACGACCAGTTTGTTGGTGTTGAAGCTAAAAAATTATTTGATGATGCTCAGCGGCTACTGCAACGCATTGTGGACGAAAAATTATTAAAGGCAAAAGCTGTTTTTGGTTTTTGGCCTGCGAATACTATTGACCATGATGATATTGAGCTAAAGCTGGATGACAATACAACAACCAGGATTCATACTTTACGTCAGCAAGTTGAAAAACCGAAAGGGGAGCCTTATTATGCCCTTTCTGATTTTATTGCCCCTAAAGAAACAGGTATACAAGATTATTTTGGAGGTTTTGCAGTTACCACAGGAATTGGCTGTGATGAGCTAGTGGCTGAGTTTGAAGCCGATCATGACGATTATAACAGTATAATGACCAAAGCTTTGGCAGACCGTTTAGCAGAAGCCTTTGCCGAAAGATTACATGAGCTGGTAAGAAAAGAGTATTGGCCTTATGCTAAAGAAGAGACGTTAAGCAACGAGGAATTAATTAAAGAGAAATACCAGGGGATAAGACCGGCTCCGGGATATCCTGCCTGCCCCGACCATACTGAAAAAGCAACTTTATTTCATATTTTAGATGCGGAGAAAGCAACCGGGATTTACTTAACAGAAAGCTTTGCCATGTATCCAACTGCTGCCGTGAGTGGTTTCTATTTTTCACATCCTGAATCAAGATATTTTGGATTAGGTAAGATCAATAAAGACCAGGTAGAAGATTATTCAGCAAGAAAAGGAATGGATCTGGAAACGACTGAGAGGTGGTTGAGCCCGAATTTGGGATACTAGTTGGTTAGTTGTTAGGCTTGATTAATAATAAAGATGTCAGACCAAAAACACACAGAATTAGAGGTTATATATCTAGACCTCTCATTTATAAATGGGGAACAGCTGTATACTTGTTTGGATAAAATTGAGAATCTTGGCAAGATGATCAACGGTTTTATTAGATTTTACAAAGAAAAATAATTAATACTAAAAATAATTAAAAACACACTTAGCGTCGTTAGTAGTGCCTTTTAGCTAAAAACTAACCACCTGACAAACTAAACAATGAAGATTACCGATCATATAAAAAATGCCAAGGGTAAAACGCTTTTTTCTTTTGAGCTTTTACCACCTATTAAAGGGCAAAGCATCAAAGAAATTTATGATGCAATAGACCCTTTAATGGAATTTAATCCTCCTTTTATAGATGTAACCTCCCTTAGAGAAGATTATATTTATAAGGAAAAAGAAAACGGTTTATTAGAAAAAGTTTCTTACAGGAAACGTCCCGGCACTATCGCTATTTGTGCAGCTATCCTAAATAAATACAAAGTAGACGCCGTTCCGCATTTAATCTGTGGCGGTTTTACTAAAGAAGAAACAGAAAATGCCTTGATTGACCTCCAGTTCTTGGGGATAGACAATGTGCTGGTATTAAGAGGAGACGCCCGGAAAACAGATTCTTCTTTTATTCCTACACCAGGCGGACACTGTTATGCAACAGATCTTCTTCAGCATGTGAAAAACCACAATGCGGGTAAGTTTTTACATGAAGATGTAGAAGTGGCAGACAGGAGCGACTTCTGCGTGGGTGTTGCAGGGTATCCTGAGAAGCATTTTGAGTCCCCGAACCTTAAAACGGACTTTACCTATCTTAAAAAGAAAGTAGATATGGGAGCCGATTTTATTGTTACCCAAATGTTTTTCGATAATCAGAAATACTTTGATTTTGTAAATAAATGCCGGGAGAATGGCATTAATGTGCCCATTATACCGGGATTAAAACCCATTAGTGCGATGGGCCAATTGATTTCTTTGCCGAAGATTTTTCATATCGATCTTCCTGAAGAATTGAGTGAAGCTGTACAAAGTTGTAAAACACCCAAAGACGTAAGACAGGTGGGTACAGAGTTCATGATTAAACAATGTAAAGAATTAATAGCCTTTGGAGCTCCCGTTCTACATTTTTATACCATGGGCAAACCGGCACAAACGAAACAGATTGCAGAAGCTATTTTTTAAACTCAGCAAGGCTTACTATCTGGTAAGCCTTTTTTGTTGCTGGTAAAATATATATCAAATGAGAATCTGGTTCCCTAAGATTAAATCATTTTTTCTTCATGTTGTTTTCAATATATTTACCTCCACATCTTTCTAAATTAAAACACTATGAAAATCGCTTTCTTTAGCACAAAAGCATACGATAAAGAATACTTTAAAAAGTCTAGCCAATCTGCAAAACACGAGATTGTTTATTTTGATATTGCTTTAAGCGCCAAAACTGTAAATCTCACTACAGGCTGCGATGCAGTTTGCGTTTTCGTAAATGATAAAATAGATGAGCAAACCATAGCTGCCCTTGCTAATAATAACATAAAAGCAATTTTACTGCGTTGTGCAGGCTTTAATAATATTGATATTAACGCTGCCAAGAAACATAACATTAAAGTATTAAGAGTTCCGGCATACTCCCCGGAAGCTGTTGCTGAACATGCTGTTGCCCTTATATTAACCCTAAATAGAAAAACGCATAAAGCTTTTAATCGTGTAAGAGAAAACAATTTTTCTATAGAACATTTAGTTGGCTTTAACCTCCACGGAAAAACAATTGGTGTGATTGGCACTGGTTTAATCGGGCAATCTTTTGCAAAAATCATGATTGGCTTTGGGAGTAAAGTAATTGCTTACGACATCTATGAAAATCAGGATTTGGTATCTCGTGGAATTACTTATGTCTCTTTACAGCAATTAATTTCCGAAAGTGACATTATTTCTCTTCATTGTCCATTGGTGCCGGAAACTCAATACCTTATAAGCAAAGAAACCATCGACAACATGAAAGATGGCGTGATGATTATTAACACCAGCCGTGGAGCATTAATTAACTCCCGGGATGTGATTAGTGGATTAAAAAGCGGCAAAATTGGCTATTTAGGTTTGGATGTTTACGAGCAGGAAGCCGATATTTTCTTCCAGGATCTTTCTGAAAGTGTTTTAAAAGATGAAACCATCTCCAGATTGATGAGTTTCCCGAATGT
>JAZQRF010000330.1:0-25685 GCA_045629485.1 Pelobium sp. | reverse complement strand
ACAATAAGGCAAGCAACATTAAATAAAGATTCCTTTTTACCATAGCAATTAGTATTTCTGCTTTCAAATAAACAATGCTAACTCTATCTTAACATCATTTCTAAAAGGTCTATGCGCATCATTTCCACTAATTACGCAACGCCCCTGCGGAGACTTTGCTGAGAATAAACTATTATAATTTCACCATTTGATCTTCTGAAAATCTGATTTTAGCAGCTTCACTTTTTTACCCTCCGGACTTTCCAAAACCACCGGCCCGTCACATGAGAAATAATACACCCCATTCTCCAAAGACAATACTGCATTCGTAGCTTTAGCTCCGGAAATAGTGAAACCAAAGGCCTGCAAAAACTTCCCGTTTCCTAAAAACAGCCTAAAATCTTTTCCTTTCTCGCTAACAACCGCATAAGTCGCATTCACTCTAACTGATTGATAGTTTAAGTTTTCCTCTACAGCAGAAGAAAAAATTAAATCTTTCCTGCCTGATTTATTGAGCACCTCTATCCCAACAAAATCTGGTGAAGCATTTTTTATTTCGAATGATTTTATTGACGATATAGTTTTACCCCCCTTTTCATCAGTTGGTTCAAAAACGGAAACGAATGGATGATTCCAGGCCTCACCATGCTGACGGGCAGCAATAGTTAAAAAGGGCTCTTTATTTACATCATATGGAATACCATGATTACCTCTAAACGCAGCAGTAGATGGTGCTTTGATGGTAAAAACCTCTCTTCCCGGGTAGCCCTTCATCCATAAATTCATATAGACATGGTTACCTGTTGACATGCTCATTTTCCAGATGGCCTGGTAATCTTCAGCTGTTTTTACAGACTTTTTATCCCATAGGTAATCCAAAGCAAATAAATGCCCGCCTGCAAAAGCCATCTCTTCTGAAGGCTTTAAAGTTAAAGCCTCATTTTTCGTATTTAGAACTGTTAGTTCCTGTCCTAAATTATGATAAAAATAATCGTGAAATTTATCTCCTTTGCGCTGTTTTTTAGAACGGAAAATATCTACATAATAACCGCTGCCTTCGCCATTTTGTACAATACTTAAAAACCTGTTCTGGTCACTCCTGCTTTCAGGTTCTAAAAAATACACGTTAGAATAGGTGATTCCAGGATAAAAGCCAGAAGTTTTACCAGATTCCGGGTAGTGACTTAACAAATCAAAAGCATGATTGCTCAGCATCTCCGGGTATTTAGATACACCGTCTACCATAACCGTATTATGAGCCGGAAACTGAGAATAATATTCCAGGTAATCCGGTTGGAAATAAGAAGAACCTCGGCCCGATTCTGCACCTAAAACATATCCTTTTCCGTAAAGCTCTATAGAAACACCATTAGCATGCATATGGTTTCCTAAAGAACCCGCCTGGGAGATCATTAATCCATTTTGCTGATCTTCAAACTGGTTTCTCTGTACAAACCAACTTACATTTGGAGCATAAAAAGTTGGGGTAATATAATCGCTCTTCTTACCGTCCTTGATGTTTTTATTTAACACTAAAGGTTTTGTAGTGAAGAATGAAAAAATATGAGCGGGCAACTTTTTCTGATCTTTAGGCTGAGCAGATAATCCCGGCTCAAACAATTTATACATTTTTGTAAACAGCTCTTCATCAGATTTTTGCCCGTACTTCTGGGCCATCCTGATCATATCACTTAATGATTCTGTATAAATAGGCCCATAATGGGTATCTCCAAAAGCGGTGATGGTACCATTAGGAAATAGGTATTGAGGCAACATTTGCACCGCCTTCTTCATCACTGGAGCATAAGGCAACAGGTTCTGGCTAAATGTATTGTCGTAATCTCTTATGAAATTGGTCAAATCTTTAGTTACCCCCTGCGCATAACCCGAACATTCTGACCATACCCCATTTTTGGCATCATAACCATAGTCTAAAAATTTGGTTAAAGACCATTGACGAGCTGAGGACTTATTTAAAATATAATCGATATAATATTCACGGCCCTTGCCGTCAGCATAGTTTTTATTATCCTCCAAAACCATTGCCACTTTCAAAATAAATTTAGCCTGATGCAGGTTCCAGTTATTCTGCGGAACACCATTTTTTATGGTAACATCAATCCACTTCTTAAACGTAGCTTCATATTTTTCTATTTTACCGGCATGCTTAGCTTTAATATAAGGATGAAGGAAATCATACAGGTAGGCCAGCTCATTTAAAATTCGCTCCTGGATTACTTCAAAAGTAGACAGGCCCACTAATGTTTGGGCATGGCTGTTATTTAAATCGATCGGTTCAGTACGGTAATACATCCCCATCATATAGGTATCAAACAAATCAAAAGCAAATTTACCGTATTGGTCATCATCATTTAGCCAGTAAAGAAAAGCTGCGTCTTTACCTAAGCCCATAATTTGCTCATTAATACTTTCTATACCTGATGCATTTGCCTGTTCTCCCCATTCCAATGGACGCCCTTCCTTTTTGGTGTTATGAAAATATACACCTTTCGTATCATCCATGTATGGCACAATATCTTCTATTTTAGGTCGGTTATAAACGCTGGCCTGCCCTCTGCTGCTGCCATATCTAACAGTAGGAACCGGTGCTGCTCCATCAGCATGCGAATAAACACCTCCTTTGATATAAACCTGTGTCGCTTTGCTTTTCCAGTACATCATCAAACGCGAATACAACCAATCGGGCTGTGTTTGCGTTTTTGCTAAATAAGGATCAATTCTTTCTTTAATTCGATTATGGACTTCCTTAGCCCAGTCTTCACGCTGAATTTGCTTTTGCAGAACCGCTCTTTGACCTGGAACTGTTAATAACCTGGGATGAGTCTGCGGTAAATTAGCAGGCAGGGGAATTTCTTTATACTGGGCAATTAAGCTTACGGGAAATAAAAATAGAATAACTTGAACTAACTTAAACATGTTAATGATTATTTATAAAGGGATATAAAGTTTAAAATGAAGTTTTTCGAGCCTTTTTAAATTGCGACATTTCCTGTTTTGTTGCTGGCGTAAATTGTATTGCCGCCCCTCCGCTTCCATGTAAACTAAAATCAATTTGAGTAGTACTGTTTACTAAAACATAGGTTGTTTTAACGTTTGTACGCGTATTTAACGTTTGATCATCTGTATACACCTTCGCTAAGTAGGTAACACCCTTATCCAAAAAGCTTAACGAAATAGCGGTCTTTCTTGCATCATTATTAGTTAACACCCCTAAAAACCATTCTTTACCACTACTGCGGGCCATAGCAATATATTCACCTATAGCTCCATTAATTACTTTACTATCATCCCAAACTGTTTTTACCTGATCGAAAAACTCAATCTCTTTTTCGCCTTTATATAAACCCGGGTGATCGTACCAGTACAAATACTGAAGAGGGCTATAGGTCACTACGGCTAAAGCCAGTTGGTGGGCATGCGTGGTTTTAATTCTGTTATTATAATAACAAATGGTATAATCTCCTGCACCAGCTAAATACCTGGTAAAGGGCAAAGTCACATTGTGTGTGGCATCGGGCATTTCCTCATTTCCTCTGATCCCTTCTTGCGTTAATAGGTTAGGGTAAGTTCTGCTGAAACCAGTAGGCCGGTATTCATCATGTATATTTACCATTAACTGGTATTTGGCAGCTTTTTTAACAGCCTCATGCAACCAGTGTGTCCACATTTGGGAGCCTATTTGCACAAAACCAAATTTTACACCTTTAATACCCAATGCCTGCAATTTCGGAAAAAGTTCATCTATTTGTTGAAAAAGCGCTCTTTGGTTCACATACAAGATAATTCCGATTCCTTTGTCTGCACCATACTTTACAATTTCCTGTAGTTGGATGTCTTTATCTTTTGCAACTTTCATTGCATTGGAAGACATTTTCATTTCCGGTCCATACCAGCCAGCATCCAGGTGTACATATTGCAGGTTTCTTTCAGCAGCAAAATCTATACATTCTTTTGCTTGCTTGGTTGATAATCCTGAACGGATCACCTTTCCTGGCTTTATCCAGGAAGTATCTTCTATCCTGTTTGCAGGATTTAAGTTCAGAACGATATCATTGTTCTGCAGCAAATCTACCGCCTTCTCTCCTACCATAACCACGCGCCAGGGAGTGCTGTAAGGAGTAATGATATCTACTACGCCGTAAACAGAAGTTTCTATAGTATTGGTCTCGGTAGGATGTAGTTTAAATTTAGTACGGGCATAATCTACCATTTGTGCTTCGAGTAAGCTCACATATAAACCATTCTGAAGTTTTAACGTCAGAGGTCTTTCGCTTTCATCCGGCCAATTGTTTAATGGCAATAGTTCGTAGGGACCCTGCGCCCATCTTTCGTAATAAGTTTGGGTATGCTCTGGAAATTTAAACTGGCTGCCTTCACCCACAATATGCATAAACAGTCCATTTGTGTTTTCGGGAAACTGGTACCTGAAAGCAACTCCTTCATTGTACACCCTAAAAACCAGGTCAAGTTTATAGCTTCTTCTGCGATCGTAAGAAGTATCTGTATGCCCAACAACATGTTGTTCTCCGGCGCCAAACTTTTCGAAATGTAAAATCAGCTCATTATAATTATTATTAATGACAGAACGTTCTCCATAAAGAGGCTTCCAGCTCTCCTTTTTACTACTTGTCGAATCTCCCTTAAATTCTAAATTATCAAACCAGTTTTCACTCAAATCGTTATCAATAGCCAAAGCAGATTCGAAAAGCTTATTATCAATTTTCAGGTCTAGAAGAGATTTTAGGATCACCGGTTTATTCTTATACGAAACCGTATAAAAGATCTTTCTTTTTCCGTTCCAGTTCTCCTGGAAGATGTTTACTTCATAATTTCCATCAAGTGATTTGATTTTTTTATGAACAACAACATCTTGTGCTACAGCAATAAATGGAAATAAAAACAGCAGCAGTAAATACAATTTATTCGTCATGGTATCAATAATTAATCGGTAATATTCCAGTAAACCACATAACGTTCTCTATGTATATCGTACAGAGGGCGCAGGCTTACATTACTCTTTTGAGCTTTAAAAGTTAAGGTCGATGAATCAACAAGTTTTAAATCATTTGATAACTTCTTCCGATCCACTTTAATTGAAGTCGGAATGCTTGATGGCACATTATAATTATATGTATAATAGTCATTATGGAGGTCGGGATTCGAATAAGGCGCTTTGTCTATAAAACCTTCATTGCCAAATGCTCCTGCCAGTACTATGGGTCCATAGGTAAAAGCGACTATATTAGGATCATCATTTGTTGGAACAATTGCTAAGCCCATTTCAAAATCCAGCTCAACCACATCCCCTGTTTTCCAGTTCCTTTGCAAAGAAATATAGCTATCGGCTTTAGTATTAATTTTGGCCGGCTTACCATTAATTTTCATCTTTGCACTTTTTGACCAGTAAGGATACCTGATATGTATAGTCCCGGCATGTTGCCCGGATGTTACAGAAAGCTTTACATTTCCGCCTTTCGGAAAATTGGTTTCCTGCTTAAGCTTGAACGATTTCTCGGTCCAATCGAGTTCAGAAGCAATGAAGAGATTTACAAATACGGAATGGTCTTTATGGTAATAAATAGATTCCCCATATTTTGCATGATTCTCAAAGCCAGTTCCCACACAACACCAGAAAGAATGTTCCGGGGTGCTGTAAACTTTATGGGCACCTGCCAGCATTGGCAGAAAATAGGACACCATTCCTGTTTTTGGATCTTGCTGACCAAGAATATGATTAAATAATGCTTTCTCGTAATAGTTTACGTATTTCAGATCTCCCGATTGGGTATATAAGTGCTTGGTCAGTTTAAGCATATTATAAACATTGCAGGATTCGCCGGTATAACCACTTAAATGTTTAGATAAAGCGTCTGCTTCGAAGAATTTTTCTTTATCGCTATTGCTGCCAGTTGCAAAGGTATGGTGATTTACTACCGTATTCCAGAAAAAACCAGAGATTTCATTGTTTGATCGATCCGCAGTAAGCTCATAGTTTCTTGTTAATCCTAATAATTTAGGGATATAAGTATTCGCATGTTTTTTATCAAGAATGTCCTGCTTTGCTTTTAAAGGATTAAGGGCATCATCATGATAAAAATATTCCGCCAACCATTTATATTTTTCATTTCCCGTAATTGCATACAAATTATAAAACGGTTCATTTATCCCGCCAAACTCATTTCTCAACATCAGTTTACGTTGTTCCTGGCTCAGTGGAGATAGTTTTTGATAGGCCCAATCAGAGAATTTGATGGCAATGTCCAAAGCCTCCTTATTATCACTGTATAAATACTGATCTAACAAACCCGCAAATAATTTATGTAAAGTATACCAGGGTGCCCAAACACTTGTTCCTCTGATATTTCTGTTGATCAGCTCCTGAGGATAAGCACTCAAATAACCATCCTGATTAAGTACTTTCTGAACCTCAGCCAGGCCACTGACTAAACTATCTGCTTTTAGTTTATAAACCTGATCTCCGGTGGAGGCATACATTAATGCCAATCCTGATAATAGATGACCTGTAGAATGACCCCTCAGGTCACAATCCAAAGATTCCCATCCGCCTAATTTTTTGGTAAAATAATAGCCGCCTTCGTTTCCGTTATAGACTCCTGCATTATTCCTAAAGCTCTGTAAGAGACGTTTGTTCTCAATAGAAAGCAGCCATTGCTGTTCTCTTTCCATATTCTCTTTAAATCTCCCATCCTGCAACCTTACTTTTTGCAGGTCGAAACTTTCTACAGCAGGCTTAAGCTTATCTTTTAATAAGAACTTACCCTGATGTTGTCCCGCGTAATGAGACTGCGCCAGTAAACATACGGGTAAACTTAAAATTGTCAGAGATAAAGCAACTATCTTTTTCATCTTCACTATCAATTATTCCGAATAATTCGGCTGGTTTAATATTTTGGTGTATTCTTTCGCAGGAACACTATTAGCTTTTGGTTAAATTCTTCCGGGTTCTCCAGGTTACTCATATGGCCAGCATTCGAAATAGTCTTTTGCTCCGCTAGGGGTACTAATTTCAGCAATTCATTTTCTCTGTGCAGGTCCTCATCACCCGTTAATACCATTACCGGAATATCTATCTTTTGGTGGCTAAGTTTCTCTTTTACAAATTTGCCCAGTACTAACCTGGGTTCTACATGTAGTGGCTGCCAGTCATCCCATTTATATATGGCCGCCCAAACAGTTTTTTTTATACCGGTTATAGGCTCACCATTTCGGGTAGTTAATGCATTAAACCATTTCTTTTTATTCTGGTAAATACCTTGTTTTTGATATTCCTTAATTTCTAACTTTCTTTTGGCAATGCCATCTATTGTCCAGGGTTCATCTGGCCCCGGTACATTAAAAATGTCTCCGCTAGCCATTGTGGCAGAAAGCATCCTGTCCTGGTGCAAGGCTAAAAAATCTGTGGTAACAAATCCACCTAAAGACAAACCTACGATGTGTGCTTTTTTTATATTTAATGCATCCAAAACTTTCACTAAATCTGTAGCATGCAAAAACTCCTTCCCTTCCTTCGGCATACCAGATCTTCCATAGCCACGCATATCGTACCTGATAACCTGATATTTTTTAACCAACGCTTCTACCTGCTTGTCCCACATTTGGTGGTCGAAAGAATGGCCATGAAGCAGCACTACCGGTTTTCCTTTACCTTCCGCTTCATAATACAGCTGCGTATTTTGGTCAACTTTTACATAGCCTGATTTTACATTTTTATTATCGGCCTTTTTAAGAATGTCCCTTACTAAAAAAGGCAAAACCGGGCTTGCATAAAATGCATGGAAACCATTTTTATTGTCTTTTACTCTGGCCAAGAAAAAGCCGTAAGTGTGAGTGGTCCTGTCAATCCATGGATAAGCACCAGCCCAGCTTGGACTGCTAATTAATAAAGCCTTATCATTTCCATCTATCTCTTCTCTCCAAATCCCTAAACCGTATATTCCCTGATGATTGCCCGCTCTTGACTGTTCTACATACTCGCCTCCTGCAACTAAAGCATTTGCTATTTGATTCTTCGATATTTCGGCTACGGCTGCTTTACTCAAAATGATTTGCTTATGAAACTTACCATCGTTCGCAAACATGTTCAGAAAATTCATATAATCTTTTAAACAGGTTCTTGCCCCACCTCCCAACATGGGGTTATGTCCCGGAGTTTCATCTACAGGAGTAAAATGAGTACTGCTCATTCCCAAAGGCTGAGCTATTTTTTCCTGGAAAATCTCCTCCCAGGATTTTCCGTAAGCCAACTCAGCCATCCTTCCGGCCACCTGCATTCCCAAACCACCGTATTTAAATTTGGTTCCTGGTAAAGCATCAGCAGGAAGATCAACAATGTGCTTTACCGACTCCGCTAATGTCTGGTAATTATCTGCTCTTTGCCCTTTAGGCTGATAATCCGGATATCCTCCCGTATGAGAAAGTAATTGTCTAAGGGTGGCTTTTCCTTTTTCGTCTTTAAATTTGGGCAGCCATTTTTGTACTTCATCATCCCATGATAATTTACCTTCATCTACTACCGCAGCAATGGTGGCCGCTGCCAGCCATTTTCCTGCCGATGCAATATAGGCTACCGTTTCGGGCTGATAGCTCCCGAAGTACTTTTCATAAATAATTTGATTCTTATGGGCAATCATTAAGAATGCACCCCTATGATAGCCGGAATCTACCCATGACTTTATTTTTCGGTCGAGCAGAAAAAAGTCATACTTAACTTCCTGAGCCTGTAAAACAGTTACTGTATGCAGTAGTAAGACTGTAAGAAGAAGATGTAAATAAGTTTTTATCATATTTAAGTTTTCTCTGCCAAATAGATTCTGGATAATACCTTCGAGATTTGTAATCCCGAAGTCCAGATAAAAGGGATTTTTAATCCCTCTACCCATAATATGGATTATCAAATCTCCCGGTCTGTGGGACAATCACCCGAGGATTAGATACAGAACCGGGATTAAAATGACTACCTTTCTACTTTATAAAGTTTTACTCCAAATAAGAAGATCACTACATAACATACAATTGGTAAATAATAAGCCTGTGCAACATCATGATTGGCAATGGTTCCCATAATTAAAGGAAAAAATGCACCTCCAACCACTCCCATAGAGATAAAGGAAGAAGCTTGCTGGGTATGATGCCCTAAGTTTTTCAATCCCAAACTAAAAATGGTAGGGAACATGATACTAAAGAAGAAATTAATCATTAGTAAAGCGATGTAAGAAACCCATCCAAAGCCCTGGGCTACAAAAACACAGGAGATGATACTTCCTAAAGCAAAAATAGCCAATAGCTTATTGGGTGCGATATATTTCATTAAGAATGTTCCGGCAAAGCGGCCAATCATCATGAATACCATAAATAATACCATGTAATTTGCAGCTTTAGAATCTGTGAAACCCATAACATCTACCCCATAATTAATGAAGTAGGCCCAGGTACCAGCTTGTGCAGCAACATTAAAGAACTGAGAGACTACTGCCCAAACGAAATGCTTATGTTGAAAAAGTTTTTTACCTGGTGCGCTGTCTACATTTACAGCTGCTAAATAGTCAGTTGTTGGCTCCACATGCGGGTCCACCAGTTTCGGCACTTTAACAAATGAAAACGAAACCGCCAGCACGACAATAAATAAACCAATGTACAGGTAAAGATCTTTAACAGAATCCAGGTTATTGTCTACACCGCCATGCGTGGCTCTTAACAAGAAATAAGATCCTAACAACGGGCCAATAATAGTCCCTACTGCATTAAAAGATTGTGCGAAGTTCATCCTTTGGTCCGATGTTCTCTGGTCGCCCAAAGAAGCAACAAAAGGATGCGCCACAGTTTCTAATGTAGCCATACCACAACCTAGAATAAACAAAGCAATCCTGAAAAAACCGAACGATTCTGCATTGGCTGCCGGCACAAAAAGAAATGTTCCTGCAGCAAACAGACTTAATCCCAACAACACCCCATTTTTATAGCCAAATCTTTTCATAAATATGCCGGCAGGTATACTCATAATAAAGTAAGCGCCAAAAACAGAAAACTGGATAAGCCCCGATTGTGATTTTGTGATATTTAAAACATTCTGAAAATGTTTATTCAGCACATCACTCATAGATAATGCTAAACCCCATAGGGTAAATAGAGAGACGACAAAGATGAGCGTGATGACAAACTTTTTGTCTGTAAATTTTGGTTGATCGATCATGTTATGGTTTATATTGAGTTAAATCTTTATAATAAAACCTGCTCAAAAGACGCTGCTGCTCCTATTAATGCTGCTTCTTCGTTAAGTTCAGCTATCCTAAATACAGGTTCTAAATTAGATTTTCTTAACTGTTCTTTTAATTTATCAAGAAATAAATGATGTGTGTTCGCAATATTTCCACCAAGAATAATTGCTTCCGCCTGTTCTTTCAATAAAAACGGAGCTAAAAATAGAGACAAGTTTAGCGCATACTCTTCAAATATCCCAATTTTTAGTCTTTGATTCTCTATTAAAACTACCATCTCTTTCACATTGTTGACAGGTATACCGCTAAGCTCTTTAAACCGTTTGATAAACCAGCGTGTAGTAAAATAATCGTCAGCAATACTGTCCTTAAAAGGCTCACTTCCTAGATTAAGGTCCAATGTAATTCCCTTTTGACTTACAGCCGAACCGAAACCGGTACCCAATGTTAGTCCAATCAGTTTACCAGAATCTCTGCCCGCACCACAAAAAGCTTCTCCGTGTAAAAATGCTTCCGCATCATTTCTAAAAATAATATTTACAGGATCTAAGTCAAGCTGCTCAGCCAAATAAGCTTTCACATTCAAACCGTAAATTGCCTCATACTTATCCAGTCCTTTGATATAAGAAATTCCTTCCTCATAATCGAATGGCCCCGGCATCGAAAAGGCCAGTTTATTTATTTTCCCTTCTCCCACAACTGCCTTTAATGCAAATAACCAGCTATTTAGAATTTCTTCTTTACTTCCTTTACTATTGACATCTTTTCTTACCAAAGTATTCCCTATTAAACACTTCTCTGTTAAACCCACCAAAGCGACTGTAATGTGCGAACCGCCAATATCTGCTCCTGCTACAATGTTACCTTCCTCGTTATTCATCTATATATATATGCTATTATTCTTTAAGTCTTATCCACATAGCCTGGCCACCCGATGCAGCCATTTTCACTGCTAGTACCGTTTTACTGGTAACAGCTATTGTTTTTACTCGCACTTTTGTTTTCGTATTTACCGACGGATCATCTGCATAAATAATGGCTTCGTACTTCTTACCCTTTTCTAAAAAATCCAGTGCTATTTTAGCCGTTCTGGCTTTGTTATTGGTAATAGTTCCTAAAAACCAATCCGTACCTGATCTTCTGGCTGTACTAATGAATTCCCCTGTTTTACCATCTATAATCCTCGTTTCATCCCAGGTAGTAGGTACTTTATCAAAAAATTCAATTTCGGGTTCACCCTGATATTTATCAGGTGTATCATACCAATACAATGTTTGTAAAGGGCTATAATACACTACCGCTAAAGCCAGCTGGTGTGCATGGGTGGTTTTAATTCTTGGATCATAATAACAAATGGTATAATCTCCAGCCCCGGCAATCATCCTTGTAAAAGGAAGAATAGTATTGTTGGTCGCATCTGGCATTTCCTCATTTCCCCTGATACCTTCTACCGTCATCAGGTTAGGCCAAGTACGCTGCTCGCCCGTCTGTCTCCAGTCGTCATGCACATTTACCATTAATTTATTTTCTGCGGCTTGTTTGAAAGCATTTTCCAGCCAGGTGGTCCAGCGGTGCGATCCGTTCACCACAAAACCAAATTTTACCCCCTTAATTCCCCATTGCTGGTAAATGTTAAACAAAGAATCAGA
This sequence comes from Pelobium sp., assembly GCA_045629485.1. Taxonomy (GTDB): domain Bacteria; phylum Bacteroidota; class Bacteroidia; order Sphingobacteriales; family Sphingobacteriaceae; genus Pseudopedobacter. Next base: position 13,801 of record JAZQRF010000330.1, on the reverse strand, counting down.
CTGCTTTAGTAATGCCCGCTGGTTCACATAGAGCCATACACCAATGCCTTTATCATTCGCATAGCTAATGATCCTTGGCAAATCGAAATCTGGGATAGCTACTTTTGTAGCATCCGAACTAAACTTAAATGCCGGGCCATACCATTTCCAGTCAAAAAGAACATATTGCAAATTTCTTTCAACAGCAAAATCTATATTTTCCAAAGCATCTTTGGTCGTTTGTTTCATCACCCTGATGATCTTCCCTGGTTTTATCCAGCTTTCATCAGCTATACGGGAAGGTACATTCAGATTTAACAAAATTTCATTATTCTCTACCAGTTGAGTCACTTTTTCTGCAACCAAAATTACACGCCATGGGCTTGCAAACGGTGATATCAAATCTGCAGGACCATGCATTGCAGTAACCAGGGTATTGGCTTTTGTGGCACTTAGCTTAAACTTCGTCCGGCTATAATCTACCATCTGTGCTTCTGCTAAACAAACAGCTAATCCATTGGGTAATTCAAGTGTTAAAGGCCGCTCGCTTTCATGCTCCCAATTATGTAAAGGCACCAATTCGTAAGGTGCTTGTGCCCATATCGCATGCCATGCTTTTGTCCCTTCCGGCAAAGTAAATTCTGTATTTTCCGAAATCACCCGGTAATAAGTTCCTTTCTCATTTTCGGGAAAGAAAAATCGAAAAGCTATCCCTTCATTATAAGCCCTAACTTCTATATTCATCTGATAGAAAGACTGCCCTTCTTTCTCCGTAGCGATTGTTAAAGCATGGTAATGATCTCTTACAGATTTATTTTCTCCATAAACCGGCCGCCAGGTCGTATCTTTACTATAGGTATTCCTTCCTATAATTTTCAGGTTATCGAACCATTTTTCCTGCGCATTAACTTTTAGGGCCATCGCCCTTTCTGACAGGTGATTATCAAACTGCAAATCTATTAACGACTCCTGTATCACAGCTTTACCTTTATAGTTAACCTGGTAATAAAATGCCTTCTTATGATCAGAGATCCTCTGTACTATTTTAAAAACTAAATGACCATCCGGAGATTTTAATTCATACGCTTCCTGAGCTTGTACACAGGTTACAAACGAAGATAAAGCCACTACTGTAAAAAGGAATTTCCTCATGATTATAAATTATCATAAATGGTTTTCCCTGCCTGCAATTTTTTCAACCGCACTAAGGCCTCTATATAATAATAGTCTCCGTAGTTAATGGAAGTATTGATCTCGGTACCATTTGGTTTATGGCCGGTGACATGGGTAATGAGTGCCGAATTTTTATCCCTGCTCTGGTAATTCGCAGATGAAAGTTCTTCGATCATTTTCTCTGCCGCTTCACGGTAATATTTGGCTTTGGTTTCATCCTTCACAAAAGTAGCCAGCTCCAGCAAAGCAGAAGCCGTTACAGCAGCCGCTGATGCATCTCTCGGCTCATTAGGAATACCTGGAGCATCAAAATCCCAGTAGGGAATCAAATCTTTGGGTAATCTTTCCAGGTATACATCCGTTACTTTTTGAGCAAAGTCTAAGAATTTTTCATCTTTTGTCTCCCTATAAACCATAGTATAGCCATAGATAGCCCATGACTGCCCCCGGGCCCACATCGTTTCATCTGCATAACCCTGGTGCGTAACCTGTTTGATTCTTTTACCTGTATGCTTATCATAAACCACGGCATGATAGGAGGTATTATCCTCACGGAAATGATTGGCCATCGTAGTTTCTGCATGCTTCACAGCAATATCATAAAGCCCTTTGCTGTCTCCATTTTTTGATGCCCAGAATAACAATTCAAGGTTAATCATATTATCAATGATGGTATTATGTTGTGGCCATTCCATATTAGGTACGGAACGCGGCCATGATAAAATAGTACCCACCTGAGGATTGTATAAAGTGGCCAGGGTATCTGCAGTACGCAGGACAACTTTTTTATATTCTTCCTTACCTGTTAAACGGTAAGCATGGCCATACGAATTAAACACCTGGAAACCCAAATCATGGTCAAATGCCGGCTCTTGGGAAAGTGGTAATAGTTGACTGGTAAAACGTTCTGCTTCCTGCTTTAATTTATCATCCTTTGTTCCCTCATAAGCATACCATAGCTGTCCTGGCCAAAAACCACTGGTCCAGTCTTTGTAGCTCACATACCTCCAGTTTCCGATACTGTCTTTGATATTCCTTGGAATATTTGGCGTATCCGCAGGAATAAAACTTAAAGTCTTAAATAATTGCGTACTACTGTAACTCAGGTGATGATCTGCATCGAAACGTCCCGACGAACAGGAAGAAATCAGTGAAACACCAGCTAAGAGAAAAAATGTATTTAATAATTTACGCATACTCATGGGGGTTAAAAAAACTGCCTTCTATCGGGAGACAGAAGGACAGTTTACTAATTATAAACCAAATCTTTTTAAAATCGAGTGTATTGATATTTCAAATATATCAAACCTAAACCGGTTTAGTTGCTATCGTGTGATTTTTGATAAACCTTAAATACTTTCTTAAAATAATTAAGAATATCATGATCCCTTTAGACAATCATTATCAAAAACTCAATAGAAAACACACTTTATCATGACACTAATTTTGCATATATACTGCATTACAGGTCTTCAGCCTAAGCGGAGTTAAAACAAGCTGGCCTGGTGTCTTCAGGCCCCGCTCAATGTGATATTTTAATTTCTCAATCTCCTCTTCATTGCTAATTGACTAAAATCTTTTGTGATTGTTTACCATCAATGGTCAACAAATAAATTCCTGCAGCAGGTTTGTTTGTTAGCTGTACTTTATAAACTCCATTTGATTCTACAGCTAATGTTTGCTCCAGGATCTTTTTACCTGCTAAACTGGTAATACTTACTGACACTGCTTTACTGCCTGCTGAATAGTTGAAAGACAAGGTGTTCCCGCTTACCGGAAGCGGGTAAATAGTTAAATCCTTGCCGGTATCTAGCGAATAATTAACTGATTGTATTCCCAGTTCCTGTGTGGTTCCGTCTTTATCCACCTGGCTTAAGCGATAATAGTTCGTTCCCGCTGGTGAATTTTTATCAATAAAGGAATAATAAGACACACCATTTCCTTTGGAAGGTATTCTTTCTAATTCGGTAAAATTACCTTTGCCCGCTTTTCTTTCAACCACAAAATAACTGTTGTTATTTTCTGAGGCTACTTTCCAGTTAACATCCACATAACCATTTTGCAATAACTTCACCTGATAGTTGGTTAAAGAAACAGGCAATGTACTTTCAACATAGGCCGTTAATGCAGCAACCGAAGCAAAGGATTTTACCCAGTAAATATCATAAGTTTCATAAATGGTCAGGTCGGCAATCTTAAATGACAGAGCAGTTCCTTCAATTGGATAGGTAAAATTCGTTTCATTAATCTCTTTTGTTGCTCCCAACTTAGCTCCTGAGGCGCCTAGATCATAATAATATATATTAGTATAGCCTGGCAGAGCTGTCTGCTGATTATTCTGAGTTCCCGATCCGAGCTTTCTGTAATCACCCACACTCCCTATATCAAAGGTGAGGTTACCGGTACTTGGTTTGGTAAACTTTATCGCAACAATTGGGTAGGTAGTCGGATTAAATTTGACCTGTCCTGCCGCACCCGTTGCGTAAACAAAATCACCTCTATACTTAGCCGGATCACTTGTATTCTTCGAAGGAGAAATAGTAATCACTCCTGTAGTGGGATTTTGAGAGATGGTAGAAGCAACAGCAATAGTCCCCCCGACAGTTTTATTATTAACATCCCAGTTTGTCCTCGTTTTTGTAGCGACAAAATCCTGATCGATTGCAGGCCCTATCTGCGAATATCCACTTAAACTTAGCAGAGCACCGCCGGCCAAAGTTAAAATTCCTTTTTTTAGTATATTTATTTTCATAATTGATTGATTTTTAAATCTATAAATTCATTATTTCTCACCAGAATCCTGATTATTTTTTTGCAATAAAAAAGCGGGAACGGTACTTTCACCAGTTCCCACTTTCAAAATATAGGAATAAAATTAATCGCTGCCTTTCCGGTCAGGATTTTCAACTGCTTACTTTGAAAACATTAAAGTACCAAACCCTAACTGGTCATAACCACCGCTATTGGGCCCGTAATGACTGCCACCACCTTCCGGTCTAATTTTCTCTGCAAACATTTTAGAGTATTTTGGATTCAACCCTTTAATCTTAGCATAATGGTTATACACCAACTCCCATGTGGGTCTTAATGAACCTCTCGAAGCATCATTTGCAACAGTAGTATGGGTTTCCGAAGCAGAACAATTTGCATTATATTTCCTGATATATTCTGTAAAAGGAACATTATAAGGAAATATACCGGATGCATCTGAATAATTATACTTTGCTGTGTATTCACATAATGCCATAAACTTATTGTCTTTATAAGAGAAGAGGTCAACACCAGAATTAAAAGCCATCTGGCAAAACGAGCTCATTAATGATATGACTAAATTAGCATGTCCCTGATCTCTTCCCGACTCCTGCCCCTGCCCCAATACTTCGCCATTAACATGATGTATAGCGGTTACTGCATTATCTATATTACCGTTTCCAACTCCCTTTTTAAAATAGTTAATCGCAAAATTCACTTTAGATACATCATCTGTCAAAATACCAATTGCAATTACAGCACACATATTTGCTGCATCCCAATTGGTCCAGTAGTGAGAATTACAGGTACCATGGTGTCTTTCCAGGAAATCCATAGCTAAAGGATAAAACACATCCAGCATCCATTTTTTGTAAGCGCTAAAATCTGCAGCATTCCATCCGTTATAGTCTCTTAATATTTCCGCAGCATTTGCAAAGGTAAAGCCATAGATTCCGGAAGCAAGAGACTTATTACTATCCCCGCTGATAGATTTACAGGTAGCAGCCCAGGCATTTAAAATTTCAACACCTTTTGCTGCCCAGAGGTCGTCTCCGGTAAGCTTCCACTTTAATGCCATCTGGTAAGCGGCATGGGAATCTCTGAATGCACTTGAGTAATTATCAGGTTCTGGTTCTTCTCTGGACCCGCCTCCCCTGATCATTTTTACTACGGGACTTGCTGTATAACTCAAGCTCAAATGTGTGCTTGAATTTAGTTTATCATACCCTTCTTTCCAAGGCGAAAGCCCGGCATCTACTTTGCCTTTCACAAAGGTGAAATCGGTAGCTGTATGCAGCATTCCCGGGTGAACTATTTTCACAGTTTCCGAAATAACCGGGGGCTCAGGTTCAGGATTCGTATCATTGTCAACAGCACTTTTACTGCAGCCAACTGTTACCAGTGCAATGAGTAACCCGTAACCTGCTTTTTTTAAAACTTCACTTATCATAATAATATACTTAATTAGAAAAGCTTAGCTATCCGCTATAGATAGCTAAGCGATATGATTTATTGATTGATATATGCCTGTAATTCAGTTAGGGTTTTAAATGTCTTCACCCAATGAACCTCATATCTGTTATCCGTAGTCACAAAATCGGCTATTTTTAATTGGAACGTAGTTAAAGTTGTAGTCGCAGTAGTAGAAAGTTTAACTGCGCTACCACCAAAAGTACCGGTAGAGATATCAGCATAGTGAATCTGAACTCCATCCTTACCGGTAATAGTAGTTAATTTATTATTTCCATTCAAAAATGACCCATTGTTAGTATCAAAAACCACATTACCGGTTCCCACAGGCCTGTTAAATTTGAATGCTATAATAGGAAACTTGCCTGCATGCACCGTAGCACCGCCTGTACGCTGAAAATCGCCTCTGTATTTTACAGGTGGTGTTGCATTTTGAACAGCCATAGTGACCTTAAACTTTCCTTCTTCAACAACTGCAATTGAATTAGCTGTTACAGACTTCCAGTTACTTCCTGTAATAAACAAATCATTAATCTTTCCAGCCTCAACATTAACTGTTATACTACTCTTAACATCTGCATTCGCTTTTGACGATACAGTGATTGTGGCCTGACCCTCGGCCACTGCCGTTAATACGCCACTTTCAGAAACAGTTACTGCGGCTTCATTATCAGAACTCCATATCAAAGATTGTGCAGTAGCATTAGAAGGCATTAAATCTACCAACAAAGGGTAAGTTTGCCCCGGAGCTAAAGATTCTGAGATTACCGAAGAAATACTAATGGCAGTAACAGGAATCACCTCCTTAATTTCTACAGCTACAGTTTTAGATACTCCACTGCCATCCGTGGTGGCTGCAGTAATGATCGCATTTCCTTTTGCTATCCCCATCACCTCCCCAGTCGCTGAAACCGTCGCTACGGCAGCATTACTGCTTGTCCATCTCAAGGTTTTATAAGTCGCATTTGCCGGAGCAATTGTTGCTGCCAGTGTAGCTCTCTCTGCCTCAAAAATGCTAAGGCTGGTCGGGACAATAGCTATCTCAATAGCGTATTCAATACGATCTATAACTTGTACTAAAATAGACGAAGCTCTTCCTCCGCCATCCGTAGAGCTGACCTTAATCGTCGCCTCACCTACGGAGAGTGCTTTTACCCTGCCAGCATCATCAACTGTCGCAATAGCAGGATTACTGCTTTCCCATAAAAGCTCCCCATTGCTCGCATTTTCGGGTCCATTACTGATATCAAGTAAAGAATCTCTTCCAATCAGCAATGGCAATTCGGGAGTGGCATTTATAGCCAGGTTTGTGACTATAAATCTCTCTTCTGCAACTTGTGTCTCATTAGATTTCTCACAGGAAGCTAATACTGTAAAAATCACAAGGAACACGCCAAGAGTCCAAACTGCTCTCAGGCTTTCTTCCTTTTTTAATATAAAACTAAATATTTTCATATGCTTATTGAATTAATTTTGCCAATCAGGATTTTGTAAAAGTTTAGGATTCAATTTCAATTGATCTGCTGGTAATGGATAGAGGTAGTGCTTCTGCTCCCACACTCTTCCAGACTCCATCACGATCACTCCTTCCGTAGTTTTAGGACGAGTAATAGTACTCCAACCTGCAGCCGTTGCGTATTCGGTTCCGGTATGTTTAATACCTAATATATGCTGTGGCATTTCAACTTCGGCAGTTTTCCATCTTTTTAAATCATCGATCCGGAAACCTTCATTAAACAATTCAATCGTCCGCTCTCTCCTGATCTCGGTTTGCATATTCAGATTATGTGTACCCACAAATGCATTGCTTAATTTTGGCATATCACGGTTCACCCTGTTCCTAACCAGGTTCAAGGAAATATCTAAGTCCTCATCGCTTATGGCATTATCTCTTTCATAAACTGCTTCAGCGTAGTTTAACAGCACTTCTGCATAACGAATGATCGGATAATCATAACCTTCTGCCCTATCAGGTACTGCTCTTTCTGCAGCCCATTTCTGGTTATTATAACCACTGCCACCAGTACCTGGAATATAAGAGATAAATGCAGCAGATGCCCTATCCGCAGCATCACCCAACCAGGTCACCCTAGGGCTGGTATTTCTCCAATAAGCCTTTTTAGGAGGCATCAAAGTATATTTCATACGATTATCTCGGTTGGCATACTCTGAGACCATGGTAGCATAGCCCTGGAACTGAGCATTCGATGGATGATCTACTGGTAAGCCATTTTGTGTTAAATACATATTAGCGAATTTTCTATTCACATGCTGCACATTGGCGAAAGTTTCCTGCGTGATATTATTTGCAATAGGATTTAATACTTCATCATGGCGGTTAACAAAAATGTATTCTTTATTATCCGTTTTTTTGATCCCTGCAGGATTTGATTTGGCATCTTCCAGGATAAACATATATTTCTGAGCAGAGTCTCCCAATACAGCAGGCTTAAATAAAGCATATTCATTACTGGTTATTACAGCTTTTGCGCTGTTAGCGGCAATGTCTAATAGACCGGTTGCTCGGTTTACATTGTTCCTGATTTTTTGCCAGGTACCTTCAAATAAGGCTACACGGGATAGAAATGCCTGTGCTGCACCTTTACTTATTCTCCCTGCATCACCAGCAGGTATGGCACTTTGTAAGGGTAAACCAGAGGTCGCGGCCTGTAAATCCTCAATAATAAAATTCGATACTTCTCCTCTGGAGTTCCTTGGAGCAGTTAATATCGGATCGTCCACATCAGGCAAATTTCTTACAATAGGAGCGTCGCCGTATAATTGTAGTAAATCAAAATAGATATAAGCTCTAAAAAATTTCGCTTCTGCCACATACTGTGCAATTTCTGCAGAATTAGAATAAGTTTCTGCTTTTGCCAACAGGGTGTTAATTAATCTGATCCTTGAAAATGCTCCGGAAAAGGTTCCGTCTGTCGCAGGTATGGTATTCGTACCATTAGCCCAAACATTCGGACTCGTAGAAGTCATTAGATCAGATCGTCTGTCACTATGTGGAGAATCATATACTGAGCTGCTAAAACCACGTCTCCATCCATAAAACTGGTTGGCAAACAATTTAAAATCATTGGCATTTTTCCAATAATTACCATCAGCGATTTGCGCTAATGGATCCAGGTCGAGTGCTTTATTGCAACTCACCTGTGTTAATGATGTTATTGCTAAAGCAATTCCTGCTATATATTTTTTATAATTTCTTTTCATGGCTAATACTTAAAAAGTTGCGTTGATACCAACTGTGAACGAACGGCTGAAAGGATAGCGTTGTGCGGCACTCACTGTACGTGTTGCTTCAGGATCCCACCCGTCATTAATATGTGTTACTTCCCATAAATCTTGTCCGGCAGCATAAACCCTTAATCTTGAAAAAGTTTTCAGACTTCCAACCACCGATTGTGGTATAGTATACCCCAATACTATATTTTTTAACCTCAGGTAAGCACCATTTTCAACTGACCATGAAGATGCCTGATAGTTGTAAGTGTTGATTGCGCCATTAGTAGAATACTTAGGGAAATGTGCGTTCGTATTTTCAGGTGTCCAGTGGTTACCTACAGATTGGTTAGTAGTATTTAAATAAACAGATCTGAATGGCTGTCTCCAGTTAACATCATCCCTAAAGGTCGTACGACCACCGGCACCCTGGAAAACGACTGAGAAATCAAACCCTTTGTAACCTGCTCCTGCATTAAAGGAATAGGATATTTTAGGATTATCAGTGCCCAGGTAAACAAGATCATCAAAATTAAGAATGCCATCCCCGTTCACATCCTTGTACATATTATCACCAACACGAACAGCACTGCTCAATCCGATACCATTTCCTACATTGTAAGTATCAATATATTGCTGGCGTTGTTCTTCGCTTTGGATACGTCCATCATACTGCAAACCGAAAATAGAATTAAGCGGGTAGGATTCCAGGTTAGCGATCAATCCACCCTGGGTGATTAGGTTCCTCCCTCCAAAATCCACAATTTTAGTTTCTGCAAGTGTAAAAACCCCTCCAACATTGTAGCTGAATTCACCAACTTTATCTGACCAATTGAGGATAGCATCCCAACCATTGGATTTGAATTTCCCAATATTGGCCTGTGGCGCAGTTGCACCTAGCATCGCTGCATATTGCTGCTCCAAAAACATATTGTTATTCTTCTTAACAAATCGCTCCAAAGTACCAAATAGCTTGTTGTTCAGAAGAGAAAAATCAACTGCCAAATTGTAATTATGGATTCTTTCCCAGGTGCGGTCATATGACACCAATCTTCCATTTGTAGTAATAAAACTTGTTCTTCCATTGCCTAAGTATGGACCAGTACCAGTATTTTGGTCATAAAGTTGTTGGCCATCATAATTATCAACTCCAAGCTGATTACCAACTATACCGTAGGAAGCTCTTAATTTTAATTCATTAAATATTCCTAAATCTTTAACTATGCTCTCTTCTGAAATTCTCCATCCCGCAGAAAAACCATAAAAGAAATTCCATCTATTTACCCTATCAAATTTAGATGAACCATCATACCTTCCATTCGCTTCGAAAAGATATTTCGAATTATAATCATAATTAACACGTCCGAAATAGGACCCCATTGCGTATTGAGTTCTATCCTTATCTGAAGTAATGACACCCGTTCCATTGATAGCTGACAAGGAACTATTAATATCCATGATTTTTGTTAAATAATAATCATAGTCTCTAAATTCGTATTGCCCTCCAAGAGTAGCACCTAAATTATGAGCCTGTTTTATCCTCTTATTATATTGTAAGTAAGCAGATGCAGAATAAAAATCTGTTTTCGCAGTACTTTTCTGGTAATAGCTATTAGCTTGTGTAGGGTTATTTTGTATCAACAAATCCCCTTGATAGTTAAACCATTGAATATTATTTTGTTGCATATCCCTGATTGCTGTACTCGAGTTATACCCAAGATTACTAATTACTTGCAATCCATCTAAAAGCTTATATCGAAGTGTTTCACTAATATTTATTGCACCTACTTTTAACTTGTTATCTCCACCATATTCAGCGAAGCCATTCGGTGCATACTGTCCGCCCCAGGCATATGGCTTACCAGTAAGTGTTTCAGATGGAAAACCAGGCTGTGGGTAACCCTGTCCTAAAACATTCCCCAACATGGTTGGCGAAACCTGGCTTTGTTGATTATAGGAGATCACCGACTCAACGCTAAACCTGTCAGTAACCTGAAAATCATTGTTCAATCTTATATTGTAACGGTTGTTATTATTGTTTCCATATTGTAGTGTACCACCATCATGAAGATACCCTAAAGACAACCTGTAACCTGATTTTTCCCCTCTTCCTGATATACTCAAGTCGTTTTGAGTCGAGTTCGCACCACCCCAAAGTATATCTGTCCAGTTGTTGTCTAAGAACACAAAATCCTTAACATCATTAAATGCACCTGGAATAGGAGCATTTGCCAAATCTCTGGCATCGATATAACCACCTCTATTTGCTAATGCAAGGTTGGCATAACGAATCCATACATCCTCTGGTCCAAAGCCATCATTAGTTCTTGCTTCAAAAACACCGGCAGCCCATTCATCCATACTCATCAACCTGGGCTGCAAGCCGGTTTCCTTCCTGGTATATAAGGTATTAAATTCTACAACAGCTTTCCCTGCCTTGGCCTTTTTTGTAGTAACCAACATAACTCCACCTGCTGCCCTCGATCCATAGATCGCCGCAGCAGCATCCTTTAAGAAAGAGATATTATCGATATCAGATGGGTTTAACAGCCTCAGTTCTCTAAAACTTTCATACGCTACGCCATCTATAACTAATAAAGGCTCTGCTGCCTTGGTGGAAATTGCCCCCCTTAAATTAACACCCCAGGCCTCATCACCAGGAGCACCGGAAGAACGAGTAATAATTACTCCCGGAACCTGCCCTTGTAACGCCTGCAACGGGCTTGCCAGCGCTCCCCTGTCCTGAAAAGCTTTTGCGTCTACTTTGGTTACAGAACCGGTCAAAGTTTCCTTTCTTTGGGTACCGTACCCAACTACCACAACCTCATTAAGCAACTGTTCATCGGCACTTAACAATACCGTCATTGACGACCCAAAGTTGGCAGCCACATCTATAGTTGTATATCCTATATAAGATACCTGGAGAATCGCTCCTTCAACTGCATTCAGTGTAAATACGCCATTTACATCGGTTAAAGTACCGTAAGAACTTCCCTTAACTTTTACTGAAGCACCAATAACGGTTTCGTTTGTTGTTGCATCCATTACCTTTCCTGTTACACTACGCTGTTGGGCGTACGAACTAAAAGAGATACAAAGGCTCAAATAAGCCAGGAAAAACAATTTCCATCTTTTTTGTAAGTAATTACTCATTGTTAGATTAATTTATTGGTTGTAAAATCAAATAATAGCCTGCATGGCTCAATCTTCATTTAAAATTTGGTGATTGTGAAATTGGCTATTTCAAATGTAATAAAACTAAACCGGTTTAGTCAAGGCTTTGTGTATTTTTCATAAAGCATTAACAAAACAAGTGTTAAGTTAACATTTTAATCAAAATCTCATCCTTCTATTAATAATTTTATAAACTAACGATAGAAAATACAAAACTCCCTCCATAATACATCACTCGCTTTAGCCATTTGATATTCAGCTCCCTATTGCTAGCCTTGATTAATATTATTACATATTCGGATGTACGGTTTCCCACGCATTCGTAGGATTACCATTCACTTGACTTACATTATCAAAATACATCACTCTGCTTTCTCCCGTGGTATAATTAGCGCTGTCATAACAATACATCCCGTATTTCAGCTTAATCATATTATCGGCCACTGTCCATTTTGTGTAGTACAAATGGTATAAGGAGCTATCGTCCCATCCTCAAAACCGGTTTCTTTATGCGTAGCGGTATTGGTTTTCACCGCTTGTACTTCTGATGTGTTTTTTACTGGCAATTAAAGTACCGCCGGATTGCTGATCTTCTGAACCGGATTTCTGACAGGAAACTGCCAATAGCGCAATCATTAAAATACTGCTGTACTTTCTTAGTTGATTTTTCATTTTTAATTGTTTAGGTTATAAATTGATTTTAATAAACGATTACAAGTCTATACAATACATGAATTCAAATAACACTATCCATCTGTTGAATAAAGGCACCTAAAAGATTCGCACCTTTTCCCCCATGAATTTAAAATGATGATAAATATTAACTGAATATCTTAAATCATACATTTCCCATAACAGGTACCTTTTGTACTATTTCTGGCCTTAATAACTGTTGTTGCTGTGTAATTCAATAATTGGTAAGCGAATATAATCAATTAACCGGTTTAGTTAAAATTATAATTTATTTCTCGGTGAGCTGGTTATCACACCTACCGAATGTTCAAAACGTGTATGCCTGATAGCAGGATTCACCAAGCATAACACCATTATGCAATGAAGAATGATCCGTTCTGCATTTACGCCAAAGATGTAGCTAAAATCTTAGGCAAAAGTGAGCGCACAGCACTTAGAATCATAGCAGACATCAAATTTGTGCTCAACAAAAAGCCATACCAGTTCCTTACCATTAGAGAATTCTGCGAATATGCGGATTCGATTACGAAGAGGTAATGAATCAGTTTTTCAGAAAACCACCAGGCAGAAATAATTTATAGTTCTATTTTTATTACCTTTCTGGAACACCGGGGCTAACCAACACTTTTTCAGGAGAGGTTAGCCCATGGTTAGGCCATAGATACTCCCACTATACTCCCACTCAAACATTTTTAGTTTTTAATACATCTCAGAATCTTCGACCATTTACATGGCAGCGAAAACTCCAATGTGATTTTATGGTGTCTCATTAAGCTGGATCAAGCGGAATTGTTGGGGGGCATTAAATAAATTCTTTCTTTTGCAGCATATAATTTAGGATTACCAGCTGCTACTATTTTGAACCAGGCCATCGACACATTAATAAGTTTTTTATTGCCAGAAGGAATTCTGGATTATTTTGAATTAACCAAGGTTGAAAAAGATTCGGGTGGACTCAATATTTATCTTGAAGAGAAGAATATAGCCCCCAGTGGCTACCAGAAGCATGAACTGGAATCCAAAGGTTTCTTTCCTGAGGTTCGCATTCAAGACTTTCCTATTCGTGGCCATAAAGTAGCCTTATGTGTAAAACGGCGAAGATGGACTGTAATTAAAGATGGAACTATCATTACCAGAGACTGGGATTTAGTGATAAAAGGGACGCGAATGACAACCGAATTCGGTCTTTTTTTAAAAGGTATATTTGGATAATCACCCCATTAGTTGCTATCACTTAGGGCAATACTTCCAGGTCGACGGGAAACAACTTCAGGAGCAATATAAAGAACATATCAGTGAATACGACAGTTGGGGCCAGAAATCACATGCC
>JAZQRF010000329.1:0-38305 GCA_045629485.1 Pelobium sp. | reverse complement strand
TTTAGCTTTAGGAAAAACAGAACCAAAAGAGCCACGACATGTGGCTTTTGAAGTAGAAGATTTAGAGGCAAGCAGAACTTTTTTAACCCAAAAAAAGGTTACCATAGAAAGTACTTCTAAGATAGAAGGTCGCGAACGTTTCTTTTTCACAGATCCCTTTGGAAACCGATTTGAATTAATAGAGTATATAAAGTAATTAATTTTGAATGCCAATCCATTGCCGAAGCCCCTTATCACTTCCTATCTTTCTCAAAAATAAATCCGTAGTGAATGCGTAATGAGTCCGTAGTAAGTGCGTTAAAACTCGTATTTTAACGCACTTACTATAGCTTCAAATAGTATTCAAAAAGTGATTATTATGAATATGGTATTGAGATACCCAAGAGCTATAGCTAAATTGTTTAACTTATTATTTATATACAAACTTGTTCTTTGATTTTGATAAATACATCCAAATCTTTATTCGTACATTAAAAAGCAAAGACCTGTAATCTTTTAGGTACTGGCACTTCCTATTTCTTTAAAGCATATGATATCATTCTCCTTTAAATAGCTAACAAACAATGTTACTAAATAAGACTTTAACAAACCCAAATAAAACCTTATTTTTGCGCAAATTTCATATTTAATGAGTACACTTTCAGAACAGGAAATACAAAGACGTCAATCTTTACAAGAATTAAGAAATTTGGGTATTAACCCATATCCTGCAGAAGCATTTGAAGTAAATGCCAACGCTTTGGATATTGCTGCTAACTACGAAAGAGACAAAACTTCTTATAAGAATATCAGCCTTGCCGGAAGAATAATGACCCGACGGATCATGGGAAACGCTTCTTTTGTTGAATTACAGGATTCTACAGGACGTATACAAGCTTATATAAGAAGAGACGATGTATGCCCGGGAGAAGATAAAACGCTATACAATACTGTATTTAAGAAACTTTTAGATATTGGGGATTTTATTGGAGTAAAAGGATACGTTTTTACCACGCAAACCGGAGAAATATCTATTCACGTTTCTGAATTTACTGTACTCAGTAAATCTTTAAAACCACTTCCTATAGTAAAAAGAGACGATGATGGGAATACCTATGATGGATTTACCGATCCGGAAATGCGCTATAGAATGCGCTATGTAGATCTAACAGTTAATCCTCAATTTAAAGAAATTTTTAAAACACGTTCTAAAGTAATTAGCACCATGCGTAATTACTTTGATGTACGTGGATGGATGGAAGTGGAAACACCAATTCTACAGGCTATACATGGTGGTGCTGCGGCAAGGCCGTTTAACACTTATCATAACACATTAGACATGCCGCTTTTCTTGCGCATCGCTAATGAGCTTTACCTAAAAAGACTTATTGTCGCAGGTTTCGAAGGAGTATACGAATTCGGTAAGATGTTCAGAAACGAGGGAATGGACAGAACCCATAACCCGGAGTTTACCTCCATGGAAATTTATGTAGCCTATAAAGATTATATCTGGATGATGGGCATGGTAGAAGAATGCCTGGAAAAAGTAACTACTGCTATTCACGGAAAAACAAAAATCACCATTGGTAAAGATGAAATAGAATTTGCCGGCCCGTACGAAAAACTATCTATGTACGATTCTATCCTAAAATATACTGGAATAGACGTTTCGGAAATGAATGAAGCGCAATTAATTGAGACTTGCCAAAGTTTAAATATTGATGTGGATGCATCCATGGGTAAAGGAAAATTGGTAGATGCTATCTTTGGTGAAAAGGTAGAACACAACTTAATTCAGCCAACTTTTATTACCGATTACCCAATAGAAATGACCCCGCTTGCTAAAAAGCACCGTAGCAAAGAAGGTTTGGTAGAGCGTTTCGAACTATTTGTACAAGGAAAAGAAATTGCAAATGCTTATTCTGAGTTAAATGATCCTATAGATCAGAAAGAAAGATTTGAAGATCAATTGGATTTAGCAGCCCGCGGAGATGATGAGGCCATGGCCATGGACGATGATTTTATCCGTTCTTTAGAATATGGCATGCCACCTACTGCTGGTTTAGGAATCGGTATTGATAGATTAGTAATGTTAATGACCAACCAGTCTTCTATACAGGAAGTGTTATTCTTCCCTCAAATGAGACCAGAAAAGAAAGCAAAGGTAACCACAGATGATGATTTTATCGCTCAGGGAATCCCTGCTGAATGGGTACAGGTAATTCGTAAAATGAACATCAATACTATAGATGAGTTAAAGGCTGCCAACCCAAATAAAGTATTTAATGATTTAGGTGGCATGAGAAAAAAATTAAAACTTGATATTGCGATGCCTCAAAAAGAAGAAGTATTGAACTGGTTTAATTAATTCCATTCTATTAAAAACAAAAAGTCTTCTTAAATTTAAGAAGACTTTTTTGGTATTCAGGGCAGCTTGTTAAGCTTAAAATACCCTAAATAAATTTCATCAGGCGGTAAATCAGAAGCTGGTGTAATTTCCAGCTGGTACCTCTCCTTAAAGTGATCATCCAAAATATCTTCTACTCTATAAACATCATCTATATCTATTCCGTATTTATCATCTATATGTGAGTTTGCACCTTTCATGGTATTAGATTTAAAGAATAGGCTTCTTTTTGCTTGCTTTACCGCCGCTTTAGAATCTTCCTGAACGGTTAGTATTACATAATGCTGTTCTTCTAATTTGTTAAATTGGTAACCTCCCAGATTTACAAAAAATAGCTTATTTTGGGAAGAAGTAGATGCTGCATTTTTTAAGACAACTTTCACTTCATACCCATCTACACTTCTAACTTCTCTCCAGCCATCTACATGTATACTATTGCCTGCTTCTTTCCAAAACAATTTAATTTGCGGAACCAGTTCTTTTACAGAAGAAGCAATACCGAAAAAGTAATCATGCTGCTCAACATTTCTTTTAGGCGCTTTAGAACCTAATAGCATCATGTATAGTTTAAGATCTGGTGCTGTTTGCAAAATTTTAATAGTTTAAGCAAGTAAAAATTTACCGGGTTAACAACACAATAAGGCATCTGGTTTTAGATCAGATCAAAAACACCAAACCAAAATATAACTTACGCTTAACAGTTTATTAATAAATGGTTTCTATTTTGGAAAAAATTAATATAAATTATTATGAACACATCAGTTTTAGAAATCACAGATCAGGAATACCTAATTAAACTTGACAAACAGGAGTTCGACCTCTCCTTTATCAACTCTTTATTGAAGAGAATCCAATCGGAAAAAACATTTTTCAAAATGTTTTTAGAGGACGAGGAAGACATTATCTTTAAAGGCAGAGATTTTGAAGAAAGAGATGTAGACCATTTAAGCGAAAAATAATCGCCATTTAGTTTATCCTTTTCTTAAAGGTTTCAATAAATATTCTAGCCCGTTTAGCTTAATCTCATAAACTGTGGCTAGCTGCTGCCCTAACTTACCCGGCGGCCATCCTTTAGAATTCATCCACTCTAAATAACTTACGGGAATATCACACAAAATTTTGTCTTTGTATTTACCGTAAGGCATCCTCACTTTTACTAAATCTAACAAGATCTCTGGATTCATTGTCAAATTAAGGCATAATTTAGCAATCTTACCTCAATAGATTGCAATCTGATTAAAATAATTGACGTTAATTTGCAGCAATTGTATTAGCTAGGAGATAAAGAATGAACGATATATACGGCCAGTTTCTTAAAGATTATTTAAAGCATGGAAAAACAGACATCATTTGGCTTCATAACAACTACGCTGAGCCGGAAGAAATGCCTGCAGAAATATTCTTCAGGAAAGAATACGAACTTTCTGACCTTGAGTTGCTAGCTCTAAGGTTATGTAAGGGAAAAGTACTGGATATTGGTGCAGGTGCCGGAGCAATTAGCCTGGCTTTGCAAAGAAGAAATTTTGATGTAACTGCCTTAGAGATTTCTCCGGGAGCTGTGGAAGTAATGAAGGCCCGCGGCGTAGAAAAAATCATTAACAAAGATATTTTTAAATTTACTGATGAAAAGTATGATACCCTTTTATTAATGATGAATGGTATTGGCTTCTGTCAATATTTAGATGAGGTGGGCAATTTTTTAGAACATGCCAAACAATTACTCAACAAAAACGGACAAATATTATTTGACTCTTCTGATGTTTCCTATTTATATGAAAACCAGAAATACGAAGATGATGGCTATTTCGGTGAAATAGATTACCAATACGAATACCTCAATAACAAAGGCGACTGGTTCTCGTGGATTTACATCGAAAGAAGTTTAATGCAGGAAATAGCAGAAAAAAGCGGCTTCCACATGGAAGTTCTGTTTGATGATGGCAGCGACCAGTATCTAGCCAGACTTTCCTTGAAGAAAAAAGAACAAGGATCAAAGATTAAAGCATAAGAATTAGATTTGAAGAGATTAAGATTAAATTCAGATCTAAATACGAAATACTAATTACTTAATGCCAGGATTCTAACCAACTAAAAACTAACCAACAAATTCAAATATTCTGCGCAATCACGAAACCACTTGCCCACGCCCATTGGAAATTGTAACCACCCAGCCAACCGGTTACATCCACACATTCGCCACCAAAAAACAAGCCTTTTACCTTTTTTGATTCCAGCGTTTTAGAAGAAAGTTCGTTGGTGTCTACACCGCCACGCATCACTTCGGCCTTGTCGTAACCCTTATCTCCCGCAGGTTTTACCTCAAAGTGATGTATAAATTTTTCAATTTTGTTTATATCATCTTTTGATAAAGAAGCCACATTTTTGGTTATGGGAAGAAAATCAGCCAAGGCATCTATAAACTTACGGGTATAAAACTTTGTAAGAAAACTACCTAATACTTTTTTACCATTCACGGTTTTTTCTTCTTCCAGTAAAGCAACAATATCTTCTCCGGGTAATAAATCAATATTGATCTTTTCGCCGGGCTGCCAGTAGGAGGATATTTGTAAAATTGCGGGGCCGCTTAAACCCCAATGGGTAAATAAGATATTCTCCTCAAAGCTAATTTTATCATTACTCACTACTGCCTTTATAGAATTCCCTGATAGGTTTGCATACCACGCTTCGTCTTTCCCTGTAATGGTTAATGGTACCAAAGCCGGAGCAGTTTTTGTAAGTTTCAGATCAAACTGCCTGGCTGTTTTTAATGCAAAATCCGATGCGCCCATTTTGGCTACGGGCAAACCACCGCTCGCCATCACTACTTTTCCAGCCCAAACCTGTTTTACTTTACCATGCTGCTCATAACTAACTTCAAAACCATCGTCATCTTTTATCACCTTCAGCACATTGGCATTTAAGAAAATATCCTGCTCCAATTGCGTACATAAATCTTCGAATACAGCAACTACATCTTTTGCTTTATTCGTTTGTGGAAATAACTGGCCTAAAGTTTTCTCTTGTCCGTAAATCCCATAAGTTTCAAAAAAACTGATGGTGTCGTCAACCGTCCATTGAGATAAGGCTGATTTACAAAAATGAGGATTCTCTGAAATGAAATTTTGAGCACTGGTATCCAGGTTAGTGTAATTGCATCTTCCCCCGCCAGAAATCAGAATCTTTGCTCCTACTTTATCGTTCTTTTCTAAGATTAAAGTCTTTTTCCCTAAATAACCCGCTTGCACAGCACACATTAAACCGCATGCCCCACCACCAATTATTATTGCATCGTAACCAGATTCTGTCATAGTATCGCAAAATTGACATTTTTTAATAATTAACATCAATTAAATGTTTTAATAATTTAAATTTGCTGTTAATGGAAGAATACTCGCAGATAACGGAATTTGGAAAGGTCCTCATCTTTCTAATCATGGGAATTTTCTTTGTTGGAATTACTTTTTTGCTGAGTAAAGTTATTGCTCCACATCATCCGAATCCTGTAAAAAACAGTTCTTACGAATGTGGTGAGGATGCGATTGGAAGCTCCTGGGTTCAATTCAACAGCCGTTTTTACGTAATAGCATTGATATTTTTATTATTTGATGTAGAAATGGTATTTGTTTTTCCATGGGCAACTGTTTTTAGTGATCCAGCATTAATTGCTGCCGACCCGCGTTGGGGCTGGCTCAGTTTTATAGAGATGATGATTTTCATTAGCATCTTATTACTGGGCTTAGTATATGTATGGAGGAAGAAAGACTTAGACTGGATCAAACCCCATCAGTATATTCCTGCAACGGATAATCCTACTCCATTAACTGCTTACCAGGCTATTAACGACAAAATGTATATCCCAGGAAGCAATAAACAAGAAATAACAACAGAAACTATACCTGCAGCAACCGAAACATCGGTTACACCAAAATTTGTCCCACGATTTAAAAAACCGCTATGAGCCTGGAGAAACAACTAGAAAATGGAGGAGTGGTAGTCACTAAATTAGATGATTTGCTAAACTGGGCAAGGTTATCTTCTATGTGGCCGGTTAGTTTTGGAATTGCCTGCTGTGCTATAGAAATGATGGGTTCTATGGCTTCTAACTATGATTTAGACCGGTTTGGAGTTTTCCCCCGCCCTAGTCCACGCCAGGCAGATGTCATCATCATTGCAGGAACGGTAACTTTTAAAATGGCAGAGCGAATTAAAAAGCTTTACGAACAAATGCCCGAGCCTAAATACGTCATCTCTATGGGCTCCTGCTCTAATTGCGGCGGACCCTACTGGGAACATGGCTACCATGTTGTTAAAGGTGTAGACAGGGTAATACCGGTAGATATTTATGTACAGGGTTGCCCTCCAAGACCAGAAGCTTTAATAGGTGGATTCCTGGAACTACAGAAAAAAATAGCTACAGAATCTATACTTGGTTAACCTATATATTTTTAAAATTTCGGCATTTACGTCTTTTGATGTAAACTTGTAAGACTCTATGAAATCTAATATCACACAAACCCGTTTAGGAATTCTTGGTGGCGGTCAGCTGGGCAGAATGCTTATTCAGGAAACTATCAACTATAATATCTCGGTTAGTATTCTGGATCCGGATGCGAATGCACCATGCAAGAATATTTGCGACTATTTTGAAAAAGGCTCATTAAGTGATTACGAAACAGTTTACAACTTTGGTAAAAACCTCGATCTCATCACTATAGAAATAGAGAAAGTAAATATAGAAGCACTCGAAGACTTAGAAAAAGCCGGTGTTTGTGTATTCCCGCAGGCCCGTGTGATTCGTCTTATACAGGATAAAGGTTTGCAAAAACAGTTTTTTAAAGAAAACGACATCCCTACTTCCGAATTTCAGTTGATTGCAAACCGGGCACAGCTGGAAGCAGAAAAAATTCCTTTTCCTTATATCCAAAAATTACGAAAAGATGGTTATGACGGCAAAGGTGTGGTAAAGATTATTGATGAATCTTATTATTCTAAAGCTTTTGATGCTCCTTCAATCGTAGAAAAGTGGATTAATTTCGAAAAAGAAATTGCAGTGATTGTTGCCAGAAACGAAAATGGACAAGTCTCTACATTTCCAATGGTAGAAATGGATTTTAATCCTGAAGCTAACCTGGTAGAATTCCTGATCAGCCCTTCTACTTACCCCTTCGAAATTCAGCAACAAGCGGAAACCATAGCAAAAAACATTGCAGAAAGCTTAAGTATTGTTGGATTACTGGCTGTAGAAATGTTCATCACCAAAGACGGCAAAATCCTGGTAAACGAATTAGCGCCAAGACCACACAATAGCGGGCATCAAACTATAGAAGGTAATGTTACTTCTCAGTTCCAGCAGCATTTAAGGGCCATTCTTAACCTGCCTTTAGGTAGTACAGCTAGCATTTCTAATGCTGTAATGATCAATCTTCTTGGCGAGAGCGGATACGAAGGTCCGGCAACATATCAGGGTTTAAACGAAGTCTTAAAAAATGAAGGTGTGTATGTACACCTTTACGGGAAAGAATTCACCAAGCCTTTCAGAAAAATGGGACATGTAACTATTATTGACAAAGATAGGAACGCTGCCATAGAAAAGGCCAAATTTGTAAAAGACAAATTAAAAGTTATAGCATAATGTATCAACCAAAAGTAGGTATCATCATGGGCAGCAAATCTGATTTGCCCATCATGGACGAAGCCGCAGCTGTTTTAAAAGAATTAGGTGTAGAATATGAATTAACCGTTGTTTCTGCACATCGTACTCCAGAAAGAATGTTTGATTATGCTACTAAAGCCCTAGAAAGAGGGATTAAAGTAATTATTGCAGGCGCAGGTGGTGCTGCACATTTACCAGGCATGGTGGCTTCGCTAACTAGTTTGCCTGTTATCGGGGTCCCTGTTAAATCAAGCAATTCTATTGATGGTTGGGATTCTGTCTTGTCTATCCTGCAAATGCCTAACGGAATTCCGGTAGCTACAGTTGCTTTAAACGCTGCAAAAAATGCAGGGATTTTAGCGGCGCAGATTTTAGCAACTTCAGATGAGGTGATCTCAAAAAATGTGATCAATTTTAAAAATGATTTAAAGGCCAAGATTGAAGAATCTGCAGAAAGCCTGAAAGCAGAAGGTTATCCTACTGGATTTTAATATTTTCTATCCATCAGAGTTGAATCAATGAAACTGCTCTGATGGATGCTTAAACTTAGTTCAGCTGTGGATCTTCAGGGAAATTCACAATATGCGCATACTTCTCTCCCATATTGATAATACACTCCTTCCATGGGTCCCTATCAGATTCGTCGAATACAATTTCCGGATTAAAATTATCAGAAACTATCCAGGTATTTGCTTCAATCTCATCGCTTAATTGCCCCGGTCCCCAGCCTGTATAACCAGCAAAAAACCTTATTTCTCCTTCTTTAACTGAAAAGCTATTGACCTGAGAAATCATTATTTCAAAATCGCCTCCCCAATATAATCCTTTACCTATGTCTAATCCACCTGGAATTTTATCAGGGCAGCAATGGATAAAGTTAAGCATGTCTGGTTCTGCAGGGCCACCATAATAGATAGGCAAAAAAGCGCTGGGACAGTCTTCCAAAGCATCTTTTAGGAGTAAATCACTAGTGTAATTAATGATATAACCCAGGTCTCCTTCTTCAGAACTGTTCACAATTAAAACTACAGAACGCCTGAATTCGTGATCAAGCATAAATGGTTCTGCTATTAAAATATTTCCAACTTTGGGCACAATATTGGTTAACATATTTATATAAATGAAATATTAAAAATGTTTTTTGTCAGAAAAAAATAATACATTCATTTTTTCCTCCCGGTATACTTTCTAACACAAATGCAATTCGTAAGTTTGCAAAGCATGGCCGAGCAACTCATCAATATTAAAGATCTTAGACAAGATTACAAAACTGCCTTTCTTTTAGAGAAAGATCTGGAAAAAATCCCATATAAACAATTCGAAAAATGGTTTACTGAAGCAGTAAAAGCAAAGGTATTAGAACCTAATGCCATGACTTTAGCAACGGCAACAAAAACCGGAAGTCCCTCGGCAAGAATTGTACTTTTAAAAGATTTTGATGAATCTGGATTTGTTTTCTTCACCAACTATAACAGCAATAAGGGCAAACAAATAGAAGAAAATCCAAAAGTTGCACTTGTATTTTTTTGGGGCGACCTGGAAAGACAAGTAAGAATAGAAGGAGATATCGAAAAAATAAGCCGGCAGGATTCTGAGGAATATTTTAATTCCAGGCCCAAAGGCAGCCAGATTGGAGCCCATGCCTCACCTCAAAGCAAGGTAATACCAAACCGGGATTTTTTAGAGGAGAATCTGGATAACCTTACCAATGAATATTTTGGCAAGGAAATAGAAAAACCCGACCATTGGGGCGGTTACAGAGTAATACCTAATGCTTTTGAATTTTGGCAAGGCAGACCTAACAGGCTACACGACAGAATTTTATATAGCAAGATGGCAGACGGATCCTGGAAAACTGAAAGGCTAGCACCATGACTTTTTTTGAGATTAAACAGTTACTTATCAACAAATTTGGAGAAGAAGTTATTGTAACCGAAGAATTATCGGGATTACAACCTTCATTAACTATCAAAAATGATTTAATTGTTGAGGTTTGCCTGGAACTTAGAAATAATCCCGAAACATGGTTTGATTTCCTCTCCTGCTTAAGCGGCGTAGATTATGGAACTGAACAGCAAAAATTCGGAGTAGTTTACCATCTTTCTTCTATCATTAAAAATCACCAAATCGTTTTAAAGGTGATGATTCCAAATAACAGGGATGAAAACAACCTGCCGGTATGTAAAAGCGTAAGCTCGGTTTGGCATACAGCCGACTGGCATGAGCGGGAAGCCTTCGACCTTTTAGGGATTTTCTTTGAAGGTCATCCCGACCTGAGACGAATATTATTACCAGACGACTGGGAAGGTTACCCTTTAAGAAAGGATTATAAAACTGCAGAAAAATACCACGGTATTCAAATAGACATGTAAGCTATTTAAGAGATTATTATGTATAACGAAGCTCTCGAAAGATATCAGCACAAAATAAATTCAGTTTCTTCAGAAGAGATGGTTCTTAATCTGGGGCCTCAACACCCAAGTACACATGGTGTTTTAAGACTTGAGCTTATTACTGATGGAGAGATTGTTAAAGAGGTTATCCCCCATTTAGGCTACCTTCACCGCTGTTTCGAAAAACATGGGGAGAATCTCAATTACAGCCAGATTATCCCGTTTACAGACAGGATGGATTACATGGCTTCTATGAACAACAATCACGCATTTGTGATGGGCGTAGAAAAAATGCTGGGTATAGAAAATGATATCCCTAAACGGGTTGAATATATCCGGGTTTTGGTTTGCGAATTGAATAGAATAGCCTCCCATTTGATCGCTATTGGCACTTACGGAATTGATATTGGTGCCTTTACTCCTTTTCTCTGGTGCTTTAGAGACCGTGAGCATATTATGGGTATGCTGGAATGGGCATCCGGATCAAGAATGTTATACAATTATATCTGGGTGGGCGGTTTATTTTATGATTTGCCGGTTGGCTTCGAAGAAAGATGCCAGGAGTTTGTACAATATTTCAGACCAAAAATGAAAGAGCTTAACGAGCTTCTTACAGATAACCAGATATTTATCTCCCGTACTGCTAATGTTGGCGTATTACCATTGGATGTAGCTATAAATTATGGCTGCTCTGGACCTATGTTGCGGGCATCCGGGATTAAGTATGATTTGAGAAGAGTAGACGAATATTCTGTTTACCCTGAACTGGATTTTGAAATTCCTTATGGCAAAGGTGAAATCGGAACAATTGGCGATTGCTGGGCAAGGTATAAAGTGAGAGTTGATGAAATTGATGAGTCTTTAAAAATTATAGAACAATCTCTGGAAAAGCTCACCAAAGAACATAAACGAACTGTTGAATTTGATCCGAGAGCAAAAGTGCCAAAAAAAACTACGCCAAAAGCGCAAGACTTTTATTGCAGGGCAGAAAATCCAAAAGGAGAATTAGGTTTCTATTTTATTGCAGATGGAAGATCAGACAGACCTTTCAGGATAAAATCCAGAGGACCAAGTTTTCACAATTTATCTGTTATTTCAGAAATCTCTAAGGGAGTTTTAATCTCTGATTTAATAGCCATAATTGGCTCTATAGATATAGTATTAGGAGAAGTAGATAGATAAAAAGCTAATAATGCTCTAAAAAGAAATGCCTTTTAAAAAGGCATTTCTTTTAGTCTCTGGAAAAGGAAAGTTCATTATGAAAATACTTGCTATATTTCCTTCTATCAAACTTATAAAGCTTTGCGGCCCTGTAAGAAACTCCTTTTTGTTTCTCATCTAACTCTTTCAGAATATTATAAGCAAGAATTTTCTTTCTGAAGTTACGCTTATCTAACTTCTTATTTAAAATCACTTCATACAGATTTTGTAATTGTGTAAGGGTAAATTTTTCGGGAAGCAACTCAAAAGCAATAGGCTGATAGCTGACTTTATTCTTTATCTTCTCAAAACCTTTCTCAAAAATAAGATTATGATCGTAGGCCAATTCGGGCAAATCTTTAACTGATACCCATGATGCATTTTTAGCAAATGTGGTAATAGGTTTCAAATCATTTTGCCCGTTCAATCTTATCATTGCAAAGTAGGCTACAGTAATTACCCGCCCTTTGGGATGCCTTTTAACATCACCAAAAGTATAAAATTGCTGCATGTATATATCTTTTAGGCCCGTTAACTCGTACAAAATACGTTCGGCAGCAGCATCTAAACTTTCATCATTATTCACAATATTGCCTGGCAAAGCAAACCAATCTTTAAATGGCTCTTCATTTCTCTGGATTAATAGAATTTTAAGTTCGCCACCATCGAATCCAAAAATCACACAGTCTGCAGAAAAAACAGAATTAAAATAAATCGGCAAATAAGTCACAATAAAAAAATTAACTGTTAATACTTCTTCCTCAAAGTTGAAAAAAAAAATTGACAAAATACCCCTTAGTGTAAAAAATACACGTATATTAGTAAGCCTCAAACGAACGTATAATAAATGTCAAAAATCAAAAAAATAGCAGTATTTACCTCAGGCGGAGATGCTCCCGGCATGAATGCTTGCATCAGAGCTGTTGTAAGAACTGGAATACATTATGGCTGTGAGATGGTAGGAATTAGACAAGGCTACCAGGGGATGCTTGATGAAAATTTTTATCCTATGAACCGCCATTCTGTAAGTAACATCATGCAATTAGGCGGGACAATATTAAAAACAGCCCGTTGCTTAGAATTTAAAACAGAAGAAGGACAACAAAAAGCTTACGATAATATCAAAAAACAGGGTATTGATGCTTTAGTTGCAATAGGCGGAGACGGTACATTTACTGGTGCAGAAAGGTTTTCTGCAAAATTCGGAATCCCTGTAATGTGCGTACCAGGCACCATAGATAACGATTTATATGGCTCAGATTTCACCTTAGGGTTTGATACGGCAACAAACACTGTTATCGAAGCGATAGATAAAATCAGAGATACGGCTGAGTCTCATGACCGCCTATTTTTCATAGAAGTAATGGGAAGAGATGCGGGATGCATTGCTTTAAGAGCAGGCATTGCAGGCGGTGCAGAAGCCATTATGCTACCTGAAAAGGACACTGCAATTGAAGATTTAATCTCTACTTTAGAGCATGGGGCAGCCAATTTTAAATCGTCTAGCATAGTTATTGTTGCAGAAGGAGATAAAAATGGCGGTGCTTATGATGTGGCTAAAAAAGTAAAAGAGAAATTCGATTATTACGACACTAAAGTGACCATTTTGGGCCATTTACAAAGAGGTGGAAGCCCGAGCAGTTTCGACAGGATTTTAGGTAGCAGGATGGGTTTTGCTGCGGTAAAAGGTTTATTAAATGGCGAGACAAGGAAAATGGTTGGTTTACGTGGCAACAGTATTACATTTACAGATCTGGTAGAATCAATTGCTGGTCATGAATTTAAGCTGGAAGATGACCTTTTGGAAATGTCTACCATACTCGCATAAAAATGATAGCTGTTGTATATAGCGGTTCGAGGTTTGCAAACTGGAAAATTGCCGATAAAGGCAAAGAAGTTCTGGATGTGCGAACGGTGGGAATTAACCCGCTTTTTAATGATGAAAAATATATTTTTCAGGTATTAAACAAGAACATTAAGCTGATACATAATGCAGAGAAGATCAAAAAAATATATTTTTTTGGTGCCGGTGCTACTTCAAAAGAAAGAAACGAAGTAATTATTAATGCTTTTTCTAAATTCTTCAGATATAGTAAAATTTTTGTTGATCACGACTTGTATGCTGCAGCCAAAGCAAGTTGTAACGATAAAGCAGGAATTGTATGTGTTTTAGGGAGTGGTTCTAATGCAGCTTTCTTCGACGGAAAAAAAATCATCAAAAATAATTATGGTTTAGGTTTCGCAATAGGTGATGAAGGATCTGCCAACTGGATGGGGAAAATGCTGATTAAAAAGTTTTTAACTAAAAAATTACCAGAAGATTTCCATCAATTATTTAAAAAGAAATACGATCTGGATAAAAGGCAAATACTGGATAAAATATATAAACAGGCACAACCCAATGTTTTTTTAACTTCTTTCGTAGATTTGTTAAACGAAAACAAAGAGCATCCTTTTGTTAAAGAATTTATAAAAAGCAGTTTCAAATTGTTTATTGAAACTTACTTACTTCCTTTAATAGAAAAATATGGCAAAAACCAACCCGTATATTTTGTTGGTATAGTAGCAGCTAACTTTCAGGATTATTTAAGAGAAGTAGCACAAGAAAAAAACATTAAAATAACAACAATAGTAAAAGAACCTATCTATAATTTATTAAATTATTACGCAAATAAAAATTAAGAGAAATGAAAATTGGAATTAACGGATTTGGCAGAATTGGAAGATTAGCTTTTAGAGCAGCCATTCAAAGAAAAGATATTCAAGTTGTAGGAATCAACGATTTGATCGAGGTTGATTACATGGCTTATATGCTAAAATACGATTCTACTCATGGCAAATTTGAGGGAACTGTAGAAGTTAAAGACGGTAACTTAATTGTTAACGGACAAACAATTAGAGTAACTGCAGAAAAAGATCCTGCAAACCTAAAATGGAATGAAATTGGTGCAGAATATATTATCGAGTCTACTGGTTTCTTTTTAACTCAGGAAACAGCTCAGAAACACATCGATGCTGGTGCAAAGAAAGTAGTAATGTCTGCTCCGGCAAAAGATGATACTCCTACTTTTGTAATGGGTGTTAACCATAAAGAATTAAAAGCAGATCAGAACATTGTTTCTAACGCTTCATGTACTACAAACTGTCTTGCCCCTATTACTAAGGTGTTGATGGACAATTTCGGAATCATCGAAGGTTTAATGACTACTGTACACGCAGCTACAGCAACTCAAAAAACAGTGGACGGACCATCTGCAAAAGACTGGAGAGGCGGACGTGGTGCTTACCAAAACATTATCCCTTCTTCTACAGGTGCTGCTAAAGCTGTAGGTTTGGTTATTCCTGCAATTAAAGGAAAATTAACTGGTATGGCTTTCCGTGTACCAACTGCAGACGTTTCTGTTGTTGATTTAACTGTACGCTTAGAGAAACCAGCTACTTACGAGCAAATCAAAAAAGCAATGAAAGATGCTTCTGAAGGCGAACTAAAAGGAATTTTAGGATATACTGAAGACGCTGTGGTTTCTACAGATTTCATTGGTGATGCCCGCACTTCTATTTTTGATGCTGATGCAGGTATTGCATTAAATGATAACTTCGTAAAAGTTGTATCTTGGTACGATAACGAATGGGGTTATTCTAACAAAATTGTTGATTTATTACAACATATGGCTACTGTTTAATTACAGTTCGTTCAATAAAAAGTCTCTTCTTTATAGAAGGGACTTTTTTGTTTTATAGAATATTTTAATCATATTCATATTCATAAACCTAACATGATGAAATATTTATTCTCTTCCCTGTTTCTGATACTTTTTATAACGACTACTAAAGCCCAGCCATTCGATCCTCAAAAATACATTATTGAAAAGGAGGATGACATTGCTAAAGAACAACCTGCACCACATCGTGGCGGAGGGAACTCTGTAGGCTATAGCTTTTTTCAGGATGCAAAAGATTATAAAACAGCATTTAAAAAACGGGTATTAAAAGAGGGTGCGGCAATTGGTTACCATACACAAAAGGAAGACGAAGTTTATTATATAGTAAGCGGGAAAGGTATAATGACGCTTAATGACAAGCCATATGAAGTCTATCCTGGTGATGCCATTTTAACACGAATAGGAAGTTCTCACGGCCTAAAAAACAACAGTAAAGAAGATTTAGTTGTGATAATAGTTTACGATCATAAATAAATTAGCTAAGGATAAGCAAAAACAACACCTCATGCTATTTATCCTTTTTAAAAATAGCTTTCATTTTTTCTAAGCAACCGGTATCTCTTTCATCCTTACTCCCAATCAAAAACCCATAAGGCTGCAATTGTGGAACATGATCAAAAATTATCTTTAAAATCCCCAATACAGGAATAACCAAAACCATACCTGCTATTCCCCAAATTAATTCACCTAAAACCAGCCCCATAATTGTAAAAAGCGGATTGAGATTTACTTGCTTCCCTACTACTAATGGTTCTAACAAATAAGTTTGAATAAATTGAATCAGCATATAAACCACTATTACACCTATTACCGTTTTGCCGTCTCCGCCTTGGGAAGTAACCGCAAGGATAGTAACTCCAGTACCAGTTATGTTACCAACAAATGGAACAATTTCAAGAATACCGCATAGCACAGCAAAAAACACAGCGTTTTCTACACCAACAATACTAAAGCCTATACTATACATTACCCATAAGCAAAGAATCATAATCGCCATCCCGCTTAAATAATTTTGGGATACTTTTGCACACTGATGAACAACATGATCAGCCTCTCCTTCTGCTTTGTTAGGCACAATTTTCAATAAAAATTCTTTTAAATGAGATCTGAAATAGAGCATCAAATACATGTAAACTAAAACCAATATTGTATTTACCATAAAACCCATTAAGCCAGAAGCAAAAGCCAAAGCCATTTCTCCGGCATTTCCTCCCGCTTTACTTTGTGAGTCTATTAGTTTTTCTTGCTGCTCCTGAGATATCCCAACTGTACTGTTTAACCAGCTTCGAACATTATCCAAAACATCCATTAGTCTTTTCTTCATTTCATCAACCTGCATACTTATATCACTTACTTGCCAAGACAAAAGCAAGACAATAATTCCTATAAAAGCAATTAAAATAAACACAGATGATAAGGCGGAAAAGCCTCTATTCATTCCCTTGTTTTCAGCCCAATTACTAAACCCAATGAATAACATACTTAAGATTGAGGCTAATGTTAGAGGAATAAGAAACTCGCGTGAAAAAAAAAGGCCACCAGCGATTAAAACAAAAAGTAACAGAATGAAAACAGTACGTTGAAGTTCTTTCATATATTGAATTTATATTCTAAATGGTTAAGGCCATGCCATCTTGCGCAAGCGGGAGATTGATACGATTCAAATTATTCAACATTTCAGCATCTAAATGTGTAAGTAAAATATTTTTACACCTTAGAAAACTTAGCTGATGTTTTAGAGTTTGATAATTTAAATGGCCCTTTACTACTTTATCGTAAAAATTGCATTCGCAAATGAACAGATCTGCAGCATCAGCAAGCAAAATTAAGTTATCACACCACTCTGTATCTCCAGAGTAACTAATGATCTTATCGCCTATCATCAACCGTACGCCATGAGGATAGACTGCTTCTGTATGAATTACTGGATAAGCCAGTAATTTAACAGCACCAAAACTGACTTCTTCTAATGAGTGATAAGACTCAAAAACAAACTTATCTTTTTGAATGCTTTTTGCAGAACTGGGGTACATTAAATCAAACAAGGCCCAGGTTTTTTCTTCAATATTTTTTGGGCCAATGATTTTTAAATCCTTGTCTCTAGGATTTTGGATAGTATCCAGCAAGATAAAGGGCAAACCACCAAAATGGTCGCCATGTAGGTGACTTATAATGATCAGATCGATTTGAGAAACATCAATATTATTTTTCTTAAGGCCTGCAAAAGAGGTAGATCCGCAATCTATAAGAAAATTAAAATCATCAACTTCAAAATAAAAGCAGGTTTGCAGGTTTCCTCCACTTGAAAAAGCGTCACCGCAACCTACTATTTTAAGCTTTATTTCGCCCATTAAATAAAATTAAGATTTCTTTTTTGGGACTTTTGCACCCTCCTTTTTAGCTTCAGAAAGTCCTATAGCTATAGCTTGCTTCTTAGAAGTTACTTTCTTTCCACTCCCGCTTTTTAAAGTGCCTTCTTTAAGCTCATGCATATTTTCAGCAACTTTTTCCTGTGCTTTTTTAGAATATTTTGCCATGGGTTGAGTTCTTAGAATTTGTAAGTAGCAAAAGAGATAGCTTTACAAATGATTATCATTAATTAAAATCGCCTTACCTAACAGTATCTCCCTGCATACCACCGTGTTGATGAGAACTATCTGTTGACATAGTATCTGACTGGACTGTTCCCATTCCCTGGGACATTTCATCCCTCTTATCTGTAGAATCTTTAGAGTCGTAGTTTGAATTCTTAGAATTATTGCAGCCGATTGCTAAAATTGCCGTTAGTGACATCCCTATAAGCAGGTTTAAAAATTTATTTTTCATAACTCTTATATTAATAGATAATTTATAAAGTTTATAAATGTCCGCCTTCTTGTCTTTTCACTTTACCATTTTCGGATTTATTACAGTCAGAAGGTAAAAACACAAAAGATTTACCTGTATAATCAATCAAAGCTCTGTTCTTATAACTCATCTTTCCATTTTTTTCCTGGTAATCTCCAATTCCTTCAATTACTTGCTCATCCCTTACTAAAAATGTGATCTCTCTTACAGATTTCACCCCTTCTGACATGAAAGTGTAATCAATGGTGAGTGTGTCAGTGCTTATTGATCCATTAATTGTACCTATGGCTTGATCTTTTTCTTGAAACTTATATTGCAACTCACCCGTAACCTTGGTCGAATCTGATACTTTAATTTTTAGAAATGCAGAATCTTTACCTATTGTAGCTAAGTAACAAGGCTGAAGTTTAACTGAGCCCTTTTGAATTGTATCAGTACTTTCACTTCCTAAAGAATCAATCACATCTAAAGAAACATTCGTTCCTTTGGGATTATTACAAGCTGCCGCAAGAGCGACAAATGCCAATGCACAAACTGAATTATTTAGTTTTTTATAGATCATATTTGAAAATTTTTAGTTTCAATACAATAACACAAAATTTAAACCAGTTTAAAAAAACGCCTTCCAAGTTAAGTCTTATCTTTAATTAACGGCCTGATAATCATACGTAAAGATTGATCTTTGGTAAAATAAGCTACTGTCCAATTATAAAGAGTTTTTATTCTGTTTCTATAGTTAATTAGAGATAGCAGGTGAATAAAAAGCCACATAAACCAGGCGATAAAGCCATTGAAATGAAGATTTGGCTTTGGAAAATCTGCTACAGCCTTGTTTCTTCCAATGATGGCCATTGTACCTTTATCGTGATATTTAAATGGTTTTAAAGCTTTCCCTAACTTTCTATTGATGAAATTACCAGCGAGATTTTTGCCTTGTTGGATTGCCACCTGTGCCAATTGAGGATGCCCTTCTGGAAATAAAGGTTCATGAGTTTGTAACGAGGTATCTCCAATAGCATAAATATTCTCAAATCCTTTTAATTTATTAAATGCATCGGTAATCATCCTTTTACCCATTCCGTAGCAATCTGCTGGTATTCCGTCAAATATTTTAGCACTAACACCGGTAGCCCAAATTAATGTTCGGGCTTTTATAAACTCCCCATTCCCGAGCGAAACCTCTTCTCCATTAAAATCTTTTACACGAGTATTAAGTATAATTCTAACACCTAACCTCTTTAAAGATTCGTAGGTATAATCCTGAGATTTCTTACTCATCGGAGTAAGCAATTCACTTGCACCGTTTACTAAACAGATCTCCCCTCTCGCTCCGGCAAGTTCCGGATATTCATTTTTTATCAAGGTAGATTTCAATTCGGCTAACATGCCGGAAATCTCCACCCCTGTTGGTCCTCCACCAGCAATGATGAATGTTAAAAGTTTGGTTCGCTCCACTTCATCAAGCGTAATGGTAGCAAGTTCCAATCGCTCTAATAGGGTATTTCGCATTTGTAAAGCATCATCCAGCGTTTTCATAGGTATGGCATGCCGTTTTACATTTTCCAGACCAAAAAAACTTGTTTCAGTTCCGGTTGCAAAAACCAGGTGATCATAACTTACGTCTCCGGAAGTAAGAACTACTTTTTGTTCTTCAGGAATTACTTTTAGAAGACTCCCCATCCTAAATCTTAGGTTTCTTTGTCCGCTAAAAAGCTTGCGAAAAGGATAACTGATATTAGATGTTTCTAAAAAGCCTGTCCCAACCTGATA
The DNA here is from genome assembly GCA_045629485.1 of Pelobium sp. Lineage (GTDB taxonomy): Bacteria > Bacteroidota > Bacteroidia > Sphingobacteriales > Sphingobacteriaceae > Pseudopedobacter. The sequence goes on along the minus strand of JAZQRF010000329.1, from coordinate 18,334 downwards.
GAGCAAAGGTGGAAAAAAATTATAATTATTCTTGTCGACTAAAATTACATGATAAAATTTATTACCTGCTAATCGCCTTGCTAAATTAATTCCAGCAAAGCCGCCACCTATAATTACAATTCTTTCCTGTTTTTCCGGCATATAATAATGATTAATAAGAGTTACGCATAAAATTAAATATCCTTATTACCCCTTTTCTTTTTTGTGAAATAAACTACTGCTATAATTACCAAGAATAAGATTCCAAATAAAATAGGTACCAACATAATTTTAAAGTTTAATTATTAAATACTTTTGTCTGCATCGCTTCCTTTTATCTCTTCCTCTATATTATTTTCTCCAGCCTGCTTTTTTCCAATATCTGCAAATTCGCCTTCAGTGATACTTCTATCTTTATCAGCATCTGATCCCTTAACATCGTCATTATTGTTTTTGATGTTAGTTTCTTGTGTTGTTTTTCTGTTTCCCATGATAGTTGATTTTACATTTTACAACAGCCCCATTAAAAAAAAGTTCGATATTTTTTATTCTTGGCTCTCTTTTAATATAATAGTTTATCTGCCTATATAAATGATAAATTAAACATTATCAATTATTTGGCATTGAAATTGGTTTTGAAACCTCAAATAATCTATTATTAATTCTATTTAAAAAACAATAAAATTATGGCAACTAAAGTCAAAACAAATGCTACAAAGAAACCTACAGGTAAAACTGGTAAAATGGAAGATTCTGAATTTCACGAATTTTTCGTTGATGAATTAAAAGATATTTATTGGGCAGAAAAGCATTTGTCCAAGGCATTGCCAAAAATGCAAAAAGCGGCTACCAGCCCTGAACTTCAAGCAGCATTTGAAAAGCATACTCAAGAAACACAAACTCATATTGCAACATTAGAACAGGTATTTGAGCTATTAGGCGAAAAAGCGGCTGCTAAAAAATGTGATGCGATGGAGGGTTTGGTAGAAGAAGCAAAAGGAGTTATAGAAGACACTAAAAAAGGAACATTGGTTCGTGATGCAGGATTGATTCTTGCAGCGCAGAAAGCAGAGCATTATGAAATTGCTACGTATGGTACTTTGAGAACTTTTGCTGAAAATATGGGCCATACAGAAGTTGTTAATTTATTACAACAAACTTTAGACAACGAGAAAGAAACCGATCTGGCTTTAACAGCAATTGCAGAAAGTTTTGTTAACGAAGGAGCTGCCACAGAATAATAAATTAATGAAATAAAAAAAAATCCTGTTTATTTCTAAACAGGATTTTTTTATGTAAAATGATTTACTAATTATAAACCTTTACCATAAATATAAAGTCCTGGATTTTCTTTATTTGTTGAGTTCTGTTGAACGATGCAAGACTATTCTTTTTATTAATAACAATTTTCTTTTTCAAAGAATCCTGCGGGATATTATCTATAGCTTTTAACAAATAATCAGATTTAATTGCAAAGGCGGCACCATCTGCTTGATTTTGTTTTCCGCTAATTACCCCAATTACATTCCCTTTATTGTCAAGTAATGGGCCACCTGAATTTCCCGGGTTCACAGGGATAGATACCTGGTATTGAAGAGAATCGCCACCAAAACCTGTTTGTGCGCTCAGATATCCTTTACCTAAAACAACTTCATCTCTTGGATAACCTATTGTATAAACATCCTCACCTAAGTCAGCAGCTGATTTTTTAAATGTATAAGGCAGATTAGCTAGCGAGGTAAACAAAGGATCTGTAATTTGTAATACCGCTATATCATAAGAGGGGTCAATATAAATAGTTTGAACTTTAAAAGATTCACCCTTATTATTTTGGATATAAACAGAATCAGCACCTTTTACCACATGATAATTAGTTACTAAATATCCATTTGAAGATAAGGCAAAACCAGTTCCACCGTATTGGCTTGGCGCTATTTTCTTATTAACAGCCTTTGAATTAATATTTCTGATTAGATCATTCTGAGATCTTTTAATATTCTCCATATCTCTTTTTAAAGCACTGTATGAAGAACTTTCGGATTTTGTTTTAAACTGACCGGTAGAAAATAATGTAACTAATGTTGTAATAATAGCTACAGAAGCCGCCACTGCAAGATTCTTTTTATACTTCCTCCATAATGGAAATACGTTATCATCATCAGAATCGGCAGGCTTTACCACTACAGGCTCTACTTCCATTTCAGCATGAATTTTATTCATTTCTGATTTGAGTGCACTTACCTCGCCATAAGATTTCACAGATTTTAAAAAGTCTATATGAGCTATAACCTTTTCATCTAATGAAGCATCTCTTCTACGCTCCAGCTCGAAGGCTACAACCTCCTCCTCTGTCATCTCCTGATAAAGGTAAGCTTCTATTTTCCTGATTAATTCTAACTCGCTCATCTCTTCTATTTTTTATTAAAGAATAACTTCTTTAAGCGTTGTAAACATTTATATTTTTGTGTTTTTGCATTATCAGCATTGGTATATCCAAACTTTTCGCAAATGTCCTGCATAGAAAGATTTTTTATATAAAAATCTTCAATAATTGTTTTGCAGGGTTCACCCAGCCCTTCTAGTGCTTCATGCATTTGATTAAATTGCCTGTCTTTTTCCATGTGCAAATCCACATCTTCTTCTACGGGCAAATAATCTTCATAATCTTTTATATCTCCACCAAACCTACTTTTCTGGTTCAGCTTCTTCAGCCATAATCTCCTGCAAACAGAATAGATAAACGTTTTAAGTTTACTGCTCAATTCAAAGTCACCACTCTTAATTTTTCCATGCAATACAATAATTGCTTCCTGATAAATATCTTTCGCATCATCCTCATTACCATTATTATTCAATATTAAATTGAGAACCATAGGGTAATATTCCAGATAAAGATGCTTAAGAATGGATGAAGAATTATTAAGTATGCCTAATATAATCTCACTATCTGTTGGCTTCGAATGCTTTATCTTATTATTCACTGTTAATACTCTTTCTGCTAAATTGTAACCCAAAGTCGACAAAAAAAAGTTTTTATAATAATTTAATTTTAATGGGTTACTTTTTTGAACATGGAGTATTAACGTCAGAACAATGTCAATTAACAATTAAAAAATAATATGAAAAATTTATTCAAATTCGGTTTTTTCGCTTTAGCAATTTCTTTATCAGTAGTTGCTTGTAACTCTAACACTTCTTCTGACAACACAGCAGATACTATCGATTCTACTTCAACTGCATTAGTTGACTCAATCGATTCTACTTCTGATGCTCAAACAGACACAATTGATTCAGTTGCTGACGCGAGAGTTGACTCTTTAAAAAAATAATTTAGCAAAAAACTACCTGATTCATTACGAGTTACAGTAGTTTTTTCTGTTTTTATTAAAAAAATACTTAAAAATTGGGTTACCTTTTTACCTTTGCGGTATTAACGTAAAAATTAACAAAATTTAAAAGAAAAATTAACATGAAAAATTTATTCAAATTCGGATTTTTTGCATTAGCAATCTCTTTATCAGTAGTAGCTTGTAACTCTAACAAAGCAGGTGAAGAAAATGCTGATTCAGTTGCTGTAGATTCAGTTTCTATCGATACTACTACTATCGTTGATAGTACTGTTATAGTTGATTCTGTTACTGTTGATACTGCTGCTGCATTATAATATCCTTTGATACTAATAAAAAAAGCTGTTGAAAATTCAACAGCTTTTTTTTATGCATAATTTTCTTAAAACATACCCACAAAAAAAGCCTCTCAGTAAACTGAAAGGCTTTTAATCTTTATTGGGCGGACGATGGGGCTCGAACCCACGACCCTCGGCACCACAAACCAATGCTCTAACCAACTGAGCTACGACCGCCGTATAATGAGTGCAAAAGTAGAATCTTTTAGTATATAAGCCAAATTTTGAGCTTATATTTTTTACAAATATTAGTAATTAATTGATTTTAAGCTATATTAAATTTATTTGCCACATAAAAACAGCTTTTGAGTATCTTCACGGCATGATTCAGATATTTACAGACGGTGCTTCAAGTGGTAATCCTGGGCCGGGAGGATATGGTGTGATACTCAGGTCAGGTCAACATTATAAAGAACTTTCTGCAGGATTTCGACTTACTACCAATAACAGGATGGAGTTGATGGCTGTATGTGTGGGGCTGGAAGCCTTGAAAAGCTTGAACCAGACAGTAACAATTTTTTCTGATTCTAAATATGTTATTGATTCGGTGGAAAAGAAATGGGTATTCGGTTGGTTAAAAAAAGGTTTTGAAGGAAAGAAGAATAAAGATCTTTGGTTAAGATTCCTTACAGTTTACAAAGTTCATCAGGTAAAGTTTGTTTGGGTTAAAGGCCATGCAGGCCATCCCGAAAATGAAAGATGCGACCAGCTGGCTGTTTTAGCAGGAAAATCGAAAGATCTTTTAATTGATACAGTTTTTGAAATGGAGCATAAAAAAAATGCCGGCTTATTGTAGCCGGCATTGATAAATCTAACTCGCTTCTAAAACTTTCTTTGGCGAATATTCCCGCATCATTTCTTCGGCTTTTAATACCATATTCTTTGAGCCTATAAATATTGCCGACCGCTGATGAATTTCTGTTACGTCAATATCTAAAATCCTGTCAAACCCATTTGTAGCTCTTCCGCCGGCCTGTTCAATAATAAAAGCTAAAGGATTGCATTCATAAACTAATCTTAACTTCCCGTTAGGTGCACTAGCAGTAGTTGGGTATATAAAAATCCCCCCTTTTATCATATTCCTGTGCAAATCCGAAACCATAGAACCAATATACCTGGAATTATATGGCCGGGAGGTCTCCTTATCTTCAACCTGGCAATATTTAATATATTTTTTTACTCCTTCCGGAAAATGAACATAGTTTCCTTCGTTAATACTATAAATATAACCGTCTTCAGGAATCGTCATTTCAGGATGTGAAAGGCAGAACTCTCCGATTGATGGGTCTAGTGTAAATCCGTTTACTCCTTTTCCTGTAGTATATACTAACATAGTAGACGATCCATAAATAATGTAACCGGCAGCCACTTGTTCTGTACCATTTTGCAAAATATCATCAAGGCAAGCTTTACCATCTGAAGACTTTCTTCTATAGATAGAAAAAGTGGTACCTACAGCAACATTTACCTCTATATTTGAAGAACCATCTAAAGGATCTATAGCTACTACGTATTTACCATTTTTAGAAAATTTTGAATCCAGCAAAACTACCTCCTCATTTTCTTCAGAAGCTACCAAGCAACACTCTCCCCCACTTTCGAGGGCAGAAATAAATTGTTCGTTAGCATAGATATCAAGTTTCTTTTGTGATTCGCCCTGAATATTTACTGTACCTGCTTCCCCTAAAATATCAACTAAACCTGCTTTGTTTATTTCCCGATTTACAATTTTTGCGGCAATACCAATATCTCTTAACAGTCGGGAAAGCTCACCTTTTGCATATGGAAAATCCGCTTGCTTTTCAATAATAAATTGTCCTAAAGTTTTTACTCCAATCATACTTAGTGTATTTTGTACATTATCTATCACCTAATTCTATAACTTCTAAAGTATGAATTTTTTTTTCTGAAATACAAAATCTCACTAAAGTTCTTTTTTTATGCCATCCCTGTTTGCCTGCCGCTCCGGGATTTATATGCAAGCATTGTATTTTTTTATCGAATATAACTTTTAGAATATGGGAATGCCCTGATATAAAAAGCTGAGGAGGCTTAGTGTAGATTTCCTTCTTAATAGCAGGGCTGTAATGATCCGGGTAACCACCAATATGTGTCATCCACACACTCACTTCTTCGCATCTGAATTTAAGATATTCAGGGTAAACTGATCTGACATCTTTGCCATCTATATTCCCAAACACACCCCTTAATGGTTTAAATGCAGCTAATTTATCCGCCAAGGCTATATTACCGAAATCGCCGGCATGCCAGATTTCATCCCTGTCATCAAAATATTTAAAAACCGCCTCATCTAAATATCCGTGAGTATCAGATATTAGTCCAATTTTCATCATAAAAGCAAAATTAAAAGATGGTGAAAAAGTTTTTCAAGGTTTCTATATATTGGAGAGAATGCTCGCCCTCTTTTTTATAGATAATAAAATCAGTGGTCTTAAATGGTTTTAAACCATCTTTTTCAAACTTTAGAATATGACGAAAAGTGTTTTTTCCATAAAAAGATTTCATTTCTATACATTCTGTATTAAATAAATGATAGTCTGTGGCGAGGTTTTTTAACAGTATTGAAATATCCAGTGGAACAACCAATTGTAATATTCCATTCTCGGATAAATGCAATGCGGCTAGTCTTAAAAGATCAACAAAAAAATCTTTATTCGTGTGTCTTGCAAGAGTTTTAGATTGAGAAGGAGAATGTAAGGAATTTAAAAAAAATGGAGGGTTAGCTACGATCAGATCATACTTTTCACCAGGACGCATCTCAAAAAACTCTACAAAATGATGATGATGACATTTAAGCTGCTCGTGGAACAAGGAGTTATTAAAATTATAACTTGCTGTATCAACTGCATTAAAGTCTATGTCAATTGCATCAATCTTACAATCATGATTTCTTTGAGCAAGCATGAGTGCAATTACCCCTGTGCCGGTTCCAATATCACAAACTCTCCTGGCGTCTTTTACATCTGCGAGGGCACCCAGCAAAACACCATCCGTGTTTATCTTCATCGGACAGTTTTTCTGATCAACTACAAATTCTTTAAAATGAAACAGGGACATAATGCCAAAATTAACGTTTATATAACAATCTCATCCTTTCTTTTAATTTTTCAGGCTTCTTTCGTAAGACTCTATATCTTAACTGTTTGTTAGCTTTTATATTATTCCCATTAAAAATGCTAAGGCATAAATTTTGAAGAAGAATAATTAAAAAACTTATTTCTATGAAAAATTTAAAAATATCATTTATAGTTTTTGTATCGGCAATGGCTATCAGTTGTAACCAAAACAAAGTAAACAGTACTGATAAGGAAGCAGAATATCCTACCACAGATCCGCTGTTAAATACGGTTAATCTCGATAAAAATAAAGAAACAGACAGTTTAGGAGTAGATTTAAAATGTTACCTGGCACACATTAAAAAAGATTCGGCATTTCTTTCTTTAAGAAAAAATGGAAATACAATTACGGGATCACTTGAATATAAATTTGATAAAAAAGAAAATAGTAAAGGAGATCTCAAAGGGAGTATGATGAATGATACGATTAAGGTAACTTATACCCCAGCATCTTCATCAGAAAAAGCGTTACTCTTTATATATGATAAAGGACATATCTATGAACTACATGATGGAAACAGGGCACAGAAAGATCTCGGATTTATATATATCCCTACAGATTGTAGGTAAATATTTAACACGATTATTTTTTTTTGAAAGTGAATAGATAACATTTTTTTCATATAATTCTTTTCCTGTTTTAATTCAAAGAAAGGTTTGTATTTTTGACGATTGGCAAAATATTCCGATCGTATTATGATAAAAAGAGAAAAAATTAAAGATCTGCTAAAATCTACAGAATTAGGCAGGGAAGTTATAGTAATGGGTTGGGTACGAACATTTAGAAATAACCAGTTTATTGCTCTAAATGATGGATCTTGTATGTCTAATATCCAAATTGTGGTAGATTTTGAAAACACATCGGATGACATTCTCAAAAAAATTACTACCGGAGCGGCTGTTAAAGCTGTGGGAAATTTGGTAGCTTCTTTGGGTAAAGGACAAAGTGTTGAGGTTAAAGCTACCACGATTGAAATTTTAGGAGAAAGTGATGCCGAAAAATTCCCATTACAACCCAAAAAACATAGCCTTGAATTTTTAAGGGAAATCGCCCACCTTCGTTTCAGAACAAACACTTTCAATGCAGTATTTAAGATCAGGCATGCTTTAGCTTTTGCTATACATCAATTTTTCAATGAAAAGGGATTCGTTTATTTACATACTCCAATTATTACTGCTTCTGATGCCGAAGGGGCCGGAGAAATGTTTAGAGTAACCACTTTAGATTTCGACAAAACACCCAGAACAGAGACAGGTGAAGTAAATTTTAAAGAAGATTTCTTCGGAAGATCTGCTAACTTAACTGTTTCCGGACAACTTGAAGGTGAGTTAGGTGCCATGGCACTGGGTGAAATTTACACATTCGGGCCAACTTTCAGAGCAGAAAATTCTAATACTACCCGACATTTAGCAGAGTTTTGGATGATTGAACCTGAAGTTGCTTTTGCCGATTTAGAAGACAACATGAATCTTGCTGAAGATCTATTAAAATATGTGATCAGGTATGCATTAGCTCATTGTCCCGAAGAATTAGAGTTCTTAAAATCACGTCTATTAGAAGAAGAGAAAAACAAACCTCAGGCAGAGCGTAGCGAATTGGATTTATTAGCAAAATTGAATTTCTGTTTAGATAATGATTTCGAACGCTTAACTTATACAGAAGCTATTGAAATCTTAAAACGTTCTAAACCTAATCAGAAAAAACAATTCAACTATATAATAGACGAATGGGGAGCTGATTTACAAAGTGAACACGAACGTTATCTTGTTGAAAAACACTTTAAAAAACCGGTTATTTTAACAAATTACCCTGCTGATATTAAATCTTTTTACATGCGTCAGAACGATAATGATGCAGAAGGAAAGAAAACAGTAGCCGCAATGGATATTTTATTCCCTGGAATTGGTGAAATTATTGGTGGTTCACAACGCGAAGAGCGTTTAGATAAATTAACTGATAGAATGCAGGAAATGAATATTCCGCAGGAGGAATTATATTGGTATCTGGACACGAGAAGATTTGGTACTGCACCTCATGCTGGCTTTGGATTGGGCTTCGAGAGATTGGTATTATTTGTAACCGGAATGACCAATATCCGGGATGTCATTCCTTTCCCAAGGTTCCCGAAAAATGCTGAGTTTTGATGATTTTTTAAAGGAGAGAATTTAACATTCTCTCCTTTATTTATATATGATGATTGAAAGACTATAATAGCTAAAGAAATTATTTAGCCTACGTGTGCAAGTCCTTTTTTATTATTGTTTCTAAAAGCTTCTAATTCTTCCTGTAAAAGCAATTGCAATTCCAGGTCGTATCTCCTGGTACTAAAATCTATAAGATTAGATTGATTCTCTTTACGGAACTTATTAATATCTTCTTTTAAGATAGTTGCCAATTGTTTATCAAATGTTTTGATAAGGTTTTTTGCTGAGTCTGTTATTATAGTTTTCATAATTTTATAGATTAATTGATAGGATTTATACGAATACTATGCCACCTCAGCTAGAAATTATAAAATTGCTAATTAGCCTTTAAATAAAATTAAAAAACGGATCTAAATGATTCTATCTAAGCTTTCTCAAGATAACCTTAAAAAAATATGTACACTAAACTATACAATTAGGCTATATCTTTAAATTATGCTATTTTTATAAACTTAAATTACGGGATTAGGTTAGAATAATATGTTGATTAAAATTTATGAAGAGAATCCTAATGAAAAGGTTATTGAGCAAGTCGTTAGCGTTCTTCAAAAAGGTGGGATAATCATATATCCTACAGATACAATTTATGGCCTGGGGTGTGATATCACCAATCCTAAGGCTATAGAAAAAATCGCCAAATTAAAAGGCGTTAAGCCAGATAAAGCAAATTTTTCTTTCATATGCTATGATCTAAGCCATATTTCCGATTATATTAAGCCAATTGACAATTCCACCTTTAGAATATTAAAAAAAGCGTTGCCGGGCCCATTTACTTTTATTTTCAACGCCAGTCATAAAGTTCCAAAATTATTATCAAGTAATAAAAAAACTGTAGGAATAAGAGTACCGGATAATAATATAGCCAGATACATAGTAAAAAAACTAGGCAACCCAATTTTATCTACTTCCATTAGAGACGAAGATGATATTATTGAATATTCTACCGACCCAGAATTGATTCATGAAAAGTATGAAGATTACGTTGACTTAGTTATTGATGGTGGGTATGGAGATAATGTAGCATCAACAGTTGTGGATTGTACTAATGGAGAATTTGAGGTCCTAAGAGAAGGAAAAGGTGTACTAACAGACTATTTATAATAAAAATAAATATTAATGAATATTTCAATCAATAAAACCGTATTTAAAAACTTTTTTAAATCTCAATCTGCAGGCGGAATTCTCCTCATCATTTGCGTTGTCTTATCCTTAAAAGTTGCCAATTCAAGTTTAGGTCCAGCTTTCGAAAATTTCCTTTCTACCCAATTAGGTTACCATTCAGATAGCATACACTTAAGATATCCCATCCTGCTCTGGATAAACGATGGCTTAATGGCAATCTTCTTCCTATTAGTGGGTTTAGAAATAAAAAGAGAATTGGTAGAAGGAGAACTGTCTTCATTGAAAAAGGCCTCTCTGCCTATATTTGCTGCAATTGGAGGAATGTTAGTTCCGGCTTTGCTTTATACTTTGTTTAATTTCGGGACTGTTACGGCACATGGCTGGGGCATACCTATGGCTACTGATATAGCATTTGCCGTTGCAATTTTATCTTTATTAGGAAAAAATGTTCCGCTTTCTTTAAAAGTATTTTTAACGGCATTAGCGATAGTAGATGATTTAGGGGCAATCTTAGTTATCGCGTTCTTTTATACATCAGAATTACACACTCAATATATTCCTCATATCATTGGGATTTTATGTATTCTGGGGATCTTAAATTATTTCAATGTTAAAACCATACTTTTTTATCTGATACCGGGTGTCTTACTTTGGTACTTTGTTCATTCCTTTGGAGTACATGCAACCATTGCAGGTGTGTTGACAGCTTTTTTTCTTCCCACTACACCCGATGCTGTGGAATCACCTTTAGAAAAACTGGAACATGCATTAGTTAAACCGGTCAACTTTTTAATCATGCCTATTTTTGCTTTGGCAAATACAAACATAAAGTTTCAACAGGAAATGGTAGACGGGCTCTTCTCTAATTTAAGCTTAGGGATTATTGCAGGGCTGATCATTGGCAAACCATTAGGGATTGCTCTCATGTCTTATTTAGCAGTAAAACTTAAAATAAGCAGTTTACCTGGAGGCGTTAAATGGGCTCAGATAACCGGCGCTGGAATACTTGCCGGTATTGGCTTCACCATGTCTATCTTTATTGCCCTCCTTTCGTTTGAAAATGCAGGGTTTCAGGTTCAGGCAAAATTTTCAATACTTGTTGCTTCAATTCTGGCAGGAACCTTAGGCTTTCTGCTTCTAAAATCACTCGGTAAAAAGAATAAAGACACTATTTAAATAAAAAGGGGTTGGTGATTTATCTTCGCCAACCTCTTTTTATTATCCTTTAATTCCTTTTATAAATTCTGGAATATGTGATAAATAATCTTCTTTGTTATTAATGGTTTTCACAAAAGCACTTCCCACAATTGCCCCATTAACATACGAACTGGCTCTGGCAAAAGATGCTTTATCTGAAATACCAAACCCAATTATTAGTGGATTTTTAAGATTCATTGATTTTACCCTATTGTAATATGCCCCTATATCTTCAGATACATTCAAATCACTTCCTGTGGTAGACGATGAGGACAATAGGTAAATAAACCCATTAGACAAGTTATCAATCTTCCTGATCCTTTCTTCTGATGTTTGAGGCGTAACCAAAAAGATATTGCTTAGTCCATTGTTAATAAAATCGTCTTTATACAAATCCTCGTACTCATACATTGGTAAATCAGGAATAATCACTCCATCCACTCCCACTTCCTTAGCTTTGGCGCAAAATTCTTTTACACCATACTGAATCATTGGATTTACATACCCCATCAGTAAAATCGGAATGTTTACCGTTTTCCTTAAATCTTTTAATTGCTCAAAAAGGACAGAAACGGTCATTCCATTATCTAAAGCAATTTGAGAGCTATTTTGAATAACAGGTCCGTCTGCTACAGGATCTGAATATGGAAAACCAATCTCTAAAAAATCTACACCGGCTTCCTGTAATTTCTCAGCAATAGCTACTGTTGAATCTAGGTTTGGGTAACCTGCTGTATAGTATATGGATAAAAGATTTTCTTTCTTAGTATCAAAAAGCTGTTTTAATCTATTCATTTATTGTATGATTTATTTGAATAAGTCAGGATTTATGGAGTTAAACTAAAAAGATTTGATTAATCTTTTCTTCCCCCTTCACCTTCTTATTATTCTCTTGTCTAAAGGTTAAAGTATTTCATAAAGGTGGCTAGATCCTTATCTCCTCTTCCCGAAAGACAAACTACTACCACATCATCTTCTTTAAAACTCATTTTTTCTAACTGTGCCAGGGCATGTGCAGATTCAATAGCAGGAATTATCCCTTCTAATTTAGATAAAGTCATACAAGCTTCTAAAGCTTCATCATCAGTAATACTCACATATTTGGCTCTTTTAATTTTATGCAAATGCGCATGCTGAGGGCCGATCCCGGGGTAATCTAAGCCTGCAGAAATAGAATAAGGTTCAATCACCTGTCCATCCGCTGTCTGCATTAATATAGTCTTAGACCCGTGTAAAACACCTTCTTTTCCTAGCTGAGATGTAGCAGCCGAATGTCCGGAATTGACCCCTAAACCTGCTGCTTCTGCGGCAATTAATTTTACGTTTTCATCATCCAGAAAATGATAAAACATTCCCATCGCATTACTTCCGCCTCCAACACAAGCCAACACGTAATCTGGCTGATCTGAGCCTGTTTGCTCTATTAATTGCTTTTTGGTTTCTTCAGAAATTACCGATTGAAATTGAGCTACCATTTCCGGGTAAGGATGGGGACCCACAACAGAACCAATAATATAATGAGTATCTACAGGATTATTAATCCAGTCTCTCATCGCCTCGTTAGTGGCATCTTTTAAGGTTTTACTACCAGAAGTAGCAGGAACTACGGTAGCTCCCATCATTTTCATACGGGCAACATTAGGTGCTTGTCTTTCGATATCAATTTCACCCATATAAACCACGCATTCTAATCCTTTTAAGGCACAAACAGTTGCGGTGGCTACACCATGTTGCCCGGCTCCAGTTTCTGCAATGATTCTTTTTTTACCAAGTTTTTGAGCTAAAAGAATTTGACCAACTGTATTGTTTACTTTATGTGCACCTGTATGATTTAAATCTTCACGTTTTAAGAATATTTTAGCGCCATATCTTTCAGACAACCTCTTGGCCAAATAAAGGGGTGAAGGACGCCCAACATAATCTTTCAGTAAGGATTTAAATTCTTCCTGAAAATCTGGTTCTGCAATAATTCTTTCGTAATTTAACCTTAGTTCTTCAACATTTGGATAAAGCATTTCTGGTATATAAGCGCCCCCGAAATCTCCATAATATCCTTTTTCGGTTATTCTATATTTACTGTTCGACATAATTTATAATCTTAATTTTTTAAATGCTTCTGCAAGCAATTCTGTATTCTTTACTCCTGGCTCCTTTTCAAATCTCGAGTTTAAATCTACTCCAAATAATTGTGGATGATCAATTGCTTGAATCTCCGGGATATTCTCTAGCGACAAACCTCCACTTAAAAAGAATGGAACAGACAACTGATACCTATTCAAAACCTGCCAGTTAAATGATTTCCCGGAGCCACCATATTCTGGTGTTTTTGTGTCAAAAAGAAAATAATCCACAGAATCCTGATAAGCCTCAAGTGATGAAAAATCAAAATCCTCATTAACACCGAAAGCTTTAATCACTTTAAATTTATTTAATCTCAGATCCGAACAAAATTCTGGCTTTTCATCTCCATGTAGCTGTACAATTTTAATTCCGTAAATATTACTGAATTCAGTAACCTCGTTTAAATAAGCATTTACAAATACCGCTACTTTGTGGATGGATGGATTCAGGCTACTTAAATCACTCCTATCAAAATCTAAACCTACAAACCTTTTTGATTTAGGATAAAAAATAAAGCCTAAATAATCTGGTGCCAACGTAGCAACTGAATTGATATTGGATGCATATTTCATCCCACACACTTTAATCTTCATACTCATATCAATTACTTAAAGCGATTAAGGTATTAAAACTTTTTAAGGCTTTACCCGATTGAAGCGATTCTTCCGCTTTATAATAACAATCTGCAAAGCTTAAATTTTGCTCTATAGTTTTGATGGCCATTGCTGCATTAGCTAAAACCACATTTGCTTGAGCATCGGTACCAGTGTTATTTAATACTGTTTTGAAAATTTCTGCAGATTCTGGAACAGTGGAACCTCCTGTAATTAATTCAGGATCTATTTCTTCAAAACCTAATTCTTCTATTCTATAAATTTGCTCTCCGGCAGAAGAAAAAGTTTTAAAATCGCAGGTTAGAGATATTTCGTCATAACCTTCCAGGGCATGTAAAATAGTATAATTTAAATCAGATTGTTGATATAGATAAGCATACAGCCTGGCCAATTCTAAACTAAAAACTCCAACAATTTGATTTTGAGGCTTAGCTGGATTAATCATTGGCCCTAACATATTGAAAAAAGTTTTTACTCCTAGTTCTTTTCTAATAGGTGCGACATTTTTCATGGCCGGATGAAATAAAGGTGCATGTAGAAAACAAATTCCTGCCTGGTCTAAACTTTTGGATAATACATCAATATTATTTGTGAATTTATATCCAAGATACTCCATTACATTGGAAGAACCACAGCCAGAAGAGACGCCATAATTCCCATGCTTAGCCACCTTGTAATTTGCTCCTGCTACTACAAAAGATGCTAAAGTAGAGATATTAAATGTGTCCTTTCCATCTCCGCCTGTTCCACATAAATCAATTAAATCAAATTTTTTATTCAAATCAACCGGTAAACAAAGCTCTACCATTGCCTCCTTAAAACCCATTAATTCATCTACGGTAATGCTTCTCATGCAATATGCAGTCATAAAAGCTGCCATCTGCGAAGCATTATAATTGCCTAGTGCAATATTAGTTAAGATATCTTTTGATTCTTCCCTCGTAAAAGTCTTATTTTCAAATAATCTGTTAAGTATAGTCTTCATGAATTAATTTCGATACTGATAAATAAAAAAAGGGGCACCAATGGCAACCCCTAATATATAAATATAATAAATACTGGCTTGCCTTACAAAAACTTGTAATGCCACCAAATTGTATTTAATATTCTTTTTCTCATATGATTCACAAATATGATGATTTTTTAAAAAAATCAAAAACATATTATTGCAATAGTTATCAACTTATTTCATAAACTTAATCATCTATTTAACGCTGATTCCATTTAAATAACTGTAATCCCAAGATAATAATCAATCTGATTTAGCGAATCAACGGGTCTTTTTCTTTAGAGAAATGTTTATACACCAATTTATCTAATAATGCAGGAAAAAATTTCTGTAAAAAAACCGTAAACTTCCCTTGCCCGGTCATAATAACTTGTCTCTTTCTGGATATTATTCCATTAATAATAATTTCAGAAACTTGTTCTGCAGACATCATTTTACCTTCATCCATGCTAGACTCTCCCTGTGGTTTTGCAGATTGATTTAAAGCCACTTGTCGGATATTAGAAGCTGTAAAACCTGGGCAAGCAAGCATTACATGCAACCCGGTTTTTAAATTTTCTACTCTTAAAGACTCGAAAAACCCATTCATGGCAAATTTAGAAGCAGAGTAACCTGTTCTCCCAGGTAATCCTTTATAGCCAGCAATAGAAGATACAGCTACAATAGACCCTCCTGTCTTTAGGATTTCCGGCAAAGCGTATTTTGTACAATATACAGCACCCCAAAAATTAATATCCATCACTTGTTTTAAAACTTCAAGGTCAAGATCCTTAAATAATGCCCTCATTGATATTCCTGCGTTATTGATTAAAATATCAACCTTCCCCATAGTGTATATAGCCTGGTTGATGAGATGTTCACAATCCTTTTCAATAGTAACATCTGCCTGTACAGCAAGGGCCTTTATTTTATATTTCTCATGAATTTCATTGGTTATTTCACAAAGTTTAACATATTGCCTGGCCCCTAAAACAACATTAGCACCCCGCTTTGCAAATTCTTCTGCCAACGCTTTGCCTATTCCGCTGGAAGCTCCTGTTATTACAACTACCTTATTTTGGAAACTCATTTATTAAATATTAAATACATTCTTGTAAAATTAGAAAGCAATCTTAGCTATTCTATTTTGCTTACATGGTTGATAGAATTCCTGGAAAACACATGGATAGCAGACAAGCTTTACCTGTTTAAAGTATTTTCATAAGGTACTCTTGTAGCTATAGACCTTCCTAAAGTAATTTCATCCGCATATTCTATCTCTCCTCCAAAAGCAATACCTCTGGCAATGGTACTCATTTTTATATCGAAATCTTTCAGTCGTTTGTGTAAATAAAATATAGTTGTATCGCCTTCCATATTAGCACTCAACGCAAAAATAATTTCCTTAACCTCCTCACCCTCAAGTCTCCTCAAAAGAGATTCTATAGTTAGGTCTGAAGGCCCAATACCATCCATAGGAGAAATTAAACCATTTAAAACATGGTATAACCCATTGTATTGATGAGTATTCTCTATTGCCATTACATCTCTTGTATCTTCTACCACACAAATAATTGTTCGGTCTCTTTTATTCGATAAACAAATCTCACATATCTCTTCATCCGAAATATTATGACAGAATTTACAATACCGTATGTTATTTTTTAAAATAAGAATGCTATTACTAAAAGTCTCAACTTCCTTAGTATCCTTTTTTAAAAGATGTAAAACCAATCTAAGAGCTGTTTTCTTACCTATTCCAGGTAAATCACCAAACTCATTAACTGCTTTCTCTAATAGCTTAGAGGAAAAATTCATTTTGCTAAATTAAAAATTTAATGCTAAATAGCGACCGAAAGAATTGTTAATTGATTAAAGACAGCCCATATAGAACATTCGTACAAATTTAATCCTTAACAAGAATAATCAGATATTTATATGATGAGTAGTAGTGAAGAGAAAATAAGAAGTGCATTTGAAAACAAAACTTGGCAGGAAATTAAAGTAACAGACTCCTGGCAAATCTTCAAAATAATGGCCGAATTTGTCGATGGCTTTGAAAAACTAGCTAAGATTGGGCCATGTGTGTCAATTTTTGGGTCAGCCCGTACAGAAATTAATAGTCAATTTTATAATATCGCGGTCGAAACCGGAAAATTATTAACAGAAAGAGGATATGGAGTGATTACTGGTGGGGGTCCCGGTATAATGGAAGCTGGGAATAAGGGAGCTTACGAAGCTGGTGGAAAATCTGTAGGTCTAAACATAGAATTACCATTCGAACAATTTCATAACCGCTATATAGATAGAGATAAGCTACTTGAATTCGACTATTTCTTTATTCGTAAGGTGATGTTTATGAAATACTCACAGGGATATATAGTCCTGCCCGGTGGCTTTGGAACTATGGACGAATTGTTCGAAGCGATGACGTTAATTCAAACCGGGAAAATTGCTCGTTTCCCTATAGTGTTAGTAGGCAAAGAATATTGGTCAGGATTAATTGATTGGATCAAGAACACCATGCTGGAAAAAGAAAAAAACATCAGTCCTGAAGACCTAAATCTGTTTAGACTCGTAGATACAGCCGAAGAAGCTGCCGAGCATATATTCAGATTCTATGAAAAATATGTTTTAAAACCTAATTTTTAACTCATCATACCCTCTCTCCAAAAGGAGAGAATGGGGATGATTAAGCCCCTCCTAACCTACTATAAGGAACAAAATAGATTAATCTTTTGGGCGTTCCCAAAGGTCAGGCTATCCGCTCATACTGCACAACCTATCCCGTAGCCCCAGGTGAGGCCTTAGCCACCGAGCCGGTATCCGCTGCTATCCTTAACGCAGGCACCTATTCAATCATACTTTACCCTTTCCTGTATTCACTCATTGGATTCTTGGATCAAGCGGAATTCTTGGGGGGAAGTAAATAAATTCTTTCTTTTGCAGTATAGAAATTAGGATTATCAGCTGCTACTATTTTGAACCAGGTCACAGACACATTAATAAGTTTTTTATTGCCCGAAGGCATTTTGGATTATTTTGAATTAACCAAGGTTGAAAAAGATTCCCATGTCCTTAATATTTACCTTGAAGAAAAGAACATCGCACCAACTGGCTACCAGAAGCATGAACTGGAATCCAGAGGTTTCTATCCTCAGATTGGTATTCAGGACTTTCCCATTCGAGGCCAAAAAGTGGCCTTATGTGTGAAACGGCGAAGGTGGACTGTAATTAAAGAGGGAACGATCATCAGCAGAGACTGGAATTTGGTGATAAAAGGGAC
>JAZQRF010000328.1:0-6722 GCA_045629485.1 Pelobium sp. | reverse complement strand
CTAGCTTTTTAATAAACAGAGATTTAAAATGCTTCAAAACGATATAAAATTAAGTGAAAATATAGCTTTGGTTACAGGCTCGGGACAAGGAGTTGGTAGGGCACTAGCTATTCATTTGGCTAAGCAGGGTATAATTGTTTTTGTGAATGATGTTGATAGGGAAAGAGCAAGCAGAGTAGTAGCTGAAATAGAGGCTATGAATGGAAAAGCTCTTGTGGCTTGTGCTGATGTCTCTGATGTTGAATCGGTTAATGTGATGGTGAAAGATATATTCGATCAATACGGCCGCATTGATATTTTGATAAACAATGCGAGAGCAGAACCACCTCGTCCCCAATCATTATCTCACGATCAGTGGTGGGATTGCGTTTTAAATGTAAATCTAAAAGGCGCTTATTTATGTTCGCTAGCTTGTTTTGATCTTATGGAGAAGCAAAGATTCGGGCGCATAATTAATATTTCTTCAATTCAGGCTTATTCAGGTAAAGCAGAAGATGACTGGATCGCTTATAGTACCGCCAAATCTGGGATGCAGGGTTTAACACGATCTTTCGCTCGTCGTGGAATGACCTTAGGTATTACAGCAAATATTGTTGCCCCTGATTATATAGAAACAGAAGTTATGGAGAGGCGCTGGGGAAAAGAAAAGATGGCTCAATATGCCAATTCAGTTCCTATAGGTCGTGGAGGAACTCCTCAAGATGTAGTAAAAGCAGTAGCGTTTCTTATCGACTCTGATTTTATTACTGGGGAAACCATTTTTGTTAACGGAGGAAGATTTGTTTTGTCTTAATAAGTATGTTGAAATAGCACAATAAAATACATATAAACCTAATTAATTTAACTGGATGAAGCTCTTTTTTAGAGGGCTGTAGCTAAGCTTTTGCCTTTTTTTAGCTCGTCACCTTAAGAAATATTTTTATTTAAATGAAAATTACAAATATAAAAACCTGGCTTTGCGATGCCTACAGAACAAATTTCGCATTTGTTAAAATAGAAACAGATAGTGGAATATCAGGATATGGCGAATCATCTATCGGTCAATTTGAAAACTCGATAGTCGGCATGTTTAAAGATCTCGAAAGAAAATTAGTTGGCCTTGATCCCAGAAATATTGATAAGATTCTTCATGATTTAAATAGAGATTCATTTTGGCGTGGTGGTCCGGTGCTAAGTAGCGCACTTTCCGGAATAGATATGGCCTTATGGGATATTAAGGGTAAGCTATTGGGCGAACCAATCTGGCAACTTTTAGGAGGAAAAAATAGAGATAAAGTAGCATGCTACGCAAATGCATGGTTTGTAGGTGCTAAAACTGCCGAAGAATTTGCTGCAAAATCGAAAGCTGCTGTAAAAGATGGGTGGAAAGCACTAAAGTGGGATCCTTTTGGCAGTTGCTATAGAGATATTAGTACCAAAGATTTGGATAACTCCTTAGCATGTGTAGCAGCAGTACGCGAAGCTGTAGGTAAAGACATTGATTTACTGATAGAATGTCACGGGCGTTTCAATCTGGAGAGTGCGCTGCGAATTGCAAAAGGATTAGAAGAATTTAATGTGGTGTGGATAGAGGAACCTTTGTTTCCGGAGCTGCAATATGCCATGCCCGAGCTGCGACGTAAAATAAATGTACCACTTGCTACCGGAGAGCGCATTTACAATAAATACCAGGCAATGGATTTTATAAAACATGGCTATGCTGATTTTATCCAACCAGATGCCAGTAAGGTAGGTATTGTTGATATGCGAGCTATTGCTAGTATGGCAGAGGCCAGTGGAATAGGTTTTTGT
Source organism: Pelobium sp. (assembly GCA_045629485.1). Taxonomy (GTDB): domain Bacteria; phylum Bacteroidota; class Bacteroidia; order Sphingobacteriales; family Sphingobacteriaceae; genus Pseudopedobacter. The sequence continues at coordinate 4,931 of JAZQRF010000328.1, read as the reverse complement.
CCGCACAATCCAATGGGACCATTAACAAATGCAGTAACACTTCATATAGCTGCAAGTACGCCTAATTTTTATTTATTAGAAACCATGATAAATGATGTTCCATGGAGAACAGAGCTTAGCGATGAAGAAATTTTTGTAGAGGCCGGAGAAATGATTATCCCTAATAAACCTGGGATTGGAATCGAATTAAATGAGAAAGGAATAGAGAAATATCCTCACAAACCACACCCGCTTCGCCATTATAGAGGCGATTTAACAGCCATAAGACCGCAGGGAGCAAAAGAATGGTTCACACGAAATACTGCTAAAGATGGAAACTAATTTGGTAACACATGCCGCAAATCATCTGGGATGGATTGATTACGGAATCTTTATTATTTATCTGTTAATTACCATAGCTATAGGGCTGTATTTCTCCAAAGGTCAAAATGATATTAAAGAGTATCTCATGGCTGGTAAGAGTATGAAATCGCTGGTTGTGGCTATTACAGTAATGGTGAGTGTCTTTTCTGGAATTAGTTTTTTAGGATTTCCGGCCGAAGTTTACTCTAACGGTATGGGCTACTCCTTATTGGCCTTTACCTCTTTTGTTACTACACCAATTGTAAATTCATTATTTATGCCATTCTTCCATAGGGTAAAGCTATTTAGTGCTTACCAGTATTTGGAGGCTAGGTTTACAGGTAAGCTACGTACCACTATTGCTGTAATTTTCTTAAGCAGAACTTTATTATGGCTTTCGCTTGTGATATATGCTCCAGCTCTGGCATTAGAACATGTCACTGGCTTTCCTCTATGGGTCTTGGTACTAGCAATGGGTTGTATCACTACATTTTACACCACTTTAGGTGGCATGAAGGCAGTGATATGGGGTGATGTACTTCAGTTTATTGTATTGATGGGAGGACTTCTCGCCATTTTAGTAGTTGCTGTTGGAGGAACAGAAGGTGGTCTGAGCGGAGTATGGGCAACCGGACTTGAAAGTGGTCATATCTCTTTTGATTTTAGTTTAGATCCTGCTATAAGAGTAACAGTTTGGGGTGTTATCTTAGGTGGATCTGCACATAACCTTGTATTGCTGGCTACAGATCAAACCTCTATCCAGCGATATATGACAGCAAAAGATTTAAGTACAGCCAAAAGGTCTATGTGGATCAAAGCTTTTGTATGGGTTCCATGTGCATTTCTTTTTTACTTCACAGGGCTAGTTATTTATTGCTTTTACCAAGGAATTGGTTTTGATCCAATGTCTTCCGGAAACCTATTAAATGTAGATCAGATTCTTCCTTTTTTCGTTGTAAATGAAATGCCACAGGGTTTTGCCGGGTTAATCATTGCAGGTATAGCTGCAGCATCAATGTCTAGTATCTCTTCAGGCGTTAATTCTATGACCACAGTGTCTTTAGTGGATTTAGTTGGACCCTATTCTAAAAAGGAATTGGACGAAGCAAAGAAGCTTAGGTATGCTCGTATCATGACAGTATTATATGGAGCTGTTATTACCATAATTGCATTTTATGCCGGTCGGTTTGGATCTCTTTTGGAAGCTCCAGTTAGAATTTTCGGTTTATTGGGCGGGCCGTTATTGGGGCTGTTTTTATTAGGGATGCTATCCCCAAGAGCTAATTCCCAGGGAGCAATTATTGGTTGGGTTTCAGGAACCCTAATTTCTTTAATGGTGGTGTTCACCACAGACATCTCTTTCCTATGGTATGCTTTAATAGGAGTAATCAGTTGCTACATAATTGGTTTAGTGTTTAGTTTGTTTTGGCCTCAACCAGACGGCGATAAAATCCAAGGTTATATATGGGAATCTAGATTTGAGAAAGAGGAAGAAATCAATAACAATATATAAGTAATGAAAAAAGATATAGAAGGCGTTATTGTTCCTTTAATTACACCATTAAAAGATAAAACCGCCTTAGACGAGAGAGGTTTGGCCCGTTTAATCGATTATGTAGTTAAGGGAGGAGTTGACTCTTTGTTTATTCTGGGAACAACAGGCGAGGGCCCTTGCTTAAATAGTAACATCAAAAATGATCTGATTGTTAAGACAAGCAAATTTCTTCAGGGAAGAATAAAAAATTTGGTAGGAATTACGGATACATCACCCGAAGAAAGCTTGAAATTGAGCTATTTAGCAGCCGATAATGGTGCTGATGCCGTAGTTATAGCGCCGCCGTCATATTTTCCTTTAACACAAGATGAGTTGGTAGATTATGTACAATACATAGTCGAGGGTTCACCGCTTCCAGTCATTTTATATAATATCCCAAGATTAACTAAAACCAGTTTTGATATAGAAACCATACAAAGGCTGACAGATGAAAAGGGAATTATAGGATTTAAGGATAGTTCAAAAGACTGGAAATATTTTCAGGAAGTACTTCAGATAACAAAAACACGTCCAGATTGGACAGTCTTAACAGGCGCTGAAGAGCTTCTGGTTAAATCTATGGAAATAGGAGCAGATGGAGGAGTATTAGGTGGAGCGAACATAATTCCTAAACATATAGCAAACTTTTATCAAGCTATAAAAAATCAGGATTTAAATGAAATATCCAGATTGGAAGATTTTCTTTTAAACTGGAGAAGTATCTACACTATGGGCAGCGGAAGCACTTCGTCTATCCAGGTACTAAAATACATATTGGAGCAAAAAAGTATTTGTCATCGCACCATGACTCTTCCTTTTAAAGATTTAGATGAAGATACCGGTAAAATGGTTTCTGATATCATAGCATCACATTTTAATAATATTCAATCAGTCAATTAAGGTAGTTATTAGGTAAATGTTATAAGACATGAGAGATAAATCATTTTTATATGTGAGTACTTACGAAGGATCAGATGGTAGCGGAATTTACTATGCAGAATTAGATAACGATAGCGGTGAGGTAGGAACTTTTGTTAAAGTTGCAAGCTTAGAAAGAGCAGGACTTATGGCACCGCATCCACAGCTTTCTTGTCTCTATGCTGTTGGAATAGCGGGGGAACCATCACATAATCAGGGTTGTATTAACGCTTATCTTATTAATACCGATAAAGGTTCTTTAAAACAGTTAAACGAACAACCGACTGGTGCAGGCTTGCCTACATTTATTACTCCATCTTTAGATGGGCAGTTTTTGTTTCAAGCAAGTTTTTCTAGTGCAGCGGTATCTGTTTTAAGGATTAAAAAAGACGGTTCGTTAATGCTTACGAGCAAAATGCACCGATTTGAAGGAACAGGTACTAATCCGGTAAGGCAAATCAAATCTCATCCACATTGCGTTATCAAGCATCCTAAAGATGATGTGGTTTTTATAAGTGATTTGGGAACAGACCAAATATCAGCCTATAAATTAAACTATGAGAGTGGAGACCTTGTTGAAATTGGTGCTTCTCAAACTTCTATACATTTAGGTGCCGGCCCACGTATTATGCGTTTTAGTAATGATGGAAACAATCTATACATTATTAATGAACTCCATAATACCATTTCTGTATATGCATATACTGCTTCAGATAAATTGTTAGAGCCTTTACAAGTTATATCAACTTTGCCGGAAGCGGCAAATGGCAGTTTTGAAAATCAAATGGCTTCAGAAATCAGGTTACATCCTAATCAAAAATATGTTTATGTAACCAACCGGTCTACAGGAAAAGGAACGATTGATGGCGTAGCAGTTTTTAGAAGAGATGAAGTTTCTGGCAAACTATCGCCTTTACAACATTACCCTACCGGAAAACATCCCCGACATTTTAATATAGATCCAACAGGGAAATGGTTATTTGTGTCTTCACGCGATTCTAATCAGATAGATAAGTTTAGTATTGATCAAAATACGGGTTTGCTACACGAGGTGGGTCAGCCTGTAAATTTTCAGCAACCATGGGATATTCAGTTTTTTATTATTTGATAAAATAAGTGCATGGATAAGAATAAGAATAAAAAAGGAATAACGAGAAGAGAATCCCTGCAATGGGGTGCCAGCGTATTTGCAGGTATGATTTTTCCTCTTACCGTAACAGGTAAGATGTCTTTATCCGAGACTGATAAGGATAAAAATTTGGAAAGAGATAAGAGAATAGAAGAAAAACAACTGAACCAGGCAGCTTCAGATTGGGTAAGAGACATAGTGGTAGTTGCCATGCCAGCTGCCTCGGCAGGAGGAAAAAATGCTGGGGTATATACTGCTGCAGAAAACGGCATTTTACCATGGGAAAAGGCAATTATTCGTTGGCTTACAAGCAGAAATGTACGTGGTAACGGCGGCGTATTAATCAGACAGGAAGGACCAGATAGTGGAGCTGGTTTAACGTCTGTATTGGATCCGTTTGCCGATTATACTTTCGAAGTATTGATTCATGTTCCTGGCGGTTCCTATTTTGGAACAAAGCAAGAAGACACCATGCAAGTATGGGCTGCTGTACTTGATTTAAAAGATAACGTTATTGCCAAAAAGCAAGTGGAGATTATACGGGGGGATTGGGCAAAGGCAACAGTTTCTTTTAAAAGCGGCGAGCAGCGTAAGGTTCGTTGCTTGGTTTATGCAACTTCAGTAAAGAAGTATCCTTGTTTATACTATGCGGATGAATTCCGCTTGTTTCGGGAAGATTATAAATGGTGGAATCCCCAAAATTATTTTCAATCGTCAAGAACGGCCGAGCAATTATGTGACAACAGAGCACTTCTTATGGAAGCATTAAATCCAGACGCATTAGCTGGGCATAATGGAGTTTATCTTAATTGGGATGGTTTTTTTACCAATAAAGGAGTATTTGTAGGTGGTGGAAACTGGGAACAGGAATATAACCACGTATCCATAGACGATCCTATGCTGCCTAAGTTTGAAGATAATGGTATAGCCAGAGATATAGATGGAAATAAGATTGGAACCAGTTTACTTTGGCCAGGATACCAGATGTGCCACAATGCACCAGCTTAT